>JADZDN010000193.1 GCA_020851015.1 Alphaproteobacteria bacterium | reverse complement strand
CCGCAAGCGACACCTCCATGCCGTATTCCAGGGCGTCGGGCGCCCGTGTCAGCTTGCGCGCCGCCTCGGCGCTATATCGACCGATGGTCAAAACCTCCTGCCGCCCGTTTACCCGGTATTGATACCTGAACGAAACGACCCCGGTCGGGGTGACGGCCGCGTACATCCCGTCGCGGTCCGTCACCTTGTAGAGCTTGGCCCTCGGTTTCAGGTTTTTCAGTTCTTTATCAGTGAGTTCGCTCATAAATCCGCATCCGGTCGGGGGGCGACCGGATACCATCAACAGGCGCTGTTGGTACCGGAAGCCCGTTTCTCGACCATCCTGCGCCATACCAACATCGGTACCAACAAAGTGGCTCGGCTGGGGTGACACGCAGCGATACGGGGTGGGAAAAATAATCCTTATCAGTCAACGAGTTCGTGCGATTTCCGGCACGGCGCGGGATGGTCTGAAACCACCCTAATTCACTCCCCTATCAATCATCTCTGGATTTGATGCTGTTGTTTCCTGAGTGCCGCAATCACCAGCTAACACAAAGGGTTCCAAGACATATCCATCACGACCCAGGCCGCTTGGTATCATCGTCGATATCCGCTGACACAATCACCCCTTGATCGGCGATCAGGGTAACTCCCCTGTCGATCTATGCTTCCGCACATACGACAAGAACGTTTTCTCCGCACCGCGAATATGCTGCACAAGCATGCGACGTGCCCGTTCTTCTTTTCGGTCGACAAATGCCTTGAGCAATTCTGCGTGTTCTCGATTTGCCGCATGGTAGTCCGCCTTGCCGAACTGCATCCTCTGCCGCAGAAACCGATCGATATGGTGGTGGATCGTCGACAGGATCCGCAGCATCAGTGGGTGCTCCGCGGGTTCATAGAGCGCCAAGTGAAAATCCCAGTGGAACCGGCCCCATCGACGCTGATCGGATTCACGCTCGAGCGTGCGCAGCGCCTTTTCGGCTCTCGCCCGATGAGTGGCGTTCATATGGCGGATTGCCAGCCTCGCTAGCTGCGGTTCGAGCGCAAGGCGGATCTTAAAGGCCTCAGAGACCTCGGCGACTGAAATCTTGGTAGCAATGGTGCCGCGTCGTGGCGCCGAGACTACAAATCCCTCGGCCTCCAGCGTTCTTAGTGCCTCGCGCACCGGGATCTTGCTCACCCCCAGACGCGCTGCGATTTCATCCTGCAAAAGCTGCTGGCGCGGCGCAATCGCGCCCCCGATGATTTCATCGCGCAACACATTGGCGACAAGATCCGCGGTCGAGCGGTTGAGACGTAACGCGTTCTCATTTGTCAGCACCGCGTCCTCTTTCATGCAGTTCCTTTTGCGCGACTCCAAGTCGGGGTGTCCTCGTTTCTTCCAAAGAAGATCGTATACGATAATACAATTCTGCGCTATGGTCTTCCAAGCCGAGGCGGGGGGATAATCGTGCCGAGCTGGGGATATCCGCTGTTGACCGTCGCAGCAGGAGTGTTGCTCTGGCACGTCGTCGTCCGCGCCTTTGCGATTCCGGACTACCTAATTCCCGCGCCAGAGGCAGTTGCCGAGAATCTGGCTGCGAACTGGCCCTTCCTCTGGCATCACACGCTGATCACGACGCTGGAAACTCTCGGTGGGTTTGCCCTTAGCGTTATCGTCGGTATTCCCCTAGCGATGGTCATCGTATGGTCGCCCAAAATCGACCAGGCGCTTACGCCCCTGCTGGTTTTGTCGCAGACCTTTCCCAAGGTTGCGGTCGCTCCGCTTTTCATCATTTGGTTCGGCTTCGGCATTCAAACTAAAATCCTGGTGAGCTTCCTCATCGCCTTTTTCCCCGTCGTGGTCGCCACGGTGGCCGGGATGCGCGCGGTCGAACCCGAGATGGTGGAATTGGTTCGATCTATGCGCGCTTCGCCGCTGCAAGTTTTCTTCCGACTGCGAATGCCGGCGGCGTTGCCAAGCATTTTTGCTGGCATGCGCGTTGCGATCGCGTTTGCCGTGGTCGGCGCGGTCGTTGGCGAATGGGTCGGCGCCGATCGGGGACTCGGCTACCTGTTGCTGCGCGCAAATGCGAATCTCGATACGCGCTTGCTCTTCTCCATTTTGGTGATGCTCACGTTTGTGGGCGTCTTCCTTTATTACCTTGTCGTCTGGTGCGAGCGCTTGGCGATCCCATGGCACGTCAGCCATCGCGACGACAGTTTTCGCCCGCCGGCCTAGCAAAACTGGAACAAGGGAGAGCACTGATGAATCGATCCAAGCTTGCCGCGCTTGCGGCCCTTCTAGCGATTGGCCTATCCGCTCCCGTCGGGGCGCAGGACAAGATTGCGTTCCGCCTAGATTGGTCGCTGCAGGGTACGCACAGTCCCTGGTTCCTTGCTTCGGAGAAGGGCTATTTCAAGGCAGAGGGGTTAGACGTCACTATCCTGGAAGGCCAAGGATCCGCGACCGTTGTCAAACTCGTGGCCTCCGGCTCGGCCGAACCGATCGGCTTCGCCGACTATGCAACGATGATGAAAGGCGTTGCCCAGGGGCTACCGGTCAAAGCCGTGTTCGGGATCAATCAGACGAGCCCGATGATTATCATGTCCAGAGCCGATAACCCCGTGAAAACCCCCAAGGATTTGGAAGGCAAGATCGTGGCCATGGCACCGGCGGAATCGACGGCGCAGGTGTATCCGGCATTGATCGCCTCGGCCAAAATCGACGGCACCAAAGTCAGCGTCCTCAATCCGGCAGTGGGCGCCAAAATGGCTCTGCTGTTGCAGGGCAAGATCGACGCGATGACTGCGGGTTTGAACGGCCAGGTGCCGCAGGTCGAGGCACGAGGGGTGAAGGTGGAGTACTTCAAGTATGCAGACTATGGCGTCAACACGCTCAACAACGGGATCATCGTGAACGCCCAATTCCTGTCTGACAAGGCTGAGTTGGTTAGGCGTTTCCTCCGAGCACAGGCGAAAGGTTGGGCCGACGCGCGTAAGAACCCTGCCGAATCCATCGCTGCGCTGTTGAAGGCCAAGCCTGAACTCGCCGCCGAAAAAGCCGTGCTGACTCGCCAACTCGAGCTTACCTTCGAGACTCTCGAGACGCCGAATACCAAGGGCAAACCGCTCGGCTGGATGTCCGATGCGGATTGGGAGCAGACCCAAGCACTGTTGAAGCAGTATGCAGACCTGACGACGACCCGCCCTGTGCAGGATTATTACACCAACGATTTTGTTCCGCGGTGACAGATTGCGATGGGGGTCAGCATCCATGTCAGCGGCGTCACCAAGTTATTTGGCAAGAAAGGAGATGTGGTTGAAGCGCTTCAGTCGATCGATTTGAAGATCGAGGCCAGGGAGTTCGTTTCCATCCTAGGACCGTCCGGTTGCGGCAAAAGCACCCTCCTTCGGATCGTTGGGGGCCTAATTCCGCCGACGAACGGCAGCGTGGAGATGGAAGGCATCAAAGTGCGAGGTCCGTGCGACAACGTCGGCATCGTATTCCAGTCCTCGGTGCTCCTACCGTGGCGAACCGTACTCCGCAACATTGTACTGCAAGCCGACATTAGAGGCCTCGATCGGCAAGCGCTCCAGCAACGTGCCCAACAGCTTCTGACGATGTGCGGGCTAGAAGGATTCGAGAATAGGTATCCCTATCAACTCTCTGGGGGCATGCAGCAGCGCGTATCGCTATGTCGGGCGCTGGTGCACGACCCGTCGGTGCTCCTGATGGATGAACCGTTCGCCGCACTCGACGCATTCACGCGCGAGCAACTGATGATCGAGCTACAGCGCATCTGGATGGAGACGCAGAAGACCGTGCTGTTCATTACCCACAGCATCGCGGAGGCTGTGTTCTTGTCAAATCGCGTCCTCGTAATGAGTGCGCGACCGGGACGGATCCTTGAAGAATTGGAGATCGATTTGCCCCGTCCCAGAACGCCGGAGAGCATGGAGGAACCAGCCTTCCTGAGGGCCGTCTCGCGTGCTCGCAGGCTGCTGAACGCCTCGATTGATAGCAAGACAGCATGACCGCTTACTCACTCCGGCCGGTCGTGATGACCAGGCGCGGGCTTGTCGCCGCCGGGAACCCTGAAGCTGCCCAAGCGGGTGCCGCCACGCTGCGCGCTGGGGGCAACGCGATGGATGCCGCCATCGCCGCGTCGGCCGTTCTTGCCGTGACGATTCCGCATATGAATGGCCTAGGCGGCGACGCCTTCGCCCTTTGGTACGACAGCCGCAGGGACAAGGTGTGGGCGATTAACGGCAGTGGCGTGGCGCCGCGTGCGGCCACTCTGGAACGCTACAGGAGCGAAGGACTGAAGCAAATTCCGATCCGGGGCCCCTATTCCATATCGGTGCCAGGTCTTGTCCACGCCTGGGGCGCGGCGCTCGCGCGGTTCGGTACCAAGCCACTCCGCACCTTGCTAGAATCCGCGATCAGCTTCGCAAACGGGGGACCGATTGGTCGGCAATTCGCCGACTATTGCAACAGCGACCTGTTTGCGGCTCAGTGCCGCGACCATCCCTGCCTGGCCACACAGTATGGGCCGCCCGGCGGCCGTCGCGCCGGCGATTTACTTCGGCAAACCGCACTGGCGCGAACGCTGACGGCGCTTGCAGAGGCTGGTGCAGCCGCGCTTTATGGCGGATCAATCGGCCAAGCGCTGGTCGCCGACGCGCGTCTCCAGGGAGCATTGCTCACCATTGACGATCTTGCGTGCCACGAAACACGGTTTCAGGAACCGCTGTCGCTTCGTTGGCGCGAAGGCCGCTTGTTCGCTTGCCCGCCAAATACCCAAGGCATGGTCTTGCTTCTATTGCTCGGACTGCTGGAAGAAGCTTCTGTTCCCGCGGGCGCAGCAGGCTTTCCGGCTGCGTTCATCCGAGCAAAGCAAATAGCCTTTTGTGAGCGCGACCGGCTTTTGGGCGACCCCCAGTCGGCTGCGGTGCCTGCGGACCTGCTGGAAACGCGCCGCCTGCGGGCGCTTTGGTCGACCGAAATGTCCACTCCCCGTTCCGTCCTGCGGGCAGGCACCGGCGACACTACTTGCCTGGTTGCGATGGACGCGGACGGTAACTCCGTCAGCTGGATACAGAGTCTTTACGATGAATTCGGCAGTCAGGTCTGCTCGCTGAAAACGGGTATCGTACTGCAGAATAGGCTTTGCCTAGCATCGCTTACATCGGACCTGCCTTCCACCTTACGGCCCGGATACCGTCCGCCGCACACTCTCTGCCCCACTGTCTTTCTCGGTGGGAACGGTCGGCATGTAGTCCTAGCTACCCCCGGCGGGCACGGGCAGGGCCAAACGCTCGCTCAAGTTCTCGTAAATCTGATGGATCGCGATCTTGATATCCAAGCGGCGATCGAGGCGCCGCGTTTCTGCCAGGAACACAATGACGGGATTCTGTACGAAAGTCGTATCGCCGATTCCGTCCGCGAATCTCTACGGACGGTCGGAATGCCTCTTCGGGACGCCGGTTCTTGGTCTCGCGACGCCGGTCTCACAAACGCCCTCGGTGCGGCAGTGGGGATCGATTGTGCGGCCGACGGCCTCCGCAAGGGTGGCGCCGACCCGCGCCGTGACTGCTATGTCGCTGTGGAATAACCCCCTACTTCGCTCGACCCTTCGAGCGCATGGAGAACATGATGAGTATTAAGAGGATTGACGCCGGCAACCGCATGAGCATGGCGAATGTCTACAACGGCGTCGTCTATCTAGCGGGGCAGACAGCACACGATACCGCCGAAGATATCGAAGGTCAGACCAAGCAAGTGCTCGCTCAGATCGACGCGATGCTAGCGAAAGCCGGCACAGACAAGTCGAAGCTGCTCACGGCGCAAGTCTTCATTTCTGACATGGTGCTATTCAACCGGATGAACAAGATTTGGGACGCGTGGGTCATTCAGGGCAGCGCGCCGGGCCGTACGACCGTGGAGGCCAAGATATCCACCCCGCAGAAACTCGTGGAGATCACCTGCACCGCCGCGCTATAGGAACACCCAATGGCGACCGGATCGATCGGGTCCACGTCGGCAACGTTGCGGGAACGCCTAGCGAAACTACCGCGCGTCTCTCTTGCGACGCTTCCGACGCCGCTGGAACCGTGTGAGAATTTTCGCAGGGCGATCGACGGGCCCCGGCTCTTCGTCAAGCGCGATGACCTCACCGGTCTTGCGTTCGGTGGCAACAAAGTACGGCAGCTCGAGTTTCTCTTTGCCGACGTCATTGCCAAGGGGTCGAATTGCGTTGTCGCCGGCGCCTACACAACATCAAACTGGTGCCGTCAGATCACCGCCGCGGCGCGAAAGCTCGGTCTCGACGTCTACCTGGTCCTGGCCCATGGCGAAAAAGGCCCCGCCTTGCAAGGGAATCTGTTGCTCGACCGCCTGATGGACGCCAACATTGAGATCGTCGATACAGATGACGAAGGCCTGCAACCTCTGCTCGAGGCGAAGGTCGCCGCCTTGCGGGCCTTGGATCTGCGGCCGTACCTTATTTCATCCTTTGCGCTCGAGACGCAGGCGGTCGCAGCACTTGGCTACGTGAACGCTGCGATAGAGATTGCAGAACAGCTCTCTGCGAAATGCTTAGTCCCCACGCACGTCTATCTCGCTGGCGCAGAGATGTCCCCTGCCGGCCTAGCCGCGGGATTCAGGCTGCTGGGCATGCCGACGCAAGTTGTCGGCATCGCCCCCGTTCGCTATCGGATAAAGACTGACCGCGCCGCCGATATCGCCGGTATAGCCACGGCTACCGCCGGCCTTTTGGGATACGACATCGCATTCGGACGCGACGAGATTGTCAATGACGACGGCTACATCGGGCCGCGGTACGGTGTCGTATCCTCCGCCGGCCTTGATGCAATGAAGCTCCTTGCGCGATCCGAAGGGATCATTCTCGACCCCGTTTACAGCGCCAAGGCGTTATCAGGTTTGATCGACCACGTCCGTCGGAGAATCATCCATCCCGACGCTACGGTTGTGTTCGTGCACACTGGGGGGCTGCCGGCCCTCTTTTCGTATGCGGATGATCTCGAACTCTAAACCCTAGATGTTTGATCCCAGACTTTGATGGTGCATTCTTGTCGTCCGAGTCGAAGGTTGCACCATGGGCCATGGAGCCAATTCTCGGCGGCCTTCTTCACCAATACGCCCGGATAAAATTCTCGGTACGGACATCTCGACATGCGGACACCGCAAGACCTGTTACGCAGCACTATCGTGATAGCGTACCGGGCGAATGCCCAGCGTGTGCTCACGCGATATCTGAATGTGAGCCGCGAGGCGCGCGACCGCGGCGTTACCATCCCCCTGGCGGCAGGCGGCGAGTATCTCCAGGTGCTCCTTCGCCGCCAGGTCCAGGCGCTGCAACGGTTCGCCGATATTGACGCGGAAAAGCCGCAAGCGGGCCGCGTTTAGGCTGTAGTGCTTGCTGATGATCTCGTTGCCCTGGAAGTCGATCAGATCCTTGTGGAACTGGTAGTCGGCGTCGAGCACCCGCAGGCGCACGGCCTGGTCTGCCGGCGACTTTTTCAGGGTGGCCAACGCCGTCTCCACGTTCTGGATCATCCTTTGCACCTGCTCCGGCCGCGCCTGGGCGACGAAGTGGCGGACGGCGTTGGTCTCGAGCAGCACCCGGTAGTCATAGGCGTCGTTGATCGCCTTGGGCTTGGCCTCGACGATCTGGATGCCGCGCTGGGCATAGACGTTGATCAGCCCTTCCGCCTCTAGCTTGCGCAGCGCTTCGCGGACCGGGTTGAGCGTGGCGCCGAGCAATGCCGTCAGCTCGCGCTGGGACACGAACTGACCCGAACGCAGCTCGCCCGCGAACAGCCGGTCCTTGAGCTGATCGTAGACGTCGACGCGCAGCATCTTGGTCGCGCTCGGCACGTGTCCTCGCCATCGCGTTGACGATCCGGAACGGCTCCGGATCGCGACGGGCGGAATCGTACTTGACGGCACACCTGGATTCAACTGAAATGTCAATAAGATTGCAGATGCTCGCCGCCGGCCTTTTCCCTGTGGTCCGGCGACGACGCAATGCCAGGGGAGGAAACCATGATCATTCGCTTGCATCGCGGCATCGCCAGCCTGCTGGTCGGTGCCACGTTGGGCGTAATCGGTTGGATCGGCACGGCTGGCGCAGCCGATCTCCGCTTCGGCATCGACAATCCCGACCTCGGGAAGCTCGACCCGCACGCGACCGTCGTCTCCGGCGATCGCTACATCATCCAGTCGGTGTTCAACGGCCTGGTGCGGTTCAAGCCCGGTTCGGGCGACGTACGGCAGATCGAGCCCGACCTGGCGGAGAGCTGGGAATCGTCCGCGGACGGAAAGCAATGGACCTTTCACCTCCGCCGCGGCGTCAAATGGCATCACGGCTATGGCGAGGTAACGGCGGAGGATGTGGTTTTCTCGCTGCAGCGCGCGGCGAACAAGGACACTTCCTCGTTCGCTTCGGACTATGTCGAGTTCGACAAGGTCGAGGCGATCGATCCGCTGACGGTGCGAATCACCTTGAAGGAAGTCGTGCCAAGCCTGCTTGGCCTGGTGGTCAACTCGCTCGGTGGCAATATCGTGTCGAAGAAAGCGGTGCGGGAGCTGGGGCCGGCTTACGCGCAGAAGCCCATCGGCACCGGCCCCTTCATGTTCCAGGAATACAAGCCGCAGCATTCGGTGACCCTGGTGGCCAATCCCGACTACTTCCGCGGCAAGCCGCAGATCGACCGCGTCATCTTCCGCTACATCCAGTCGCAGGGCTCGCGCGACTTGGCCCTGCAGGCCGGCGAGCTTGACATCACCGGCGGCGCGCTGGGCCAGGACTGGATCGAGCGCACGCGCAAGATGCCGGGCATCAAGGTCGAAACGCCCGGCTTGCCGGAAATCTGGTGGCTGTTCCTGGATCAGACCTCGAAACCGCTCGACGACCTGCGCGTACGCCAGGCCGTGGCGCACGCGGTCAACCGTCCGGCACTGATTGCCTTCCGCGGCGAGGCGTCGCACCGCGCGGCAAGATCCGTGATCCCGGCGTCCCATGCGGGCTTCACTGCCGACGTCCCGTTGCTGGACCACGACCTCGCCAAGGCCAAGGCGCTGCTGACCGCGGCCGGCTATGCGAACGGCGTGACCCTGAAGGTCATCAACACCAACCGCCCGTCCCTGCGCGAGGTGATCGAGGTGCTGCAGAGCCAGCTCCGCCAGGCCGGTATCACGCTGGACATCGAGCTGGTCGATCACGCGACCTATCACGCCCGAATCCGCAAGAACCAGAGCCAGGCCGTGCTCTATGGCGCCAATCGCTTCCCGGTCGCGGATTCCACCCTGACCCAGTTCTTCCATTCCCGCAGCATTCCGGGCACGCCGACGGCGGTGACCAATTTCGGCCACTGCAAGGTGGCCGACGCCGAGATCGACGCTGCCCGCGTCGCGACCGACCCCAAGCGGCAGGACGAGTTGTGGAAGATCGCGCAGCAAAAGGTCGTCGCCGATGTCTGCGCCGTGCCGCTGATGGAAGTGCTCTACACCTGGGCGCGGCGCGACAAGGTGGAGTACGGCTATGACTTCAAGGACACGCCATCCGGTGGGCCGCTGATCACCGAAGCCACGCGCATCGTGCAGTAGCGACGCCAGGCATCGGGAATCGCGCGGCATGTGGCGGCATCTGGCACAGCGTCTGCTCTTCTCCATAGTGACGCTGGCCCTGGTCACGTCCTTCGTGTTCGTGATCGTGCGCGTGATCCCTGGCGATCCGGCGCAGACCATGCTGGGCGACCAGGCAAGCCAGGAGGCGCTCGCGGCCCTGCGCAGCAAGCTCGGGTTGGATCGGCCGATCCTGGTTCAGTACCTCGTCTTCGTAGCCGAAGTAGCGCGCGGGCATTGGGGCGTGTCGATGACCAACGGCCGCTCGGTGCTGGGCGAGCTGCTGTCGGTGCTGCCGAGCACGTTGGAGCTGACCTTCGCCGCCCTCCTTATCGGCACGGCGCTGGGCATGCCGCTCGGCGTGCTGGCGGCCTTGCGGCGCAACCGGATGGCGGACTACGCGGTGCGCGTCGGGTCGCTCGCTGGAATCTCCTTCCCCGCCTTCGTCTCCGGCCTGTTCCTGCTGCTGGCCTTCGCGATCTACCTTCCCGTCTTCCCTGTGATCAACGCAGGCGGCGAGACCTTGGGCGAACGATTGCACCAGCTCGTGCTGCCCGCGGTCAATCTGGGTCTGATCGTCGCCGCGTATGTGACGCGGGTGATGCGCTCGGCGATGCTGGAGGTGGCCCAGCAGGACTACGTGCGCACGGCCCGCGCCAAGGGCGTGCCCGAGCCGGCGGTCGTCTGGATCCATTGCCTGCGCAACGCCCTGCTGCCGGTCGTGACCTTCCTCGGCCTTTATACCGGCATCCTGATCGGTAGCGCGGTGTTGACCGAAATCGTTTTCAGCCGCCCCGGCCTCGGCAAGCTGATCGTCGCGGCGCTGAACCAGCGCGACTACACGACGTTGCAGGGATTGGTGCTCGCCTACACGATCATCCTGATTGGCATCAACATGGTCACCGACGTGATCCATGGGCTGATCGACCCGCGCATCCGCCACTACCGGGCTTGAGCGCGCATGTCGGCAATCCCCGTCCAGCACCATGCCAAGCGACGCCGCATCGTCCTGGAACGCGCGCTGGCCGCGACACGCCAGGCTTTCCTCGGCAACAAGACCGCCCTGCTCGGCCTGGTGCTGACGGTGGCGATCGCCGCGGCCGCCCTGGGCGCGCCATGGCTCGCCGGGGTCGACCCGATCGACCAGGACATCATGAGCCGGCTGAAGCCGCCCAGCGCCGCGCACTGGCTCGGCACCGACCAGTTCGGCCGCGACATCTTCGCCCGCCTGCTCCACGGCGCGCGCGTCACCCTGCTGATCGCGATGTCCGCGAATCTCCTGGCGATGGCGATCGGCTCGCTGATCGGCCTCGTCGCCGGCTACTACGGCGGCCGGCTGGACATCGTCCTGATGCAACTCATGGACGCGCTCCTGGCCTTGCCGTCGCTGATCCTTGGGCTGCTGCTGGTCGCCGTGCTCGGCCCCAACGCCGCGAACATCGCAGCCGCGATTGCGCTGACGCTGATCCCCGCCTATGCCCGCGTCGCCCGCACCCCGACCATCGCCATCAAGGAGCGCGAGTTCATCGCCAGTGGCCGGGCACTCGGCTATTCCAACGCGCGGCTGATGTTCGCGCATATCCTGCCGAACATCGTGCCCGAGATACTGGTTGTCGCCTCGCTGTGGATGGCTTCTGCCGTGCGCGTCGAAGCCTCGCTCGCCTTCATCGGCCTTGGCGTGCGGCCGCCGACAGCGACCTGGGGCGGCATGATCCGCGACGGGTTCGAGAACATCCTCGACGGGCCCTATCTCGTGATCTTCCCGGGCCTCGCCATCCTGGTGCTGGTCCTGGCGCTCAACCTCCTGGGCGACGGGCTGCGCGACGCGATCGATCCGCGGCTGCGGGAAGAGCGCTGATGGTCGCCATGGCCTTCCGCGAAGTGCAGCAGCCCGACCCGACTTGCCTGTCGGTCCGCGGGCTGACGGTCAGCTTCCGCTCCGGCGGCAAATGGCATGACGTGGTCCTGGGCCTGGACTTCGACTTGGCGCCCAAGGAAACCCTGGCGCTTGTCGGCGAGTCCGGCTCGGGCAAGAGCGTCACCGCGCTCGCCGTCATGGGATTGCTGCCGCCGGTCTTCGCACGCTCTGCCGGCGAAATTCGCTTCGACGGCCGCGACCTGTTGTCGTCGACGCCAGATGCACTGCGCGCAATCCGCGGCGACCGCATCGCCATGATCTTCCAGGAACCGATGACCAGCCTGAACCCGGTGCTGACCGTCGGCTACCAGATCGCCGAGGCGCTGCGATACCATCGCGGCGCCGAAGGCGCGGCGGCGCGACGCCGCGCGATCGAGCTGCTCGACCGCGTGCGCATCCCACGGGCGGCCGACCGCTTCGACGAATACCCGCACAGCCTCTCGGGCGGCATGCGCCAGCGCGCGATGATCGCCATGGCGCTGGCCTGCGAGCCGGCCCTGTTGATCGCCGACGAGCCGACCACTGCGCTCGACGTTACCGTGCAGCGCCAGATCCTGGACCTACTCCAGGCGCTGCAGGCCGAGATGGGCATGGCGATGCTGTTCATCACCCACGACATGGGCGTGGTCAGCCATATCGCCGACCGCGTGCTGGTGATGCGCCGCGGCGAGAAGCAGGAGGATGGGGCGGTTGCCGAGGTCTTCAAGCGCCCGCGCACACCCTATGCCCGCGAGCTTTTGGATGCCGTGCCGCGTCTCGGTACCCTGCGCGGCGGCGCGCAGCCGCTGAAATCGGCCGAGCTTGCAACCGGCGCGCCGGCAGTCGTTGTGGCTCCCTCCCAAGTTCCCCTGTTGTCCGTTAGCGGCCTGACCACGCGGTTCGGCGGCGGGCGCAGCCTGTTTGGCGGTCGGCGCGCCACGGTGCATGCGGTGGAGGATGTATCCTTTGTTCTGGGCCACGGGGAGACCCTTGCGCTGGTCGGCGAAAGCGGCTGCGGCAAATCGACCACGGGGCGCAGCATCCTGCGCTTGGTCGAGCCGACCTGCGGTGTCGTTCGATTCGAAGGCGTGGATGTGGTTGGCGCCCGTGGCGGCAGCCTGCGTCACCTGCGCCGTGACATCCAGATGGTCTTTCAGGACCCCTACGCCTCGCTCGATCCGCGCCAACTCGTCGGCGACGCCATCGCCGAGCCGCTGTTGGTACATGGGGTTTGCGACCGCAAGAGCGCCGGGGCCAGGGTGGCGGAGCTGCTCCAGCGCGTCGGGCTGGAGCCGTCGGCCGCCGAGCGCTTCCCGCACGAATTCTCCGGCGGCCAGCGCCAGCGCCTCTGCATCGCCCGGGCGCTCGGCCTGTCGCCGAAGCTCCTGATCGCCGACGAGGCAGTCTCGGCGCTCGATGTCTCGATCAAGGCCCAGGTGATCGACCTGATGATCGACCTGCAGCGCGAACTCGGCCTGTCCTATCTCTTCATCTCGCACGACATCGCCGTGGTCGAGCGCATCAGCCATCGCGTGGCGGTGATGCATCGCGGGCAGATCGTCGAGATCGGGCCGCGCGACGCCGTGATCAACACGCCGCATCACCCCTACACGCGGCGGCTGATGGCGGCCGTGCTGGTGATCGATCCGCATCGCCGCGGTCGAACGGTCGTGCCGGTCAACGGCCCGGAGCAAGACACGGACTCGATAACGCCGGCCACCAGGCTGGTGGAAGTCGGTCCCGGCCATTTTAGCCGCATGCCGGTCTAGGGGGAGCCATGTCGAAGCCGGTCTTCGATTTCCGCAGCGACACGGTGACGCTGCCCACGCCTGCGATGATGGAGGCCGTTGCCCGCGCCCCCCTCGGCGATTCCGGCCGCGGCGACGACCCGACGGTCAATCAGCTGGAGCGTGTGGCGCGCGAGTTGACCGGCAAGCAGGATGCCCTGTTCCTGCCTTCGGGCGCGATGGCGAACCTGGCCTCGGTCCTGGCGCATGAATGCCGCGGCGGCGAGGCGATCGTCGAGGAGGCGGCGCATATCTACAACTCCGAGGGCGGCGGCCTCTGCGTCGTCGGCGGCGCAATCCCGCGGCCGGTCAAGGGGCGCAACGGCACGCTCGACCCCGCCGACGTGAAGAACGCGATCCGCGGCGCCGGCGACCTTGCTCTGGCGCCCACCCGGTTGATCTGCCTGGAGAACACGCACAATGCCTCGGGCGGCACGGTGATGCCGCTCCGGACCATGGCGGCGATCCACGGCATCGCGCGCGAGGCTGGCATCCCGGTGCATCTCGACGGTGCGCGGCTGCTCAATGCCGGCGCCTATCTGGACGTGCCGATCGCCGATATCTGCTGCCATGTAGACTCGGTCTGGTTCGCGCTCTGCAAGGGGTTGGGCGGCCCGGTGGGCGCGGTCCTGGCGGGCGAGCGCGCCTTCATGACGAAAGCGCGGCGCGCGGCCAAGATGCTGGGCGGCGGCATGCGCCAGGCCGGGCTGATCGCCGCCCCGGCCATCGTCGGGCTGAAGGACCCCTACCCGGTGTTGCGCCGCGATCATGCGCTGGCCGCGGCACTTGCGAGCGGGTTGGCGGCCATCGATCCGTCGCTTGTCGACCTCGCCCATGTCCAGACCAACATCGTGAACTGCTTCGTCGACCGCTTCGCGGCGGATGCCGGCGCCATCAACGGCGCGCTGCGCGACCGCGGCATTCTAGCCAATCATCGGCGGAGCAAGATCCGCTTCGTGACCCACTACCATATCGACGAGGTGGCCGTTTCAGCCGCGATCCAGCATTTCGCCGAAGTCCTCGAACCCTTCCGGAAGGCGGCCTGACCGATGAAGCCCGAGACGCAGCCCAAGCTGAGTTTCGAGAAGCAGCCGCCGATCTTCTATGCCGGCGACGAGCTGCACCGGATCAAGCAGCAGCGGCTGCAGGAGGCACTGGTTCGCTGCAACCTCGACGCGCTGATCTTCTTCAAGGCCGAGGCGGTGCGTTACGTCACCGACTTCTACGTCAAGGGATTCCGGCCGTTCATGGAGCCGGAATACGTGGTGCTGGTGGTCAAGGGTAAGCCTCCGGTCGTCGGCTATATCTCGGGCAGCGACGATATTCGTATCCGGGTCAGGTCCGACATCGTCGACGCGCGCAAGCTGCCGCCGGTCGCGGAATGGGCGAGCACCATTGGCGGCATGATCGCCGACTATGGCTTGGCGCAGGCGCGCATCGGCACGGACCTGATGCCGTACATGGTGCATGAAGACCTGATGCGGCAGTTTCCGAAGATCGAGTTCTCCAACGCCGGAAAGATCTGGTCGACCTTGACCGCGATCAAGCATCCGGCGGAGATCGCGCTGATCCGCGAGGCGGTGCGCGTCGCCGACCTCGGCGCCAAGGCAGCGATGGACGCGGTCCGGCCCGGCGTGACCGAGCACGCGGTCGCGGCGGAGGCGGTCTACGCCATGCGCAGGAACGGCTCGGAGTTCGAGCCCTTCATCCCCCTGGTCGCGTCAGGCTACAACACTTCGATGTTCGAACGCGTCGCGACCGAGAAGACCATCCGCTTGGGCGAGATGGTGATCCTGGACATCGGCGCGGTGGTGAAGGGCTATACCGGCGATCTCGGCCGCACCGTGATCTGCGGCGACCCGACCGCGGAGCAGAAGGCGGTCTACAAGGCCACGCACCTGGCGCTCCAGGAAGCCAAGAAGATGGTGAAGCCCGGCATCACCTGCCACCAGATCGACCAGCGTGCCCGCGAGGTGATCCAGGACCAGGGCTGGGGCAAATATCTTTACAGCGGCAACACCGGGCACCAGCTCGGCTATGGCCTGCACGGCGACCCCCTGGTGCACAAGAACGTCGAATTCGAGGCGGTCGAGAACATGGTGATGTGCCTGGAGCCGCGCATCGTACTGCCCGACCGCCCGGATATCGGCGGCGCGCATCTGGAAGACGTGGTGGTGGTGACCAAGACCGGCTTCGAACAGATCAACACGACCCCGCACGACGAGCGTTTGCTGGCCTGATCCGGCGCGATGGTTGTGGAGTTCGATATCCTGGAAGATCGACCGCGGCGGCGGCCAGTCATTCGGGCCACATGGTGCTGTACCCGGCATCCAGCCTGCATCGCGTCCAGCCGGTGACGCGCGGACAGTGGCTTGGCTGCTTCTTCTGGATTCAGAGCATGGTGCGGGACGATGCGCACCGCACGCTCCTGTTCGATCTCGACCAGGCGATTCAGCAATTGTCGCGGGCGACTGCCGACCCGCTCCGCGCGCGATCTTCGTTCCGCCGCGCCCCGACCGGTCCTATCGCATCAGCATGGCGCCGCCCGGTCATCGCGATGGCGCGCCGGCAGTCATCGCCTTTGTCGACCCATGGCAGGGCAAGCTGACCGAGCTGATCGACCGTGCACCCATAGCTGGGGCGAGTCGGTCAACGCCTGGCAACATGCGCTGCATGCCGGGGAAGGCCTGGGCCTGTGGTACCGGACCCTCGTGTCCGCGAGCGGCTTCCTGCCCGTGATGTATGTCGCGACCGGGGTCTCGATGTGGTGGATCAAGCGCCGCGCACGTCTCGCCGCGCGGGCAGAAGATGGCGATACGAACGCACCTGCGTGCATAGAAGGTTCCGATCGGTGACTTGTGATCGAATTCGTCTCGCCGTGGAAAGAGGGGTTACGTTACCCGGCGATGCCAGCGGATCGTCGTAATTCAAATGCCGAGATAGGCCGTCTTTACGAAATCATTTCTTGCCAATTCTGCCGTTGGCCCCTTCAGCACGATGGCTCCGTCCTGAAGGACATAAGCCTCCTGCGCGACTTCCAGCGCCATGTTGGCGTTCTGCTCCACCAGCAGAATGCTGACACCTTTGCCGTTCACAACGTTCATGATCTCCACAATCTTGTCGACCACCACCGGTGCCAGGCCGATTGACGGCTCGTCGAGAATCAACAGCTTAGGCCGACTCATCAGCGCGCGCGCCACTGCCAGCATCTGCTGCTGGCCGCCGCTGAGACTCGACGCGCGCGTGGTCAACCGCTCGCCCAGAACCGGAAAATAGGCGAACACCTCTTCCATGCTGTGCTGAACCTGCTGGGCGTTCTTGGTTAGATATGCCCCCAGGACGAGATTTTCGCGGATGGTCATGCTGCCGAACAGGCGACGGCCTTCCGGCACGACGGCGATGCCCGCCGCCACGATGCGGTCGGTCTCACGGCCATGGATCTCCTCGCCGTCAAAGCGAATCGACCGCGCCCGCGACTTCGCCAAACCTACAACTGCCTTCAAGACCGTTGTCTTTCCCGCGCCGTTCGAACCAATCATCGTCGCGATCGATCCGCGTCCGACACGCAGCGTCACGTCCGTGACGGCGCGGACCCTGCCATAGTCGACCGTGAGGCCATCGACGCTGAGAATCGGCTCCATCACTTGGGCTTTCCAAGATAAGCCTCGACCACCTTGGGATTCACCGCCACTTCCGCAGGGGTACCCTCGGCCAGCAATTCGCCATGGTGCAGGACGATGATCCGGTCACACAGCGACATGACGGCACGCATGTTGTGCTCGACGAACAGGATCGCGGCGGGCAGGCTTTGCGCAAGCTCGCGGATGATGCGCAGGGCGCGGGACACTTCAGTGGCGTTCAAACCGGTCAAGGGCTCATCCAGGCACAGGATTCTCGGCCGCGAGGCCACGGCGATGGCGATGCTGAGCAGGCGCTGGCGGCCATGCGGCAGATCGCGCGCAAGCACGTCTACTGCGTCGGAAAGCCCGAGCAATCCGGCGGTCTGGCGCACGCGGCGGTCGCGTTCGGCCGGCGTGGTCGCCTTGAGCGCGCCGACCAGCACGTTGTCGTACACGGTCATGTCCGGAATGAAGCTCTTGTGCTGGAACGTGCGCACCAGCCCCTTGTGGTTGATCTGGTTCGGACTGCGGCCTGTCATGTCTTCGCCGAACAGCGCGAGCGTTCCAGCATTGGGCTGGCGAAATCCGCTTATCAGGTCGAAGGTCGTGCTCTTGCCGGCGCCGTTCGGCCCGATCAGGCCGAGGATTTCGCCGGCATACAGGCGGAAGCTTACCCCATTGACCGCGGTGAGACCGCCGAATCGGCGGACGAGGCCTTCGGCCTGAAGCACCACCGCCTGGCCCGGCGCTTGCTCGCCCGCCATGGCTATTGCGGCGTCGGCGCGGCTGGCCGTGGCATGGCGACACGGTCGAGGATGCGGTGGATCAGGCCCCACAACCCTTCCGTAAAGAACAGCATGGCGGCGACGATGGCGGCGCCGAACAGCGCGTGCTCCAGCGCGCCGAAGCCACGCAAGTATTGCTCCACGATGGTCAGCGCCGCGGCGCCGACGACCGCACCCAGAATGTGGCCTTCACCGCCGATCTTCACATAGGCCAGTACCATGGCCGCGACGACAAAGCCAAAATCGCCAGGGCTGATGACATTGGCGGCATGCGCATGCAGCCCACCCGCGATCCCGACCATGAACGACGCGATCACCAGGCAGAGGGTCTTGACGCCGAGCACATTGATCCCTGCCGCCTCGACGATCCGCTCGTTGCCGCGGATGGCAAGAAACAGCTTGCCAAGCACCGAGCGTTCGATCCGGTACAGGACGTACAGAATTGCCATGCCGGTCGCGATCAACAGCGCCGGGAACCAGCGGTCTAGCCACATCGGCGGGAAGATACCCACGACGCCGTCGTTGCCCCCGATCGCCTCGACCTGGGTATAGAGGAGGCGCATCACCTCCGTGAACGAGAAACCCACCAGAAGAAAATAGGCGCCCCGCGTCCGAAGGGTGATGAAACCGAACATGGCGGCGCCAGCCGCCGCTACGACCGCGCCCAGCAGGAGCGCCGCGAAAATCGGCCAGTGCCAGGTCGCCGTCGCCAGGCCGGCAGCATAGGCCCCCATGCCGACGAAACCGATGCTGGCCACGTTGATCTCTCCGATCAGCATGACGAAGCGCATGCTGGCGGCGACGATCGACCGTACCGCGATCCAAGTAATCACCGTCACCACGAAGCTGGTCGGGCGATATGCTGCATAGCCGAGGATCGCGGCGGCGAGGACCGTGAGCATGGCCGATGACGCGCGCGCAGGCATCAGCCGCCGCGTCCCATCAAGCCCTGCGGCCGCAGGACCAAGAGCAGCATGACCAGCGCGAACATCGCGATCGTGGTGGTGGTGGGATCGAAATAAAACCCTCCGAGCGTATCAAGCAGCGCGACGATGAAGCTGGCAAGCACCGTGCCGGAGATGCTGCCCAGGCCGCCGATGATTACGATGACGAAAGCGCGGACCAGATAGTCCGCCCCCATGAACGGGGTTACGGTGAAGAGCGGCGCGATCAAACAGCCCGCGGCTGCCCCCAGGTTCGCGCCGACCAGAAAGCCCAGAAAGGCGATGCGGCCGTATTTGATGCCCTGCAGCATCGCGGCCTCATGGTCCTCCGCCACCGCGCGCAGGGCCATGCCGAGGTTGGTGTACTTGATGAGACCGATGACCGAGGTTGCAAGGACCAGCGCGACGGCGCAGGTGACGAACCGCTGCACGGTGACGCGCCCGCCGAGGAATACCATCGTCTCCTCGGAAAGCGGCGGCACCACGCGAGGAACGCCGGTGAAAATCTCGGCCAGCAGGCCTTGGAGCAACAACAAGAATCCAGGGGACAGGATGAATGAGCCCGTCATGTCGCGCAGATAGAGACGGAAACCGAACTGGTACAAGATGGTCCCCAGCAAGGAGACCGCGGCCATCGCCGCGACGATGCTTAGCGCATAGGCACCGGCGACGGGCACCCCCAGATGTACCGCGGCCGCGGGGACCAGCGCCGCGACGAGGAGCGCCGCCGCGGCGAACAATTCGCCATGGGCGAAGTTCACCACCCGCATCACGCCGAAGATGATGGTAAGCCCAAGCGAGAACAGCATGTACACCGACCCGATCTGGACGGTGTTCAGGAAAAGCTGCGCGTAGAGCGCCATCGGCATCAGCTACGCAGTTCGGCGGACGCGCGGTTGGGACGGCGCGCCCGCCGATTCGTCCTACTGCTTGACCTTCAGCCGTTCCTCAAGCTCCTTTGGCTTTACGCGGGCCAGTTCGACGATCTTGCCGTTGCGCACGGCGGCGACCGTCACGGGAACGAGGATCTGTTCGGCGATCCCGTAGGTTTCTGCGCCGCCGAACGCGGCCGGCCCGTATGAGGACTCAAAAACCACCGTGCGCAGCGCGTCCGCGACCTTCTTCGGATCGAGGCTGTTTGCCTTCTCGATGCCGGCCTTGAGCGCCATCGTCGCGTCCCAGGTGCTGACATGAACCGGGTTCAGCGGCTCGCCCAGTACCTTCTCCGCCTCGCCGTTCAGACGGCGCTGCGTCTCGGTCGCAGCCGGCGATGCAAAATCGACCACCAGGCCCATGTACGTGCCATCGGCGGCTTCGCCAGCCGTCTTGGTCAGCGTGGCTGCGCTGCCGCCGGCCGCAATGACCTGGATTCCCTTCCAGCCTTGGGTGCGCAATTCCTTGAAAATCTGCCCCGCGATGTCCGGCGGACCGCTGGATGCATCGACGATATCGGGCTTGGCCTGGACGATCTTCGTGGCGACCGATTGGAACGCGGTGGTGTCGCGCTCGAAAAAATCGCTCATTACCACGTTCATGCCGATGCTCGACCAAAACGCGCGCGCGTCGGCTTCCACGGCCTTGCCGGTCGCGTCATTGGGATTGATCAGCGCGACCGTCTTGGCGCTCGGATGCTCCTTCTTGATGTAGGCAAACAGCTCGGGCATCGATTCCGAACTCGTATGGGCCTGGGTGAAGGTCAATGGATGCTCCGGGCCCTTGACGCTGCGCCCCCAGGCGGTGGTGAAAATCAGCTTGTCGCGGCGCTCGGCGATGGCCTGCAGGGCCTGGGTTGGGCCGGTGCCCATCACGCCGACGACGAAGTCCACGTTGTCGCGCGAGAATAATGTCTGGGCCACCTTTGTCCCATCGGCGGTGTTGTACTTGTTGTCGTAGGCGATCACTTCCAGCGTGTACGCCTTGCCGTCCGCCTTGATGCCGCCCTGACCGTTGATCTGCTTGGCGGCGGCTTCCGCGGCCCATTTCATGCCCAGACCCCAGGTCGAACCGTTGCCCGACAATGGCAACGACATCCCCAGCTTGAGCGTCTCGGCCGCGATTGCGCGTTGAGGCGATGACGCCAGCCCCACTGCCAGCGCGGCATACACCATCGATTTCTGCCATTTCACCATCATTTCCTCCTCATTGTTTGTTGGGGTGGTTTTCCCGCCGTTCAGCTAGTTCGTTTGCTTGAGGGCGAATCGCGGCGTCCGCTTCTCCCGGAACGCGTCGAGTGCCTCCACGTGATCGTCGAGTTTCATCGAGAGGATCTCGTTGGGCACGCAGCTTTCCATGATCGAATGGGCGAGCTGGTGCAATCCCATGTTGATCGCGAGTTTGGTCCAGCGTATCGCCTGGGTGGCGCCGTTGACCAGCTGGAGAGCAATCCGCTGGACCTCCTCGTCCAACTTGTCCCGTGGAACGACCTTGGTAATCAGGCCGATGCGCTCGGCTTCCTGGGCCGTCATGATGTCGCCGGTCAGCAGATACTGCTTGGCGCGCGCGAAGCCGACCAGCTGGGGCCAGATGACGGCGCCCCCATCGCCGGCCACTGCCCCCACCTTTACGTGCGGGTCGCCAAACCGCGCGTTCTCCGACGCGATGATGATGTCGGAAAACAGCGCGATAGTCGCCCCCAGGCCGACGCAGACACCCGGAACTCGCGCAATAACCGGCTTTTCGAGCTCCAGCAAACTGTAGACGATCTGCTTCACGTGCCCCATGTCGGGCGAGATGCCACGACGCACCAGATCGCTGAGCCAATCCACGTCGCCGCCGGCACTGAAGGCTTTTCCTTCGCCAGTGAGAATGACGACATCTGCCTCCGCATCCTCCTGGATGTCGCGGAAAATGGTCGTCAATTCCAGATGGGTCTGCCCATCGATCGCATTCAGCGCTTCGGGGCGGTTGAGCGACACGCGGAGGATGCGCCCGTCTCGCCGTATCAGAAACCGCGAATACCGCTGATAGTCCACGCTCACCTCGCTATGCTCCCCTAGTCGCTGATCGCTTTCGGGCATCGCTTGTCCAGCTTAAGCGCACGAATTGCGTTGCGGCGAAAAAGCTTCTCGATGATCTCCGGCGCGAATCCCTCCATTTCCAATTCGTCGAGGCATTGAACGGGTGACAAAGCCGGATAGTCCGAGCCGAACATCACCTTGTCCTGCAGGCGCCGGCTGATCTCGTGCTTCAGCGCCGCCGGCAGGTAGCGGGGGCGATAGCCCGACACCTCGATGAAGACGTTAGGCTTGTGCAGGGCGACCGCGATCAGTTCTTCGGACCAGGGCCAGCCGGAATGGGCGGCGATGATGGTCAAACGCGGGAAGTCGGCGGCCAGATCGTCAAGATGCGGAAAAGGCCGACCGTACTTGTTCTTCACCCCGCCGCCGCCGGGCATTCCTTGTCCCACACCCGTCATCCCCGTATGGATGAGGACCGGCGCGTCCAGCGCTTGGCAAAGCTCCCAGAACGGATAGAACCGATGGTCGTTGACGTGGAACGCCTGGATCGGCGGATGCCACTTTGCGCCAAGCATCCCGAGCGATGTGATCGCGCGCTCAAGCTCCTTTAGCGCAACCTGACCCTTCCACGGGTCGACCATCGCCCACCCGGGCAGGAAGACCTCGGGAAACTGCCGGGTCAGTTGCGCGACCGTGTCGTTAGCGATGACGCCGCCGCCCATCGTGCTCTGCGCGTCCCACGCGATGACGATTGCGCGGATGTCCTCGCGCCGAAAATCCTCGGCCATTTGCTCGTCGGTCTTGGGCTGCAGCTTGACGCGGAACAGGCGTTCCTGGGCGGCGATGAAGTCGCCCAACGCCGCGATGTAGTCCTGTGTCATCGGATGGACGTGAACGTCGATTGCGCGCAAGTGCCACGCTCCGCCGGACGGCACATCGCGCGTGTGCCTGTGATGGAACTTTCGGACCCGGGCAAGAGGGAGTCAAGGCACAAATTGACTGACCAGTCATTTTGTGCGGCGCAGCACCCGATTTCATGCGAATGGCGGCTTCATTTCGCAAAGGAGCCGGGCTATCGTGGTCGGACCCTACGCCTATGATCGCGGGGCGCGCCAATGGACGAACGACTGCCGGTGCTCGTCGTCACCGGATTCCTCGGCAGCGGAAAGACGACGCTCGTGAACGGCTTGCTCGCGCAGGCCGCGATGCGCGACAGCGCCGTGCTGATCAACGAGTTCGGCGAAGTCGGCCTGGACGGCGACCTGGTCGCGCATGACCGCGATCGGACGTCGGTAGTGGCGGGAGGATGCTTCTGCTGCTCGCTAAGCGACAATTTCGAGGCGCAATTCCTGTCCGTCTATTCCCGTGCGCGAAGCGCATCGACCGTCAATTCCGTCATTGTCGAAGCTAGCGGGCTCGCCGACCCGGTCAGATTCGTCGAATACTTGATCGGTCACCCGCTGGCGTCGCGCCTGTTCCGGCTCGATTCCATCGCCTGTACGGTCGACGCGTTGTTCGGCGAAGGCCAGCTCGCGCAACAGCCGGAGGCTGCCGCGCAGGTGGCGATCGCCGACGTGCTCCTGATCACCAAACCCGACCTGGCGGCGGTGCAAGGGCTGGGCCGGCTGAAATCGGCCCTGGGCGGCATCAATCCGCGCGCGCCAGCCGAAACGGTCTTGAACGGCGCGATCACCGTCCAGCGTTTGCGGGAACTGCGCCACCGCGCGGGAGAGGCGCCGGCGCTGGCGGAATCCGCCTCGGCTCACGCGCACGGCGTCAACTCCTTCGTGCTGCAAACCAACGTCAGCCTCCCCTGGCGCGTCTTTTCGAACTGGATGACTCGGGTAAGAGTCCGCTGGTCACAGCAGCTGTTGCGCGTTAAGGGCGTGATGTATTTCCCGGGCGATCCATATGCCACGGCCATTCACGGCGTGCATCATATCTTCCATCGACCCGTGCCTCTTCCGCACCTGAAGGAAGTCCGCCGCCGCTCGCGCCTCGTCTTCATCGCCAAGGGCGCGGATCGCGCGGAGATAGAAGCAGGGTGGTCCGCGATGGTGCAGGAACAGTTGGACGCTGGTACGCGACCGTCACAGGAGCGCGAGATCGCGTCGGTGCATCCATGAAGCGGCGGAGCGGCACGACGGTAAAGGATGCGGCCCGCGTGCTAAAGCGCCGGGCGGCGCTGGTACGCGCCGCGATCGCGGTATTCTCGGACAAGGGATTCAACAGCAGCACGGTAAACGAAGTTGCGCGCGTCGCCGGGGTATCGCAGGGCACGGTCTACAACTACGTCCACAACAAGGCGGATCTTCTCTACCTGGTCTGCAGCGACGTCTATGGCGTCTATGAACGCCACATCGAGCAGGCGCTGCTGGGAGCGACGGGCGCCCTGGAGAAGCTGTATTTGGCGCTCGACGCCACAATCGACGCGACCTTCGAATTGCAGGACCATCTTCTTCTTCTGTACCAGGAGGTCCACTGCCTGGACCGCCGGCAGCGAAAGCCGTTCCTGCGCGACGCCGCGCGGCTGCGCGCCTTGTACGAGAGGATTCTGGCCGATGCCGCGACGGAAAGCGGCCTGGATTTCGGTCACCGCCGGGTGGTGGCAAGCATCGTCCTCATGCTTCCGAGCGCGCTCATCATGCGCCGCTGGGACCTGCGCGGCCGGGTCGCCGAAGCGACCATGCGCCGCGAAGCGGTTCGGTTTCTGCTGAAGGGGCTGGGACTTCCCGAAAGATCCGCCAGCCTCGGGACGCAGCGGGGCAGCGTGCTGGCGGCGAACGACGGACGCCCGGGCATTCAAAACGGCCGAGCGAGGGTGGGGGTGTCGTGATGTCGAAGACGATGAAGTCCGAGTTGCCGATCTATCACCATTCGGTCGACTGGGAGGGATTGTTTTGGCGCTATCCGGTGCCCGACGTTTTCGACAAGACCGTGTTTCGCTGGCCGCTGGAGCGCGTCCGCGCCCTGCAGAACGAGCGCTTCCTCGAGGCGGTGGCGGCGGGATGGAAGAATGCTTTCTATCGCCGGCGCTGGAGCGCTGCGGGGCTGGAGCCGGGCGATATCCGCGGCATTGACGACATCGCCAAACTGCCGACCTTCTCGTCGGAGGACATCAAGACCGACCAAGTTGAAAACCCGCCGTTCGGGTTGATCCACGGCCTGCCGCAACCACTGCGGCCCGGCCATCCGCTGAAGGCGCAGACCAGCGGCGGTACGACCGGCAAACCGCGCCCCACCGTGTTCGGCCCATACGAATGGGAGATGAACGCGATCACGGAGGCGCGCGGGCTGTATCTCCAGGGCGCGCGTCCGGGAGACGTGATGCAGATTCCTTCCACGTGTTCCCTCGCGAATCTGGGCTGGTGCGTCTACAAGGCCTGTCACGACTACCTGGGCGTCTTGCCGCTGACGACGGGCAGTGGCGTGGTGACGCCCTCGCGGCGTCAGATGGAGTTGGCGGCGGATTGGGGAACCAACCTGTGGGTGAGCTTTCCCGAATACATGATCCAGCTCGCCAAGGTCTTTCGCGAAGAATTCGGCCGCGACGTGCGGGAGTTGAAGACGAAGTTCATCAGCAGCTTCCTGGGCCCCGACACCGAGGGCACCTTGCGGCGGCAGCTCGAAGAGCTGTGGGGGTGCCCGGTCTACGACAACTATGGCACCAACGAGATGGGGCTGGGCGCCTTCGAATGCCAGCACAAGAACGGGCTGCACTTCATGGAGGACTGCAGCTACTTCGAGATCATCGACACGGAGACCAACAAGCCCGTGCCGAACGGCCAGATCGGCAACTTGGTCGTCACCATCCTGCACCGGCGCATCCCGCCGATGATCCGCTTTAATCTGCGCGACCTGGGGCGACTCGTCTCGGAGCAGCCTTGCGGCTGCGGCGGTACATTTCGCCGGATGGATCACTTCCTTGGCCGCAGCGATGACATGGTCAAACTCCGCGGCGTCAACGTGTATCCCATGGCCTGTTTGCCGGCCGTGCAGAGCGACGCGCGAACGACCGGTCAATGGATCTGCGTGGTCGATCGGCATGATGCGGGCGGCGTTCCGCGCGACGATATGGTCGTGCGGATCGAGGTGCGGAAGGACGCCGGAAGCCGGGACGGTCTTAAGGACCATCTGGAGCGCCGCCTGAAGAACGACCTGGGCGTGACGGTCGACGTCGAACTGGTCGAGGAAGCCAGTCTCGTGGAGGTCGCCAATCTCGGCCGCGAGGGAAAGCCGCGGCGGTTGCTCGACCGCCGTTACAAGAAGAACTAAAGCGCCAACCGACCAGGAGGCCAGCCAGATGCGCATCTTCGACTGCCATTCCCACTGGAGCACCAAGCGGGGTTACCTGTTCCGCACCGAAGAGGAACTCGCCAGCCAGGAGCGGATATGGCACACGAAGGCTACGCTCGAGACCGAGCAGGAGATGACTGACAATTTCCGGCGCAACAACGTCCGCGTAATCCTGGACCTGGCCATCACCATGTGGATGCAGCCCGACGAGATACGCGCGGTGCATGACTACGCCTACGATGTTCAGAAGAAGCACCGTGACGTCATCTTCGGCCACTGGATCACGCTGGACCCGCGGGTCGGCAAGTTCGCGCTGGACGAGTTCGAGCGCGGGCGCGCGGCAAACGCGGGGTTCATCGGATTCGGCATCGTCGGCCAGCAAAACCCGGGCTTCCCGCCCAGCGATCCGATCTGGGACCCATTCTACAAGCACTCGATCGACGTCGGCGCGCCGGTACTCATCCATACGGGCCTGACCGGCATTGGCCAGGGTTTCCCCGGCGGCAAGGGCATCGTCCTGGAGCATGCGCATCCGCGGCATATCGACATCGTCGCCGCACGGTTTCCCGAGTTGCGCATCCTGGCGGCCCGCCCGGCCTTTCCCTGGCAGGACGACATGCTCGCCATCCTGCTGCACAAGGCAAACGTGAGCTACGAGGTGCATGGCTGGTCGCCGAAATACCTGTCGTCGGCGCTGAAGAAGGAGATCGGCCGGCGCTTGCAGGATCGGGTCATGTTCGGGTGCGACTATCCGGTGCTGAAATACGAGAAGATGGCGGAGCACTGGCGCGCGCTCGGCTACCACGAAAGCGTATTGGCCAAGGTGCTGCATGAGAACGCGGAACGGTATTTCGGTGTGCCGCGGGCGTGAAACCCGGCAATGCCAACTGCATTGCCAGACGATTCGCGTGCCGCTCCGGAGATAAGACGCGCTTCGCCCAGAACCCGATCCGCGCTTTTTGGTCGGTCAATCGTTCAAGATCGGTTTTCCAGGATTAACAAATCTTCGGCATGCCATGTTGCCATCACCTTGTCGCCCTGCTTGGTCTCGCTCTTTCCACGACGATTGAATTCATGCGCCACGATCGTGTTTCCATCACCGAGCCGAACGTGGTGCCGGATGACGCTGCCAAGAACGGTGATGTCGATCACCGTTCCTTCGAAGGAATTCTCGCCGCGACCCCGACCCACGGCTCCGAGTCTGACGTTTTCGGGCCGCACCACGGCTGTAATGCGCGTACCTGACACGATCGTCGATTGCTCTCCCATCAGCCGGACGCCGCCATCCGTTACGAGGCTAGTCGGATGTCCGGGCGCTTCGACCGTAGCGGCGATCAAGCTAGAATCGCCCAGGAAATCAGCCGCGAAGACGGTTTTGGGCCGAAAGTAGAGTTCGTCGGGCGTTCCGGTCTGTTCTATCCGGCCGCCGTTCAGCAAGACGATCCGGTCCGACATCGTGAGCGCCTCCTGCTGGTCGTGCGTCACGTAAAGCATCGTGATGCCGAGGCTTCGATGCAGGCTGCGGATCTCCAGCTGCATCTGCTCGCGCAGCTTCTTGTCCAATGCGCCAAGCGGCTCGTCCATCAGGATGAGCGGCGGGTTGTAGACGATGCAGCGGGCCAGCGAAACGCGCTGTTGCTGGCCGCCGGACAGCTGACGGGGCTTTCGGTCGGCGACCCCCGGCAGGCGGACGAGGTCCAGCACTTCCGCCACCTTGCGCCGTATTTCGTCCTCGGGGCATCGCCGCACGCGCAACGGAAAGGCGACATTCTCGAAGATCGACATGTGCGGCATCAGTGCATAGTTCTGGAACACCATGCCTAGCCCGCGCTTCTCGACCGCCACATCGGTGACGTCGCGGCCGGCGATCCAAATCCGTCCGGCGCTCGGCACGATCGTTCCCGCGATAAGATTGAGGATGGTCGTCTTGCCTGACCCGCTGGGCCCCAAGAGCGTGACGAACTCGCCCTCGGCGATCGCAAGATCGGTCGGCGTCAGCGCCTGGGTTACGCCATAGCGCTTCGCGCAGGCTTCGAGCCGCACCATGTCCTTCGGTGCGACGGATTTCATCGGTATCTCCGACGATCGCGGCTCAGGCAGCGGCTATCCACTTCCCTGCTCCTTTGGCTGGAGAATGCTGCCGAGCACGCACACCACCAGCGAGAGGCCCGTCAGCAAGGTCGAAACGACCGGCAGCACGGGCGAAACCTCCCAGTGAATCGCGCTATACATCTTGACCGGAAGCGTCGTCGTGCCGACGCCAGAAATGAAATAGGCGACCACGACCTCATCGAACGATATCAGGAAGGCAAACAGCGCAGCAGCACCAATGGCTGGCGCCAGCAGGGGCAGGACGATGCGCCGGAACACCGTCAATTGGCCTGCGCCCATGACCTTGGCGGCAACCTCCAGGTTGGCGTCAAGATGCCGGAGGCTTGCCATCGCAATCACGATCACGAACGGCGTGGTCAGGATGGTGTGGCCGAGGATCAGTCCGAGCGTCGTCCCGTTAAGGCCGAAACTGGCCAGGTACATATAGAGCCCGAGGCCTATGACAATGGTCGGGACCAGCATTGGCGCAAGCAGCACCATGCCCAACAGCCGCCGCCCGGGGAAGTGCGCGCGTGTCAGCGCATAGGCGGCCGGAACGCCGGCCAACACCGACAGGATAGTCGTAGCGAACGCGACGATGAAACTCTGCCATGTCGCCGACAGCCAATCGCCGCCGTAAATGAATTCCCTGTACAGGCGCAGCGACAGCACCCGCGGCGGAAACACGAGTTCGGACGAGTTGTTAAAGGACATCGGGATGACGATCAGGCTGGGCGCGATCAGAAAGATATAGAAGGCCCAGGCAACCGCGGCCGTAGCGAGCGATGGTCGCTGCATGGCGATCACACCAGCCGGTGCTCGCCAGGCAGTCGCGCCATGATGGCAATCAGACCGCCTGTGATGCCTAGCAGCAGCAGGGCAATCGAGGACGCAATACCCCAATCCAGGGACACGCGGGTATAGAAGTCGACCAGATTGGCCATCATCAGGTCACGACGGCCGCCCAGAAGCGCAGGCGTCACGAACATGCCGAGCGAAAGCACCAGCGTCATCACCGCGCCGGCCAGGACGCCCGGCAAGCTGAGCGGAAGAGTGATGCGGAAGAAGATGCGGGCGCGGCTAGCCCCCATGATCCGTGCAGCGCGGTGAATGTCGCCATTCTGCGAAAGCAGGCTGACCAGCACGGGGAACACCATGAAGGGCAACAGGTAGTGAACCATCCCGATGGTTACCCCGACGCGATTGAACAGCAAGGGCAGCGCGGCATTGGGACCGAGCACGCCGCGCAGCGCATTGTTGATGATTCCGTTCTCGCCCAGGATGACCGTGAACGCAAAGCTCTTGACCAGGATACTGGTCCAGAACGGCAGCAGGACAAGGATCAGGTAGATCGAGCGGCGGCGCGGCGATACGCGCGAAAGATGGTAGGCGATCGGATATCCGACCAGCAGGCAGACCAGCATGGATCCGACGCTGATCTCAAATGTGTTGAACAGAACCCTGTTGAACAGCGTGCTCGACGCAAGCTCCGCATAGGCGCGCGCCGAGAATGCCGGCCCGTCGACGCTTGTGTAGGCGATCTGGCCTAGCGGTACGAGGAATATCGCCGCCATCAGAACTGAAACCGGCAGGAGGAACAGGACCGCGTGCCATGTCCGCATTGTCGCGAGGCGTCCTGCTGCTCCTCAGTCACGAACTAGGTCAGCAGCCATTCGCTAAAACGCTTCTGCAGCGCGGTGAAGTTCGCCTGCCACCACTTGTCGTTCATGACGCAGTTGCGCGGATTTTGCATGTCCGGAAGCCATTTCTTCGTCTCGGCGGAGACGAGGGACATGGCCTTGCGCACCGTCGGCGTGTAACCCAGGATATCGGCAAAAGCTGCCGCCCGGTCGGGCCGAAGCGTGAAGGCAACCAGCTTCATTGCTGCCTCGCGGCGCGGGCTGCCCTTCAGCACGGTCAGATAGTTCAACGCGTTGATCGTCTGGGCAAACGAAAACTCGATGGATACGCCATCCGCCTGGGCCGCGCGTACCCGTCCATTATAGGTATAGGAGTAGTCGATTTCATTGTTTTGCAGAAGCGAGATCGTCTGTGGCGTCTCGGCGATCCATTTCTTCACATGCGGCTTGATACGCTCCAGCACCTTGAAGCCGCGTTCGACGTCAAGCGGATAGAGCTTGTCGGGCGGAATTCCGTCCGCAAGCAGCGCGATGTCCAGAGTCTCCGCGACGCGCGTTCGCAAACCGCGGCGCCCAGGGAACTTGGCGACGTCAAAGAACTCGGCAAAGTCGGTGGGATGCTTGCCCGGACCATATCGCTTGGGATCCCACGCCGCCCCGCCAGCGTACATGTAGTAGGGAAGATAATCCGAGCCGTATTCGACGTAGACATCCGAGGTATTGACGATGCTCTTGTTCAGCGGCTCCCAGAATCCTTCGGCTGCGCCGGCAAGCGCCATGGCGCCGGGCGCGTCGAACACGTCCCATTCGACATTCTTCGATGTCACCTGCGCCTTCACCTTGGCCAGATCGGGCGTATCGGCGATGATGACCTCGATTCCGGTTTCCTTGATAAACGGATTGACAAAAGCGTCTTCCCAGGCCTTGCGATAGCCCCCGCCCCAGCTGATCAGCGAGATTCTTTCGGTGGCTTTTGCCTTGCCCGGCGTCAGGATCAAAGGGCCAAACGTCGCGGCGGCACCGGCGCCTTTGAGGATCGTACGCCGCGAGACCTGACTGCCCTTACCCTGGCGATGAAATTTATCCGGTTTGGACATATCACCCTCCCCTCATTTTCGCGGGCAAGCGCCTCACTGCATCGCCGATGGAAGCGTGACGGACGGCCCTGCCGGCAAACCCGTCGGCGCCGAAACAAGCAGCTTGTAATCAAGACTGTCTTGGCTTGTCGTCCCGCGAGCAGTTCTTCCCAACTCTTGTCTTTTTGCCTCTCGACGTCAACCCGAACCGTCACCAAGGCAAATACTGCGAGGGTGACGAAATCGCGATTCGATGCATAATCGTCGCGACCGAAACATGTTTCCTTCCGGCGCCCGTGCCGCAGAGCTATGAATAGACTGAGGAAGATTAAGCCGCTCATTCTTTAACGTCGAACCGATCGAGGGAATTCCAATGAAACAGCAAACACGTGTTGTAATCATTGGCGGCGGCGTAACCGGATGCGGACTCGCCTATCACCTGACAAAGCTCGGTTGGTCCGACATCGCGATCGTCGAGAAAAACGAGCTGACCGCCGGCGCCACTTGGCATGCCGCAGGCCACGTCATGCACTTCAGCTCGAGCGAGCTGCTGATGCGCCTGCAGAAGGAAACGACCGACCTGTTGCCCGTGCTCGAGCGCGAGACCGGACAGTCGGTGGGATTCCACCGGAGCGGCGCCATCCGCTTGATCACCCAGCCCACGCAGATGGTGGAGTATCGCCGCGTTGTCGCCATGGCGGACGCGCTGGGCGTCGATGTCGACATCATCTCGCCGGCCGAAGCCGGCCGGCATTTCCCCCTCATGAAGCTCGATGGCTTGCTTGGCGCTGCCTATACCCCGGGCGACGGCCATGTCGATCCGTCGAGCCTTACCTATGCCTATGCCAAGGGCGCCCGGATGGGGGGCGTTGAGATCAATACCCAGACCATGGTGACGGGCCTGACGTGGCGCAATCGCGAGTGGGAGATCTCCACGAACAAGGGTTCGATACGCGCCGAGATCGTCGTCAATTGCGCCGGCATGTGGGCGCCCGAGCTAACCGCCATGGTCGGCGTGGGCCTGCCCTTGATCGTGTTCATGCACCAGCATCTTGTCACCGAAGACCATCCCGCGGTCGCAGCGCTTGGGAAAGAGCTGGCCTTGATGCGCGATCCGATCGGCGGCTTCAACTGCCGGCAGGAAGGCAAGAGTCTGCTGTCTGGCGTCTATGAGCATGCACCGGAATTCGTGTTCCAAGACGGCATTCCGCCGGCGTTTGGCAAGGAACTGATGGCCCCCAACTTCGAGCGTTCGGCCGACTTCATCGCACGGGCGATCGAACGCGTGCCGGCGCTGGGCGAAGTCGGCATCAAGATGGTCTATAACGGCCCGACCAGCCGTACGCCCGATCACCAGCCCCTGCTCGGTCCGCTGCCGGGCGTGCGAAACTATTTCATCGCCGCTGGCTATGCGGCGGGATTCGTGCAAGCCGGGTTCACCAGGCAGGTCGCGCAGTGGATTGTCGAGGGCGAGCCCGACACCGACATGAGCGACTTGGACGTCCGACGGTTCGGCGCGCACGCCACACGAGGCTTCACCTATTCCGTCGTTCATGCCGGGCATGCTTTCTCCAACTTGCCGAGCTACCCCTATGGCGAGCGAAGCGCGGGCCGGCCCGCGCGTACCAGCGCACTTCACGACCGGCTGGCCAGCGCCGGCGCGGTTTTCGGGGTGCGCAATGGATGGGAGGTCCCCAACTGGTTCGCCCGCGATGGCGCCGAAGGCAAGGAACGCCTAGGATTTTTCCGGCCGAACTGGTTCGATACGGTGGGCGAGGAATGCCGGCGGGCGACGGCCGGGGTCGGCATTCTGGATTTGTCCTATGCCTCCAAATTCGAGATATCCGGACCCGGATCGATGCAGGCGCTCGACTGGGCCTTCGCCTGTCGGCTGCCTCAATCGGATGGCCAGGCCGGATTTGGGCCGATGTTGACGGCGAACGGCGGCATCGCAACCTGCATGACGATCGTCCGCCTTTCTTCGGATCGCTTCCTTCTGCTCGGACCAGGCGAGTTCGAGGCCCGGGATATCGATGATCTGTGGCGCCGGCTTCCCAACGACGGGTCGGTCCGGGCAAGCAATATCTCCGGCCAGTACGCACTGCTGCTGGTCACCGGCGCCCGCGCGCCCGACGTGCTTGGCGAATGCGCGAGGGCGGACCTATATGCCGGCGTCGACATCAAGATGCTCAAGGATGGCGCTGCTCGCCGTGTCGCGCTTGGCTTTGCGCCGACCCTGGTCATTCGGCAGGACCTGACCGGCCAGGGCGACTGGCTTGTGCTGGTCAGCATGGATTTCGCCCGCAGCGCCTATGACAGCCTTTACAAGGCCGGCGCCTCGTGCGGCGCAATCAACCTGGGGGTGCGCGCATGGGACGCACTGCGCCTGGAGCAAGGGATCGGGACCATCGGCCTCGACATCGATCGTACACTGACGCCGACCGAAGCGGGGTTGACCCATCTGATCAATATCGACAAAGGCGACTTCTTCGGCAAGAAGGCAATGACGGCGCGTGCCGCTCAAAGGCATCTCGTAAAGCTCACGGTCGAGTCGGGCGCGGTCGATCCCTATCGCAATGACCTTGTCAGCCTGAATGGCCGTCCGGCCGCGCTCGTACGGACCGGCGGCCATGGCCACCTCCATCGGTCCAGCCTTGCGTTTGTCGCGCTGCCCTCCCGCATCACACCCGATAGCGCCGCGTTCGACGTCGAGATCTTTGGCAAGACCTACAAGGCGACCACCAGGCCGCGGCGCGATCTGGCAGCCGGATGATTTCCGCGTGGCGCGGCGGGCGAGCACGCCAGCGCATATCTATGGGGGCCGGAATCGCGTTGCGCCCAGGGCCCGGCAACAGGATTTGAAGCAAGAATGCACCACGCAATGCCGCGCGCGCCCCAAGAAGGCGTTGATCGGCTACGCAGCCGGTGCCGCCAATGCGATCGTGTGATGCGGTAACCAAGTCAGCCGAACCGCCTCTCCAGCCTCCAGGAGCCGGGTCTCGCGGTTCTGCTGGAATACCGTGAGCTCGCCGGCGGCGGTGGCCACCTTGTACGTCACGGATGCTCCCATATAGACCGAACGAACCACCATCCCGTCCATGGCATTCATCGGTCGACCGTCTGCTGGCTCCTGACCGGTATTATTGCCACTGATAAGAATCTTCTCGGGCCGGATGGTCAGTGTGATCTCGCCGGCACGTGAACCGAGGATATCGGTCGTCATCACCTTCGTGCCATCTCGGAGTCGAATGACTGCCGGATTGCCCGCGCGCTCAATCGTGCCCGAAATGAAATTCGTGGCCCCAAAAAACTCCGCGGCGAAGGCGCTGTTCGGCCGTTCGTACAGTTCATCCGGCCGGCCGACCTGCACCACCTTACCTCTTTGGAAGACAGCGATACGATCGGAAAGGGTCATCGCCTCCTCCTGGTCGTGCGTAACGAGAATGGTCGTAATTCCAACCTCGCGCTGAATTTGCCTGAGCTCGATCTGCATGTGCGACCGAAGGTTCTTGTCGAGCGCCCCGAGCGGTTCATCGAGCAGCAAGACACGGGGGCGGGACACCAGCGCTCGCGCCAGCGCTATTCGCTGCTGCTGACCGCCGGACAGCTCCCGTGGCCGCCGGGCGCCGTAGCCTCCGAGTTGCACAAGATCGAGAATTCGCGTTACGCGGGACTTTATTTCGGCGGACGCCATGCGCCGCACGGAGAGCGGAAAGGCAATGTTTTCGTACACCGACATATGCGGAAACAGTGCATAGTTCTGGAACACCATGCCGATGTCGCGCCTATGAGTCGGCGTGCGGCTGACATCGCTTCCCTCGATCAGTATCTCCCCGCTATTGGGCTCGACAAATCCCGCGATCGACCTGAGCAGCGTGGTCTTGCCGCTTCCGCTCGGGCCCAGCAGACCAAAAAACTCCCCTTCGCCAAACTTCAGCGTGACGTCGTCCAGTGCAACGACATCGCCGTACAACTTCGAAACCGAGCGGATATCGACGCTGCTCATTTGGAGCCGCCAAAGGCATAGAACCGCGATACGACCGTCAAGAGCAGCATCGAGAGAATGATGATAATCGTCGAAATCGCATTGATTTCGGGCGTGAAGCCTTTTCGGATCGATGCATAGATTTCGACGGGAAGCGTCGTGACTCCGGGCGGCGACAAGAAATAGGATGTGACGAATTGATCGAACGAGATTCCGAATGCAAAGAGCGCCGCTGCAGCGACACCGGGCGCGATGACGGGAAGCGTAACCCGGAAGAAGGTCTGCCATGGATTGGCGCCCAGCGTTGCCGAAGCTTCTTCCAGATCCCGATCGAAACTCTGCAACCGGGCGCCCACGACAATGATCACATAGGGCAGGCATAGCGCGACATGCGCGAGCAGCATGGCGTGCAGGCCGCGCCCAATTCCGGAATAGTAAAAGAACACAAGCATCGATGTTGCAAGGATCAGCCAAGGAACCGCCATTGGGGGAAACAGCAGAACCTGCAAAAGTACGTGTCCCCTGAGGCGGTAGCGCGACATGGCGAGCGCCGCCATCGTTCCGATGATCGTGGCCACCACAGTACTGGCGCCCGCCAGAAGCACGCTATTGCGGCCGGCGCGCCACAGCACGTCATTGTCCGCCAACTGCTGATACCAAGCGAGCGTAAACCGAAATGGCAGCTCATAGCTTGCCGACACATTGAATCCCATCAACATCATGACGGCGATCGGGAGATAGATGAAGAGCAGAACCAAGGCCAGATAGCCATAGCCGATGATCGATCGCGAGCGGGGCATGGCGCGCTTCCGCTAGGCCGTCTTGAAGCCACGTCGAAGCAGCGGCGACGTCACCAGAAAAATGACCGCTACCAGGGCCAGCAGCGTGAAAGATAGCGCAGCCCCGAGCGGCCAGTTGAACACTTCCGTGAACTGGTCCTCGATGACCGTCCCCAGCATGATTCCTTGCGGCCCGCCCAGAATCCGCGGTTCCATGAACGAACCGACGACCGGCACGAAGGTGAGGACAATGCCGACGCACAGTCCCGGCAGGCTGAGGGGAAGAATGATCCGGCGGAAGATCGTGAAGTTTCTCGCGCCGAGCGCCTGGCCGGCTTCAATCAACGAGTCGTCGATCGCCTGCAGCGAGATGTAACACGTGAGAATCATGTAGGGCACGAAAGAATGGACCAGCCCGATCACGATCGCCGGATAGGTATAGAGAATGCCGAGGGACAGGCTTGGTGCGATCAGCTGAAGGGCCTGGTCGACGATACCATTGGTTCGCAGCACCATGGTCCACGCGAAGACGCGGATGAGCGCATTGCTCCAGAACGGCAGGACGACCAGCAGCAGCACGGCCTCCCGCCAGCGTCCCTTGACCAGCCGGGCGAGTATGAGCGCCGCCGGATACCCGACCAGGACACAGGTAAGCGTGACGTAGAAGCCGAGCGTGATCGAACGCCAGGTCAGAAATCGATAGAAGTCTTTCTCGAAAAAGGTCCGGTATTGGCTGAGCGTCAGCACGGGCTTCGCCACGCCCATCGGCATTACCGATAAGAAACTGAAATAGAGCATCGCGGCCAGCGGAAGAACGATGGTCAGGCAAAGCCAGACAAAAGACGGCGCTGTGAGGCCATAGCCGACCCATTCGCGCTTCAATCGCATCGTGCCACGTGCTCCCTCTTCGGGAAATCAGCCTCTGCTGCTACGCCCGCAGCCGACGGGATCGGACGGACTCAAAGGCTGTTTCTCCACGCGGCAGTCTCCGAGGCCACCTTGGCATCGCGTGTTCCGATCAAGGCAACGGCGAGCCTTCTCTGGTCGGCGCGTATCTTGGGCGACAATTGCTCCATCTTGCGGGCCGACTCCGCGTCGAGCCCGGTCAAGGCGCCGCACAGGCCACCCGCCATGCAGCCGATCGTATCCGAGTCCCTGCCGAAATTGGCGCTCAGGACGACCGCCCTCCATGGATTGCCCTGGGCCAGGCGCGCCAGGGCAAAGGTGGCGGGAATGGTCTCGCGGCTGTCGCAGATCACCGCGCGGCGAAACCGCGCATGATACGCGCTGCGGAATGCCTTGTAGTCTTTCGTTTCATCCGCCAGCTTCAGCGCCGCCAGGATCAGCTCGCGCATCTCCTGACCGCTCCATGGACGAATGGCCGCAAGCGCCGCCTGCACGACGCTATCGAGCGTCGCCCCCGGCGAAAGCGCGGTGGCGATACCGGCCGCCAGGGCGGCGGCGGCATCCTGGCAAAACCCGTTTTGACCAACGTGGATCAAGCTGGCGATCTCGCCGGCCTGTGCCGCGGCGGCGCGAGGATGACCGGCATTGACGATGCCGACGGGCGCAATCGCCATCGCCGAGGTCGAGCTCGGCATCGTTCCTTCCGCGAGCGAACGCGGGGGATAGTTGCGCGCCAGCTTCGCGACCGCGTGCAGGATGGATGCGAAGAAACGACTGGACTTGTCGCCGGAGAACGTATCGCGGTGGTCGCGCCATTGCGCGGCCCAGTCGTCCGCGTTGGCATAGCCGCCGGTGGAAGCGAGCGCGGCCGCCAGAAAGTCCCGCATGATGACATCGTCGGTGCCGTCACCCTCGAATGTCTCGATCCAGCCGAACCGCGATTCGATTTCCGCTGGCTCCAGAAGTTCCGACGCCGAGCCCATTGCATCGCCAATGACGCCGAAGCAGAGGCAAGCAAAGGCATGCTGTTCAAGTTTGGACAAGGAATTGATTGTGTCCAAGACAGGTTCCTCGACAACGCGGCGGGAACGAATCCCCCAGCCCAAGCGCCGCAGATCGCCGGATTATTGCGCGAAGTAGGCCTTGGTTTCCTGCCACAGATCGAGATAGGACTGGCGCTGCGCGTCGGACAACGGTCCCTTGAAGTTGATGCGCTTCATGCCCTCCGGCGTCGCCAAGACCTTCTTTGACAGCGTACCTTCGGGGAGACCTTCCATCACTTTCGCGTTTGCCGATACGGGAGCTCCGCCACCCTTGCGCCAATCGGCATAGAATTCGGGTCCGGTCAGATAGTCGACGAATTTCTGGGCCAGGTCCCTGTTGCGGCTGCCCTTGGGGAATACGAGCGTATCGCGAAAGGCGATCGCGCCTTCCGTTGCGACGATGTAGCTGACAGGCAGCTTGTCGCGCGCAATCGCCCGTTCCGTACTGCTGCTCCAGAAGATCGACACGACGCATTCCTTGGCCGCAAACAGCTTGCGCCACTCGTCTTCCGATTTCCAAAACGCCTTGATTTGGGGCTTAAGGGCGCGAAGCTTCTCCCGAATGGCCTTCATATCCTCCGGCTTGTCCGGATTTTGTCCAAGCGCCAAGGCGGCAAACCGCACGGAATCTTCCGGATCGTCGCGCCAGCAGACCTTCTTGGCGTTCGCCGAATCCCAGAGTACCGCCAGCGAGGTCGGCGGGGTGGGAAACGCATTGGTGTCGTAGGTCACCGAGGTCGCCCCCCAGATCCACGGCACGGCGAACGGCTTCCCGTCGAACTTGACCTGAGAGGATTCCCGGATCTCGGCGAACAGATTCGGATAGTTCGACAGCTTCGGCGTATCGACCGGATCAATCAGGCCTTCCGCCACGGCCTGGCCTACGAATGCGGCGTTGAGGATCACCACGTCGTAATAGCCGGGATTCGTGCGCAGCTTCGTGAACACCTCCGGGTACGACGTGATGTAGTCGTGGACAAGCTTCGCCCCGCTAGCCGCCTTGAATGACTCGATCGCGAAGGTCTCGTCGGTGCCCCAACCCTTCCAATTGAGCACGTGAAGCTCCTGCGCGAACGATGTCGTCCCGCAACCGATCGCGACCGCCCCGAACACCGCAAGGCTCGAGGTCGTCGAAGCAATCCGTTGCAGGAAAGTGCGCCGCTTGTTCATGTCGTCCCCCTCTTCAGGCCCAACGCGCCGTCCGGGCGTAAGCGCATACACTCCGGGCCAAATGTTGCGTTGTCAATAGGGTCTTATTGGCCGGCCCGGATCGCCGGCTGTTGCGGCAGTGGAATTTGCGCACGCCAAAAGCTTTTCCTGGACGACGGGGAGTGTAAGCGCTACCACCTCGGACATTGGATAGCGATGGGGAGTTCCTAGAATGCGCTGGCCAAGAATGCATCGCAGCATGCCGAAATGCCATGCCTCCTTCATTGGCTAGACCGCGTCCGCGTGGTCAAAGATGAAACTCGTGCCAAAGAATGGAAGGTTTCGTGGCGGCAGGCGACCGCTTGACCGCGTCCGCGTGGAAGACGTGGCGGCCGCGGTCGGCGTATCTGGCGCAACCGTCTCGCGCGCGCTCAATCGGAGCGGGCCGGTAAGCGAAAAGATACGCAAGCGCATCGAGCAGACGGTCGAGAAACTGGGCTACGTGCCGAATGGTGCTGCGCGAGCGCTGGCGTCCGATCGGACGCGCGCCATCGGCATCATCATTCCGACTCTGGAGAATGCGAACTTCGCCATCACGGCGGAAGGGGCGCAGCGATATCTGAACGACACCAGCTACAGGGCCGTGCTGGCGACGTCCGAGTACAGTCCGGAGCGCGAATGGGCCCAGGTCCAGTCCCTGGTCTCGCATGGCATCGATGGCGTGATACTCGTTGGGGCGCAGCGCGATCGCATGGTCGAGGACTTCCTGTCCGCGCGCGGCATCCCATTCGTCGTGACCTGGACTCTTGCCCGTAAGAATATTCCGTCCGTGGGTTTCGACAATGCGGAAGCCGCGCGCCGTCTCGCGAACCACTTGCTGGACCTGGGCCATCGCCAGATCGGCGTCATTGCCGGACTGACCTACAACAATGATCGCGCCGCGGCGCGGCTGGAGGGGGTTCGCCATGCATTGCGCGAGCGAGGATTGGCCGTGCCGCGCGCGATGTTGATCGAGCGTCCCTACCGGATCGCCGAAGGCCAGCTCGCCTTGAGGGCGTTGCTCGAGGCGCCGCAGGCTCCTACCGCGATCATCTGCGGCAACGATCAGCTCGCCTTCGGCGCCCTCATCGAATGCGCCCGCCGCCGGATCGCCGTGCCGCGACAGCTTTCCGTGGTCGGATTCGACGACCTGGAGTTCGCGAGCCAAATTGTGCCCGCACTGACGACCGTCCGCGTTCCGGCCGACGAGATCGGCCGCAGAGCAGCCGAGTACCTGCTTGCGACCCTCGCCGGGCGAACAGGCCCGCAGACGATCGAGGTGGCGGTCGATGTCGTCGTCAGAGAGAGCAGCGGCCCGCCGCGGGCGTAGCGGTCCCGGCGCGTTTGTGCGTACGAGGGGAGTTGATCGAACCGCCATGAACAGACCTGCCATGACTCTGCCGCATCGCGTGATCATCGATTGCGACCCCGGCCACGACGACGCCGTCGCCCTGATGCTCGCCTTCGCGTCTCCGGAGGAAATCGAGATTCTCGGTATCACGACCGCTGCCGGAAATGTGCCGGCTACGCTGACACAGAAGAACGCGCTGATGCTATGCGAGTTCGCCGGCAAGAGCGCGATCCCCGTGTACGCCGGATGCGATCGCCCGATCGTGCGCCCAAACAAGCACGCCGATGTGCACGGCGTCACGGGCATTGACGGGTTTCCCAGCTTCGTTTCGAGTACGCGACCGGAATCCCTGCACGCCGTGGATTACATGATCCAGACGCTATTGGGATCGCCCGACGAGTCGATAACGATGGTATGCATCGCGCCGATGACGAACCTTGCCATGGCGCTCATCCGGGAGCCGCGGATTGCCGGCAAGATACGCCAGATCGTCTTCATGGGCGGCGCACGGCGAACGGGGGGAAACGTCACGCCGGCGGCTACATTCAATGTATTTTTCGACCCGCACGCCGCATCGGTCGTGCTTGGCTGCGGGCGGCCGGTGGTAGCGGTAAGCCTCGACGCGTGCAGCCGCGTCTTGTGCGGAAAGTCGTGGCTGAGCACGCTCAAACAGACCGGCGGCAGGATTGCGACCGCGATGGCGGACCTGATCACGCACTACGACGCCGTTCGCGTCAAGAAATTCGGTTTCACGACCGATGGCGCCCCGACCAACGATCCGTGCGTGATGGCCTGGCTGATCGATCCTGGCCTGTTCGTTTCCCGCGAGGCAAATATCGAGATCGAGGTGCAGTCCGAGCTTACGATGGGCATGACCGTGGTCGATTTTTGGGGCGTGACGCAACGCCCGCGAAACGCCCTTTGGGTGCACGACGCGGATCCCGATCGTGTATTGTCGCTGATGTATCAGCGCCTGATCCGGTTGGATGAGATTGCACGAACGCGATCGGCCTCCTGATGCCGCCAATGCTGCGGCGCATGCGGAAGGCCGCACGGCAGGAATGACTTGCGGTTTGCTTTCGACAGGACGCGCCCAGCGTCGGCGGCTGCAACATCAATGATGCACTTGCCTGCGGGGACGCATTTGGCCGAAGATCTTTCCTATTCATGGCTTGGCAGAGGGTGCGATGTACTATCTGGGGGTGGATACGGGCGGCACCTTCACCGATTTCGTCCTATTCGACACATCCACGCACCATCTTACAACATTCAAGGTGCGTTCGAACCCAAGCGATCCGGCGGCCGCCGTGCAGGCGGGCCTTCAGCGGCTGCGCGCTGAGTTCAATGTATTGCCGTCCGCTGTCGCACGGCTGATTTTCGGCACCACCGTGGCGACAAATGCCGTGCTCGAGCGAAAAGGTGCCAGTGTGGCGCTGCTGACCACCAAGGGCATGCGCGACGTGCTCGAGATTCAGCGACAATGGCGTCGGCGACTATTCGACCTCTATCTGGAGAAACCGGCGCCATTGGCCCGCCGTCGGCACCGTTTGGAAGTAGACGAGCGGCTGCTTGCATCCGGCGAGGTTTTGGTGCCCCTGACCGAAGATGAAATCGCACGCTGTGTCGCGGAGGTGGGCGCCCTGGACGTCGAGTCGGTAGCCATTTGTCTGCTGTTCTCTTTTCTCAAGCCCGAGCACGAACGCGCACTCGGCGATGCCGTCAAGGCGGCCCTGCCCCGGCTTCACGTGACGTTGTCGTCCGATATCACGCCGGAATTCCGCGAATACGAGCGTACCGCCACGGCAGTCATGAATGCCTATACCGCGCCCAAGATCGCGGTTCTCGCAAAACGTCTCGGCGATGTCCTTAAGGCGGAAGGATTCAAAGGTGCCTTCGGGATCATCCAGTCGAACGGTGGTCTGATGTCACTCAGCCGCGCGCACTCGGATGCGGTCCGCACCCTGCTGTCCGGCCCGGCGGGAGGCGTGGTCGGGGCGGCCGCCGTCGCGGGGTACTCCGGGATCAAGAATATCCTTGGATTTGACGTTGGCGGCACCAGCACCGATATCGCGCTGGTCAAGAACGGTGAGGTGCGGCTGCGTGCAGATGGCGAAATCGCCGGCTATCCGGTCAAGGTTCCGCAGGTCGGCGTCCATACGATCGGCGCGGGCGGCGGCAGTATCGCGCGCCCTGTCCTCGGCATGCTGAAGGTTGGGCCGCAAAGCGCTGGCGCGAATCCTGGACCCGCCTGCTATGGCCAAGGTGGAGTTGAGCCGACGGCCACGGATGCCGCCGTGCTCCTTGGCTACATAGATCCGGAGTATTTCGTCGGTGGCGAAATCAAGCTCGACCGCGACGCGGCACGCGACGCCATTCGGGAGAAAGTGGCAATACCGCTCGGGCTTGACGCCGATGCCGCCGCACTCGCAATCATCGACGTCCAGGTCGCGACGATCGTCGCCGGCATTCGCAAGGTGTCGGTCCAGGCGGGCAAGGACCCGCGCGAGTTCGCGCTTCTGCCGTTCGGCGGTGCCGGCGGCATCTATGCCGGCTTGGTGGCGGAGGAGACCGGCATGGGGACCATCCTTCTACCGCGTCATCCCAGCGTCCTGTCTGCGCTCGGCATGCTGATGACGGATGTTCGTCGCGACGTGGTTCTTACTCGCATAACCAGGCTCGACAAGCTGAGCGCGCAGGCGATCGCGGCGGCGTTCCATGCGCTGAAGGACCAGGGTGTGGCGCAGCTTGCCCAAGACGGCCAGCCGATCGATCGACTGGAATTCATCTTGACTTGCGACATGCGGTACGTCGGTCAGGCTTACGAGATCAACCTCACGCTTCGAGACGCCGACGCCGCCGCGTTCGAGCCCTCGGCGCTGACACGCGCATTCCACGCCGAGCACGAACGACTTTACGGGCAATGCTCGCGGCGTGAGCCGGTGGAGATCGTTAGCTATCGCGTTGGCGCCGTCAGTATAGTCGAAAAGGCAGTTCTCGCGCCGCTGCCGCCGCGCACCAGCGCCGCCCTCAAGCCGCGAGCGCGACGCCGAATCCTGCTCAACCGCACGGCCGGCTGGATCGAGTGTCCCGTTTTCGAACGATCCGCCCTGTCTGCCGGCGATATCGTTACAGGTCCCGCGATTGTAGAAGATCGCGGTTCCTCGTACGTGCTTCGGGCGGACCACAGCCTCAGCGTTGACAGCGTTGGCAACGCTTTCATCACGTTGGCGCCGCTGGAATCGCGGCAGCGGGTGGCGTGAGGAACATATGACAGCATTTGATCCCGTCACGCTCGAAGTTGTCGGCAACTACCTGGTGTCGACGGTCCGCGAGATGGGCACGACGCTGATGCGCACGGCCTATTCCGTGGTGCTGCGCGAGCAGATGGACTGCACCACCGCCCTCTTCGATCCGACCGGCCAGCTTATCGCCCAGGCCGATCATGTTCCGTCCCATCAGGGCACCTTGTCCTACGCCGCCCGCTTTGTCGCGCAGTCCTTCACGATGGACCCGGGCGACATCGTTATCCTAAATCACCCCTACCGCGGCGGCACGCATCATCCCGATATCATGATTTTCCGTGGAATTTTCTTCGATGGTCGGCAGGTCGCATTGGCAGGCGCGCTGGGTCATCAGATCGACGTTGGCGGGCGCTCGCCCGGCAGCGTCGCAACCGATGCCCGGGACGTGTTTGAGGAGGGGTTGATAATTCCGCCGATGAAGCTCTACCGCAGGGGCGAGTTGGTGGAAGAAGTGCTCCAAATGATCGAGGCGAACATCCGCGTACCCCAGGAAACACTTGGTGACATCCGCGCGGAGATCGCAGCGACGTCGGTAGGCGAGCGCCGTTACGTCGAACTATGCGAGAAGTATGGCGCCGACCGGCTGGCCAGCGTCGTCGCCAACCTGCTTGACCATTCCGAAGCCATGATGCGGCGCGATCTCGCGCGGTACCCGAACGGCACTTACAAAGCGGTCGGCTTCATGGACGGCGATGGGCTCAGCGAGGAAATGGTCCGGATCGACGTCGCGGTGACGCTTAAAGATGGGACGGTCGAGATCGATTTTGCCGGCACCAGTCCGCAGCTCAAAGGCCCATTCAATTGCTCCTTGTCCTCGGTCCAAGCGGCCTGCTATTGCGCCGTGCGCTACATGGTCGATCCGGCGATTCTTCAGAACGAGGGCTGCTATAGGCCGGTCAAGATCGTGCTGCCGGAGGGCTCCGTCGTAAGCCCAATTAAGCCCGCGCCCTTAAGCGGCCGGTTCCACACGCTTGAACGGATTGCCACGACGATCGTACAGGCATTCAATGGTGCCCGCGGCGACGAGGCGGTGGCGAACGGGCATGGCCATCTTACCTCGTTCTCGACGTCCGGCAGGAGAGCAGATTCCGGCTCTACATTCGTATTGTTTGAATACCACGGTGGTGGCTGGGGCGGCACCTCGCGCGGCGACGGCCTCGACGCCACGTTCGGCCTGATGGCCAACTGCTATGACAATCCAGTCGAAGCGATCGAAATGGCCTACCCCCTGCTGGTGCAGACCTACGAGTTCATTCCGGACAGCGGCGGTGCCGGCAAGCAGCGCGGGGGCTTGGGTCTACGCAAGGAAATAAAATATCTGCAGGGCTCCGGCTTTTTCACGAACCGATCCGATGCAACCAAGTTCGGCGCGGCGAGCACATTGGCCGGGGAAGACGGGCGGCCAGCGCGGCATGCGCTGAAGCGCCGCGATGGCCGCCTCGAGGTCCTGCCATCGAAGGCAACAAACCTGACCATTACCGCAGGCGACACGATGATTCTAGAGACTGCGGGAGGCGGCGGCTACGGCTCGCCGCTGGATCGCGATCCGCAGGACGTGCTGAGGGATGTGGTCGACGAAAAGGTCACGTACAAAGCTGCGCGCGAAGTCTATGGCGTCGTTTGCGATCCCAAGTCTCATTCCCTGGATCAGCGAGCTACCGAGGTCAAAAGAGCGCAGCTGCGAAGCGACCGTCGGAAAGTTGGCGAAGATTGATGCGGTAGCTGTCCCCGCAAAATCCTCTTGATCCGCTTCTGCATTCGTTGAGACTATTGCCGGCCGTCATCCGCGCTGCCAGCGCAGCCATACTCCAGCGTCGCGTCAGCCAGCCATTCCCACAAGGAACGCGCATGACTGCGGCCGATCAGGAGATCGAAGCGCTCGGCATCCGATCTCCACAAGACCGCGCGCAGCCGTGCGAATCCGGCTGCCGCGCAAGCGCCGGTGGGGAAGTGCCGCGGGTGGAGGTCTAGCGCGCTGCCTTTCGCCAGCACGGCCGCCGCTTCGGGGCCGATTATCGCGAGCTGCGACCAGGCATCGCTTTGGTCAACCGCCAGATCGAACGATTCCGGAATCGCGGCCGCGTCGGAATGCGCGCCGATCAGCAGATAGATATCCGGCCCGGTAGGCAGCAGCACCGCGCTGCCCAACCGCGCGAATCTTCCCGCCGTCGGCAGCGACCGGCCTGCCGGCGCCCCCTCCAGATAGGTAACCGGCGTCCAATCCTGTTCTTCGATCGCGAGCCGGGGGCCACGTAGCGACGACCGTCCGTTTCCGATCGGCGAAGCGCGGAACGAGTCAGCCATGCAGCCGCTTCCCTTCCGGATCGAAGAAATGCGGATCGCGGACCCTTACCGGGACGATGCGGCCGGCCAACGGCGAGGTTGCGTAAAGCCGCTGCCCGTGACGGTCCCGGCCCGCGGAGACCAGCGCCAGGGCGATCGGCATGCGCAGCATCGGGCTCCATGCCGTCGAGGTCAGCTCGCCCAGATAGCGGTCGGGCTCATCGTCCACGATCTTGGCGCCGTGCGGCAGCGCGGTCGCGCCGTCTTCGGGCACCAGTCCCACCAGCTGCCAGCGCGCCGGATCGCCGAGCCCCGGCCGCCCCAGCGACCGCCGGCCGATAAAATCGCCGTCGGCGCGGATCATGCGCCCGAGTCCCAGGTCGGCGGCCGTGGCGCGCCCGTCCAATTCCGCGCCTGCGACGTGACCCTTTTCGATGCGCAGCGTATTGAGCGCATCAACGCCGTAGGGGGTGACGCCATCGGCCACCCCTGCCTCGCACAGTGCGCTCCACAGCGCAGGTCCCGCACCGGCCGGGACATAGATCTCGTAGGCGAGATCGCCCGAAAAGCTGATGCGGAAGACACGGGCCGTCCGGCCGCCGAACCGCCCCTCGCCGTATCCCATGTGGGGCAGCGCCGCCGTGTCCACGTCCAGCGCCTCGACGACGCGCGCCAACAGGCGGCGGCTCATCGGCCCGGCGACGGCCACCGCCGCCCATTGATCGGTCACGTTGACGATGCGCAGATCGAGATCCGGCCAAAGGACGCGGCGGTAATATTCAAGCCGCCGCATGACGAGCGGCGCCTGGGCCGTCGTCGTCGTCATGAAATAGCGCCGCTCGCCGATCCGCGTCGTGGTTCCGTCATCGAACACGACGCCATCTTCGCGCAGCATGACGCCGTAGCGGCAGCGCCCCATCGGCAAATTTCGCCACCTGTTGATGTAGACCCTCTCCAGGAACTCGGCCGCGTCCCGGCCCGCAATCTCGACCTTTCCCAAGGTCGAGACATCGACGATGCCTACCGACTCGCGCACCGCCCGCGCTTCCCGGCGTGCCGCGTCGTCCAGGCTTTCGCCGGCGCGGGGATAGGATTGCGGCCGAAGCCAGGGCCCGGACTGCAGCATCGCGGCGCCCGCCGCCACGTGGCAGTCGTGCATCGCCGTGCGACGATTGGGCAGAAAGAAACGGCCGCCCTCCGAACCCGCCAAGGCGCCCAGCGTGACCGGGGCATACGGGGGACGGAACGTGGTGGTGCCGACGGCGGAAATGTCGGCGCCCAAGGCGTGCGCGATCTGCGCGAAGCCCAGCATGTTGCTGGTCTTGCCCTGATCGGTCCCCATGCCCAGCGTGGTGTAGCGCTTGACGTGCTCGACCGAGCGATACCCCTCTCGGATCGCCAGGCCGATATCGGCGTCGGTCACATCGTTCTGCAGGTCGATGAAGCGCTTGCGTCTGCCCCCGCGCGCGGACACGGTCCAGATCGGCTCCAGCGCGGCTTCGGCTGGCCTGTCGGCGAGCCTGCCGCCTTCGCCCGCTGCCGTGCCATCGGCGATGCAGCCCGCGTGGTCGAACACGCCGCGCGCCGCTCCAACCGATACTTCGGCTTGCACCGGCGGGCCGGGAACGAACGCGCCGATGCGGACATCGAACCGAGGCCTGCCCCGCGCCTGCGCGTGCAGGTGCACGGCCGGATTCCAACCGCCCGAGACGCAGATCAGGTCGCAGCCGATCATGCGCATGGCGCCGCCCTTGCGGCCGGCAATCACGGCGCCGGCGACCCTACGCGATCCCCTCGCCTCCACGACCTCCGAACCCGCGATCACTTCGATATCCGACGCGGCCGCCTTTTCCGCTGCCGCGCCGGGCGCGTCGCGCGCGTCGACGACGCACTTGATCGCCACACCATTCAGCGCCAGGTCCAGCGCCGCGTCATAGGCCGAGTCGTTGTTGGTGAACACGACGGCCGCCGAACCCGGCCGCACCGCGAACCGGTTGACGTAGCCCCGCGCGGCCGACGCCAGCATCACGCCGGGCAGGTCGTTGTTGCCGAAGGCAATCGGGCGCTCATGCGCGCCCGTGGCCAGAACGACGCGCCCGGCATGCACATGCCAGAGCCGCTGCCGCGCCTCGCCGGGCCGCGGCGGGCGGTGATCGGCCACGCGCTCAACGATGCCAAGCTGGTTGTGGTCGTAGTAGCCAAAGACGACGGCGCGCGGTATCAGCCGTACGTCGGGCATCGCTTGTAGCGCGGCGATCGCGCGGTCGGCCCAAGCCAGATCGCCGCCCGCCATCAACATGCCGCCCAGGCAGCTTTGCTCGTCCGCCAGGATCACCCGTTCGCCGCGGCGGCCAGCGGCCAGCGCCGCCGCAAGGCCCGCAGGGCCGCCGCCGACCACGAGCACGTCGCAATGGGCATGGCAGTGCTCGTACCGGTCGGGATCGGGCTCCTGGCTGCAACGCCCCGTTCCCGCCATGCCGCGGATGAAAGGCTCGTACTTGATCCACCATCCCGGCGGCCACTTGAATGTCTTGTAGTAGAAGCCCGCCGGCAGCAGGCGCGAGAAGGCGCCGGCGACCGCGCCTAGATCGAAGTCGACGCTGGGCCAGCAATTCTGGCTCGACGCCACAAGCCCGTCGTAGAGCTCTACCAGCGTCGACTTGGTGTTCGGTTCGGTCCGTGCGCCGACGCCAAGCTGCACCAGCGCGTTGGGCTCCTCGGCACCGAGACCGAATACGCCGCGCGGTCGGTGGTACTTGAAGCTTCGTCCGACGACGCGCACGCCGTTGGCCAACAGGGCCGACGCCAGCGAATCGCCGCCGAAACCGCGATAGGACCGGCCATTAAAGGTGAAGCGCAACGGCTCGTCGCGCCGCACCAACCCTCCCGACGGATTCCGGAATGGCTGGATCATTTGCGCGCGGGCGCGTCGGCGCCGTCGATCGCATGGCTCAGTGTATCGCGGCGCACCTCGATCCACTGCTCGCACCCGAGCGTGTGATGCCAGTGCTCGCGATGGCGTCCGCGCGGATTTTCCCGCAGATAGACGTAGTCGAACCATTGTTCGTCGCTCGCGCGCAACGGGTCCACCGGGCGGCGCAATGTGGCATCGCCGCCATAGGTGAACTCGCTGTGGGGCCGCTGGCCGCAATGGGGACAGGGGATCAGCATCTCAATGCAACGCGGGGTAGTTGCCTACACCACGCTCGTCGATCGTGTAGCCGCGCGCAAAGCGCTCGAGATTGAAGGGCAGGTTTAGCGCGTGCGGTCGATCCTCCGCGATCGTGTGCGCGAACACGAAACCGGAGCCGGGCGTTGCCTTGAAGCCGCCGTAGCACCAGCCGCCATTGATGTAAAACCCTTCGACCGGCGTCTTCGCGATGATCGGCGTTCCATCCATGGTCATGTCCATGATGCCGGCCCAGTGTCGCATGATGCGAAGCCTGCCGATGCAGGGAAGCGCGGTCACGGCACCGGCCGCCACATGCTCGATCATCGGCAGGTTGCCGCGCTGCGCATAGGAATTGTAGCCGTCGAGATCGCCGCCCATGACCAGTTCGCCCTTGTCGGTCTGGCTGGTATAGAAATGTCCGGCGCCGAACGATAGCGAAACGTGCAGCAGCGGCTTAATCGGTTCGGTGACCATCGCTTGCAGCAGGTGCGACTCGATCGGCAGCTTGAGGCCCGCCATGGCGGCCAGATGGCTCGTGTGGCCAGCCACGGCGATCCCGACCTTTCGGGCGCCGATGAAACCGCGCGCGGTCTCGACACCGCGGATGCGCCCGCCCTCGATGCGGAAGCCGGTCACTTCGCAATTCTGAATGATGTCGACGCCGCGCGCATCGGCCGCGCGCGCGAAACCCCAGGCCACTGCATCGTGGCGCGCCACCCCCGCGCGGGGTTGCAGCAGGCCGCCGATGACGGGAAATCGCGCGCTGGGCGACATGTCGAGGATCGGCACCTTGCGCCGCATGTCCTCGCGCGACAGGAATACCGCGTCGGTGCCGATCACCCGCATGCCGTTTCCGCGACGGAGCAGCGCCTGCATCTGCGGGTCGAAATGCGCGGTGATCAGCACCCCGCGCTGGCTGAACATCACGTTGTAATTCAGATCCTGACTCAGCTGCTCCCAGAGCTTGAGCGAGAATTCGTAGAAATGCTGGTTCTTCTCGAGGATATAGTTGGATCGGACATTGGTCGTGTTGCGTCCGGTGTTGCCACCGCCGATCCAGCCCTTCTCGATCACCGCGACGTTGGTGATGCCGTGCTCCCTGGCCAGGTAGTAGGCGGTCGCGAGCCCGTGTCCGCCGCCCCCGACGATCACGACGTCATAGGACGGCTTGGGGTTCGGGCTGCGCCACGCCAGCGGCCAGTGGTCGTGATACGTGACGGCGTTGCGCGCCAGGGCAAAAATCGAATAATCGCGCATCGCGTCGGTCGCCCGGATCAGCGGCGGAACCGCCGGAGGAATTGCTCCAGGCGGGGGTTCTTTGGATGCTCCAGGATATCCTGGGCGGAGCCCTGCTCGACCACGACGCCGCCGTCCATGAAGGTAATGCCCGAGGCCACCTCGCGGGCGAAGCCCATTTCGTGCGTAACCACGACCATTGTCATGCCTTCGGTCGTAAGCTGGCGGATCACCGCGAGCACCTCGCCCACCAGCTCGGGATCCAGTGCGGAAGTGACCTCGTCGAACAGAACGACTTCCGGGTTCATGGCCAGCGCGCGCGCGATCGCAACGCGCTGCGCCTGGCCGCCCGACAGATGGCGCGGATAGGTGTCGCGCTTGTCGGCCAGGCCGACCTTCTTCAGCAGCCCTTCCGATAGATCGCGCGCCTCGGCCTGCGGCAGACGCTTCACCGTCCGCGGGCCTTCCATCACGTTCTGCAGCGTCGTCATGTGCGGGAACAGGTGGAATTGCTGGAAGACCATGCCGACCCGGGCGCGGAATGCCGCCTGTTCCCGCTGCGACAGGTGCTTCGCCCCGGGTCCGAACGTCAGGGCCACGTCACCCACCCGCATCCGGCCCAGGTCGGGCTCTTCGAGCAGGTTGATGCAGCGAAGCAGCGTGGACTTGCCGCAGCCGCTCGGACCGATGACGAACCGCGCCTCGCCGCGCTGCACCTTCAAGGCCGCACCCTTGACCGCCTCGAGCCGGCCATAGGATTTGTGCAGATCATCGATCTCGATCATCGGCCGCGATCCGGCCGGCGCCGCGCGTGCCGCAACGTCAGACGTCATCGCGGCGCTCCAGTTGCTTCGCGAGCTTCTGCAGCGGATAGATGATGATGAGGTACATTACGCCGAGAGTCGTGTAGATCTCGAGCGGCCGGAAGGTCTCCGAGACGAACACCTGCGCGGTGTACATCATGTCGGGCACCGCAACGATCGACAGCAGCGACGTGTTCTTCAACTGAAGCACCGACTGGTTCACGAACGGCGGCACCATGCGCCGCGCCGCCTGGGGCAGGATCACCCGGTGCATGACCTGCCACGGGACCATGCCGATGGCCTTGGCGGCCTGCCACTGGCCTTTATCGATCGACTGGATACCACCGCGGAAGATCTCGGCCGAGAACGCGCCCATGTAGAAGCTCAAGCCGAGACCCGCGGCGAGCCAGGCGGGAATCGTCAGGGACATGGCCACGGGCAGCGCGTAGTAGAACCAGATGATCTGGATGAGCAGCGGCGTGCCCCGGAACACCAGCACGAAAAACGCAGCCGGCGCACGCACGACCAAATGCTTGTTCAGCAGCATCAATCCGCAGATCACGCCGATTACCAGGCCGACCGCGATTGTGGCGGCCGCATACCCCAGCGTGATGCCGACGGCATAGAGCCACAGATCAGGATGAAGGAAGGCTGCCTGAAAGTCCCATTCGTAGCGTGGCATCGGGCGGCAGCCTCAGCTTGCAATGGCCAGCCATCGGGCAACAAGCAAGGCCCAGCAAAGCCTCGCGTTTGAACTGTCGCCAGGATGCTGAGCCGCGCGCTTTTCTGTCAAGAACAAAATATCCTGAAAAGAAACGATGCGCGTCCCTGGCGGAGGCGCGGCAAATATTGTAACAAGTCCCGCGCATGGCCAAGAAACCCCTGCAATCGCGCGTGGCGAAGGCGCGGCGCGGCAAGCGGTCATCTGCCGACGACCGGCGGCTGGAATCCGCGCTGGGCCAGGTCGTCCGCGAGTTTCGTCGCCGCGCGGGGCTGGGCATCTCGGAGATCGCCCGGCGCGCGAACCTGTCGCCCGGCATGGTGTCGAAGATCGAGAATGGCGCGATCTCGCCTTCGCTCTCCAGCATCCGCTCGCTGGCACGCGCCCTGCAGGTCCCGTTCACTTCGCTGTTCCGCGAGTTCGACGAGATCGCCGACGCGACGTTCGTGCGCGCCGGCGAGGGAACGCTGGTGCATCGCGCCGGGCGCAGCCTGGACCACGAGTACCGGGTGCTGGGCCAAACCACGGCGAAGGGCATCACCGTCGAGCCATTCATGATGGCGTTTACCGAAAAATCCCAGGTCCTTCCCTACCTGCACCGGGTCGGCACCCAATTCATCCACGTGCTGGAAGGCCAGTTCCGCTACCGGCACGGATCGAAGACCTATCTGATGTCCGAAGGCGATGCGCTGCTGTTCCAGGCCGATGTGCCGCATGGCCCCGAGGAATTGCTGCGCACGCCCGTGCGCTACATCTCGGTGCTCTGCTTCCTGGGCGGCGTGGGCGGCTGAAACGAAGCGGCCCGCGCGATGGCGGGCCGCACGCGTATTCGATTGCAGGATCTTCAGAACTGGACTTCCGGCGGTATGTCCTCCAGCTTCAGGCCGATGCCCTGCATCGAGGTTGTCAGCCAGTAGTTGATATCGCCGTTGCCGCGGTGATACTCCGACCACTTCTGCAGGTACTTCTGAAAGCGCCCGTCATCAAGCCGCACGCCGGCGTAGGACGGCAGTGCGTAGTTGGGCGTCATCAGATGGACTTTGCCGAGCTTCGGATTCTTGGCGGTGGCGCCCAGCACCACCATGATGCCGTCGATGAGCCGGTCGACGCGCCCCGACATCAGCGCCAGCACGCAGTCGTCCGCCAGCGGCAGCTGCGTCTGCGTAGCCTTGGGCGCGAAACGCTTGATCTGCTGCTCCGAGCTGTTCCCGACGACGTAGCAGACGCGCACCGACGGATCGTCCAGGTCGGCCCAGCGGTTGCCCTTGGGCGTGAAGCCCTGCCGGTCGACCGCCGCGAACCCGAGCGTGTAGAGCGGACCGGCGAAATCGATCGCCAGCGCGCGCTCGGGCGTGGCATTGAAGCCGAAGAAGGTGTGACACTTGCCGCTTTGGATGTCGAGGATGACGGTCTTGAACGTGGTCTCGACCCAGACGGGCTCGGCGCGCAGGCTTTTCGCGACGTCCTTCGCCATTTCGACCGCGAAGCCGCTCCAGTTCCCGCTCGTGTCCTTCCACGAATAGGGCTGAAAGGCCGGCACCACGCAGGCCTGCATCTTCTTGGTGCTCTCGATCTCCTTCCAGACGCTCGGGCTCTGGGCCATGGCGCTTGCCGACAGGAGGCCGACGGCCCCGGCAACGGCCAGAAAAATCCTGCTATACAATTCCCCCTCCTCCGTTCATTGCAGCGCTTCATCGCGCGGACATTGGCGCCGTTTCGTTCCGACAAGCAGCGGCGCACGAAAGGACAGAATGAGTATTGACAAAACAGTCGCATGCACAGAAATTCCTGTCAAGAATAGTTTCTCTTCCCAGGAATACAGTTGCGCCGATGGCCGCCGAGTTTCATTTCGAATTCGAAGGCATGCGTATTGCCGCCAGGGAGGGGCAGAGCGTCGCTGCGGCGTTGATGGCCGCCGGGCATCGCTGCCTGAGGATCGACGAGGCCGAGAATCCGAAAGGCGCGGTTTGTGGCATCGGCGTGTGCTGGGAATGCCGCTGCAGCATCGACGGGGTGCCCGATGTCCGCGCCTGCATGACATCCGCAAGGCCCGGCATGGTCGTGCGCCGGCAGGTCGGGTTGAATCCTTGTCCGGCGCGCTAGTTCGGTCGGTGGTCATCGTCGGCGCCGGCCCGGCGGGAATGGCGGCGGCCATCGCCGCCGTCGAGCGCAACTGCCGGGTGACGGTGCTGGACGAAGGAGCACGGCCGGGCGGCCAGATCTATCGCCAGGCCGACGACCGGCTGGCCGCAACGGAGTTCGCGGACGTGGGCGAGATCGAGCGCAAGCACCGGCTGCTCGACCGGTTCGAAGCCGCGCGTCGGGCGATCGACTATCGGCCGGGCGTCGCCGTCTACGCGGTATTTCCAAACCGCGAAATCCACTTCTCCTTCGACGGGCGCACCATGGTGCAACGCCCGGACGCGATCGTTCTGGCCACCGGCGTGCGCGAGCGCGCGATTCCGTTTCCCGGCTGGACCACGCCCGGTGTCATGTACGCAGGCGGGGCCCAGGCAATCCTCAAGGCGCAGCAGGTGCTGCCGGGAAAGCGCGCGGTCGTCGCGGGGTGCGGGCCCCTGCCCATCGTCGTGGCGGCGCAGATGCTTCGCGCGGGCGGCGACATCGCGGCGCTGGCGACGCTGCGCTCGCCGCTGGCGATGCTGAACCATCCGGTCGGGCTATGGCATGGCCGCCAGATCCTGGGGGAAGGACTGCGCTATGCGCGCACGATCGCGCGCGCCGGCGTGCGGCGGCTTACCGGCTATGTTCCGGTGCGCGCCCTTGGCAAGGACCACCTGGAGGCGGTCGTCCTTGCGCACGCCGACCGCGACGGCGCCGCGGTCCCCGGCACCGAACGCGAGATCGCGTGCGATGTGCTTGCGGTGAATTACGGTTTCGTCAGCAACGTAGAGCTGGCCGCGATGGCCGGCGTGCGCACGGTGCCCGCGGTTGGGGGCGGATGGACACCCCAATGCGACGCTGCCGGGCGGACGAATGTGGATGGCATCTATGTCGCCGGCGATTGCGCCGGCCTGCGCGGCGCGCTTGTCGCCGAGGCAGAAGGAACGATCGTCGGCGCGGCCGCCGCCGATGAAGGCGGCGACGCCGCGGCAACGGCCCGCCGCCGCAGCGCACTGGCGTTCCAGTCGGCCGTGCGCGCGACGCTGCACGTGCCGGACCGGCTGTGGTCCCTGGCGCAGGACGATACGATCGTGTGCCGTTGCGAGAGCGTGACGCTCGGCGAGCTGCGCGGGGCGCTGCACGAGGGACATCACAGCCTGAACGCGGTAAAGCGCAACACGCGGGCCGGCATGGGCTGGTGCGGCGGCAGGACCTGCCTGCATGCTGTCGCCGCGCTGGCCAAGCTGCACGCCGGAATCGGCCCGGTGGAGATGATGACGCCGCGGCCGGTTGTCCGCCCCGTGACCTTCGCGGCCCTGGCCAGCCAGACCAAGGTTGCTGCGTCGTGAATAGCGGTCAGGCCGATATTCTGATCGTGGGTGCCGGCGCCTATGGCCTTTCCTGCGCCTGGTGGATGGCCAAGCGACGCAGCGGCGCGCGAATCCTGGTGGTCGACGAGGGCGAATTCGCCAGCGGCGCTTCGGGTCGCAACGGCGCCGGCTTTCGCATGCAATGGGGCCTGGACCTCAATATACGGCTTTGCCAGGAGAGCACGCGATTCTTCGAAGAGGCCGTGCGCGAACTCGACTATCCGCGCGGAATCGAGCTGAAGCAGGATGGCTATCTGGTTCTGGCGCATAGCGAGAAGGCCGCGGCAAAGCTGAACAGCGCGATCGAGGTGCAGCACCGCTACGGCGTTCCCAGCGAGATGCTGAACGCCGAGGACTGCGTGCGGATGGTGCCGGCGCTGAGCCGCAACAGGCTCGTGGGCGGGACGTTCTGCGGCAAGGACGGCAGCATCTCGCCTTTCCTGTGGCTCGACGCGCTCCTCAAGGCGGCCAGGCGAGAGGGCGTCGAAGTCCGGTACGGCACGCGCGTCAGCAAGATCGAGCGGTACAATGGCGCGTTTCGGGCAATCGTGCCGGATGGATATATCGAGGCAGGCACGGTTCTGCTGTGCACGGACTGGGCGGTGCCGCAGCTTCTGTCGACGATCGGCATCGCCCTGCCCGTTGCGAGCCTGCCGAAGGAAGCGATCGTCACGGTTCCCTGCACACAACGGGTCAGGCCGATCCTGATCTCGCTGGAGCACAAGATCTCGGTCAATCAGACCGGGCGCGGCTCGATCGTGTTCGTGCCTTCGCGCGCGCGCGAGGGCAGCACCATCGAGTCGACGCCCGAGTTCCTCGCCTTCGCCGCGCCCAAGATCGTCGATCTTCTTCCGGGCGTGGCCGACGTTCCGGTATTGCGCACCTGGGGCGGCGTCTCGAGCGTGACGCCCGACATGCAGCCGATTCTCGGCGAAACCGAGATGGAGGGACTCTATGTCGCCGTCTCGTCCTTTCGCGGCCTCATGACGTCGCCGGCGGTGGGCCGGATCATGTCGGCGCTGATTCTCGAAAACGACACGAACGATCCCGTGCTGGCGCAGCTGACGCCGCGCCGGTTCCAGGAAGGCAACATGATCGTCGAGCCGCTCCTGAATCAGGAGTAGGGCGCGAGCATTTGTCCGCCGGATGTCGACGCTTGGCCGTCGCTTGGCCGGCGCCTGCAGAGCGGCTTGTTCCGCCGAGCGCCGTCCATCGCTATCGCATGATGAACGGGTTGGGCACTTCGTCCGCGGTCGAGATCCACACGCATTTGGTCTGCAGGAACTCGTAGATCGCATCCTGCCCGTTCTCGCGACCCAGGCCCGAACGCTTGTAGCCCCCGAACGGGGCCATGTAACTGACGGCACGATAGGTGTTGACCCATACCGAGCCGGCCTGCAGGCGCTGCGACACGCCGATCGCCCGCTTGATGCTCTTGGTCCACACGCCAGCCGCGAGGCCGTAGGGGCTGTCGTTTGCGATCCGGACGGCATCGTCCTCGTCCTTGAACCGGATGACCGACAGGACGGGGCCGAACACTTCCTCGCGCGCGATCCGCATCTCGTTGTGGACGCCGCTGAAGACGGTCGGTTCGATGAACCAGCCGTCGCCACACTCCGGCCGGGTTGCCGGCCCGCCGCCCAGCTCGCACCTCGCCCCTTCGCTTTTTGCGACGTCAATATAGTGCAGCACCTTGTCGTATTGCGGGCGGGTCGTGACGGGACCGATCTGCGTGTCAAGGCTCAACGGATCGCCCATGCGCGCGGTGCGCGCAAACGCGACGAGCTTTCGCAGAAACTCGTCATGGATCGAATCGTGAAGCAGAAGCCGCGAGCCCGCGATGCAGGTCTGGCCGGTCGCGGCAAAGATGCCCGAAATCGCTCCTTTGACCGCGTCGTCGATACTGGCATCCGCGAACACGATGTTGGGAGACTTGCCGCCGAGCTCCAGGGTAACGCCCTTCAACCCGCGCGCCGCACCCTCGAGGACGCGCTGGCCGCCAGCCTCGCCGCCGGTGAAGGCGACCTTGGCCACTTTTTCATGCTGCACCAAGGCTGGCCCAACTTCGGATCCTAGTCCCGTGACCACGTTGACCGCGCCGGGAGGAAAGCCGGCCTCTTCGACGAGCTTGCAAAATTCGAGCGCGGAAACCGACGTGAATTCCGAGGGCTTCAGCACTACCGTGCATCCCGCCGCGAGCGCCGGCGCTAGCTTCCACGACGCCAGCAAAAGCGGCGAGTTCCAGGGCACGATCGCCACCACGACACCCACCGGTTCGTGGCGGGTGAAGGTGAACATGTCGGGCCGGTCGACGGGGATGACGGATCCCTCGATCTTGTCCGCCAAGCCCCCATAGTAGTAGTACCACTGCGGCAAGTAGCGCAGCTGTGCCCCCATCTCGGCCAGCAGCTTGCCGTTGTCACGGACCTCGATCCTGGCCAGCCGATCGGCGTCGCGGGCGATCAGGTCGCCCAGCTTTCGCAGCAACGCGCCGCGCTGGCTGGCGGTCAATCGGGACCAGGGTCCGCCCGTCAGGGCGGCATGCGCGGCCTCGATCGCGCGGTGGGCGTCGTCGGGACCGCCGCGTGGGACGGCCGCCCAGGGCTTGCCGGTGTAAGGATTGTAGGTCTCGAGCCACGCGCCGGCGGCCGCATCGACGAACGCGCCCCCGATGTATTGCTGGTACCTCGGGAGAGCCTGAAGGTCAGCCACCGCAGGTCCGCGCGTTCAGGATTTCGATGCCGCCTGCATCGCATCGCGAAAGCGCAAGCGGCAGGCGGCGCCATCGAGGCTGGCCTTCACTTTCAGACCGTCGGCAGGGTGGACCGAGGCCAGCACGAACGCGGTCGCATTGCCGGCGCGCAACATGCGCGCCCCATTGGGGATGTCGGCCTCGGTCGCGACCGTGCAGGTCATCTTGATGCCGGCGCCTTGGGCGAACTTCTCGATATCGACGCCGAGCGACGTGTGGCTGCGCTGATAGCCCGTCTCGCCATAGTGACCGTTGTCGACGCACAGGATCGACAGGTTCGGCGGATTGATGGTGCCGATCGTGGCAAGCGCCCCGAGGCTCATCAGCAACTCGCCGTCGCCGGTGACGACCAGGATCTTCTTCTCCGGCCGGGCGAGGGCGAGGCCAAGGCCCATCATGCATGCTGCGCCCATGGCGCCGCCCAGGCCGTAGTAGTTGGCGCCATTGTTGGTCATCGCCGCCATTTCCCAGAAGGCGCCGGCCAAACCGCTGACGACCCAGAAATCCTCCGCGCGCCCTACCAGCGCCGGAACGACCTTAGTGCGATCAAGCTTGAACCGCGGCGCAAGCGCCTCTGCTGCAGCCGCGCCTTTTCCCGTGGGACTCATGCCCGTCTCCCTAGAATTTCTTCACGCCGATCAGTCGCTGCGCCAGTAGCACGGCGACAGGCTGACCGCCCTGATAGGCCATCGTGATGGCGGCGCTGGCGGTGGGAACAACGTCCTCGGGCCGCTCGGCGCGGAGGCAGATGACGCCCATCGCCTTCAGGACCGGCTCGACCGCCTGGCCCATCGCGTACTGCCAGGGGTTGCCCTCGCCGAACTCGCCGCGCATCGAGACAAAGGTGAGGAACGGGAAATGGCATCCCTTGATCAGCGACAGCATGTTGATGCAGTTGCCGACGCCGCTGCTTTGCATAAGCAGGACGGCGCGCCCCTGACCGAGGTCGGCGCCGGCGATCAGCGCCACCCCTTCCTCTTCACTGGTCAGCCCGATCGAACGCACGCCCGGATCCTTCAGCGAGCGGTCGATTATGATCGAGTGACCGGCATCCGGAACATAGGCGAATTGCGTGAAGTTGGCCTTCCGAAGCAGGTCGTACAGCTCGTCCTGCCAACGCGGTGCTTGCTTGGTTTCCACGATCAGCCCCAATAGACCTTTCCTTGCCGGCCACGATGGCACATCGGCGACCGCGAACCCAGCATGAAGAAACGATGCGCACCAACCCCGAGGCCTGTCAACTGGTATCGTTTCATCGCACCTATTCGGATATCGAACGCCTGCGGCGAACCCGGAAAAACGCCATGAATCGGACCTGCGCGCGCCATGCGGCGCTGGTTTCCCGGCGCAGGGAAATGAAACGTTTTCTCCCCGCCCCTACTCCGCGGGGGCGGCACACGACTCCCGCATGATGAATCGGCTTGGCACCAGGACGCGACGTGGCTCCGATGGACCCCCGCCGATCCGCTGCAAGGCCAGGTTGGCGGCAATCCGACCCACTTCCGCATAATCCCAATCCTCGACGCTGATCGGCGGCTCGAACAGGTCCGTAAGATCGGTATTCATCGCCGATACCAGCGACACGTTCCCTGGTATCGTCATGCCCCGCGCGCGGAGCGCGCGGATAACGCCCGACAGCATCTCGATTCCGCCGGCGATGATCGCGGTGGGACGGTCCGGCGCGGTCATCAGAGCCGAGGTCTCCGCGAAGGCGAAGTCCGCCTCGAAGCTCCCCAGCCGTTGGTGCCTTGGGTCGACGGCCAGGCCAGCCGCCTTCAACGCCTGTTCGTAGCCGATGATCCGTTCGCGCGCCGGATAGAGGTTCCGCCGGCCGGTCAAGAGGGCGATCCGACGATGGCCTAGCCGCAGCAGCTTCTCGGTTGCCTGGCGCACGCCGCCGCGGTGATCGATCATGACCGCATCCGCCCACTCCGGCACTTCGCGGTCGATAAGCACGACGGGAATGCCGATGCGGCGAAGCTGATCTTCCAGTTTCTTGTCGGTTTCCGACGATTGGGCTATGAGAAGCGCGTCGGCACGCCGAGCGCCGATGACCGAGATCAACTCGCGCTCGCGGTCGATTTCGCCCTTCGAATTCGACAGAAGCAGCGCGTAGCCTGCCTGCATGAACGTCTCGTCCGCCGCGCGCACGAACCGCGCGAAACCGGAAATATCGATATCCCTGATGATGCAGGCAATCGTGCGCGAAATCTTGCTGCGCATCGTCTGGGCAACAAGGTTCGGCGTGTATCCCAGCTGCGATATCGCATCCTGCACCCGGGCGCGGATGTCCGGCGACACCGAATCGTTCGCGTTCAGCACGCGCGAAACCGACCCCACTGAAACCCCCGCCGTCTTCGCGACCTCGCGGATCGTCGGCTGGTGTCCCTTCTTTTCGGCCATGTCATCCCCGGCTTCGCTGCGTTGCAGACGCGTCTCGCCCTTCCGACCATAGCATCAAGGCGGCCTCCCGCCGAAGGGAGGTCCAGACGCAGTTGAAACGTTATATTGACGCCAGGGCCGCCCGCGATGGAAAATTCGGCCGGATTTTCGGCTTCACGAGAAGGCGATGTGCGCCGTGCGCAACCCCCTGCCATGACGATGCCCCGGAAGCTTGCCGTTCTGGGTGGCGATCTGCGCGAATGCGAGATCGCCCGCCTGGCGGCGCAGGAGGGGCTCGGCGCATGGCTGTACGGTGCCCCGACCGCGCCCGCCACCGCCGGCGTGACGACCGCGTCGTCGGCCGCCGAAGCTGTGCGGGATGCCGATGTGATCCTGCTGCCGATACCGCACATGACCGGGGATGTCGTATTTGCCCCGCATGCTGCGGCGCCGATCGTGCTCACCGAAGATCTCCTGGCACTGGCGCGGCGTGGGGCCGTCCTGGTCACGGGCGCCTTTTCAGCCGGCCTGCGCGAGCGCGCGAGGCGGATCGGCATGGTCGTTCGTGAATATGGCGAGCAGGAGAGTCTGAAGCGCATGCGCGGCCCGCTGATCGCCGAAGCCGCCTTGCAGGCTTTGGAGGAACAGGGCCTCGGGCCGAAGCCCGGATCGGTTGCCATCGTCGTCGGCCTGGGCGCGATCGGGGGACCGCTTGCACGCATGCTTGCCGCCCGCGGCGTGCAGGTCCGCCCCGCCGTGCGCGATCCGGCGGCTATACCGCCGGATCTAAGACCGCTGTTGGCCGAGCCGGTCAAGTTCACCGAGCTTCGTCACGCCGTTGCGGATAGCGCATTGCTGATCGCCACGACCGCGGGGCGCGCGATCGGCGCGGACGTGCTGGCGGCCATGCCGGCCGCGGCGACAATCGCCGATGTCGCCTCGCCGCCTGGCAGCTTCGATCACGGGGACCGCCAGGACCTGGCAGCGCGCGTGCGCTGGCTGCGCGCGCTGGGCGGACGACAGCCACAGCGCATCGGCGCCGCCCAATGGCAGGTCATCCGCGCGCATCTGGTCGAGTGCGGCATTCCCCTTCGGCCCCGGGAGGAAGAAAATGCAGGTACGCGTTGATCGGGACTTGCGAGTCCTGTTGGACGATCCAAGCGATTTCGGGCGCTTCCGCCTCGCCGTCGAAGCGGAGCCGGGTGATGTCGAACGGGTAAGGCGCGCACTTCGCGACGTCGCCGAACTTGAGGGGCCCGAAATTGCCTGGGTATCGGAGCAGTGGCTGCGAAATCATGCCCCCGCGTCGCAGCCAGGGCCGTGGAACGAGGGCTTTGCCAAGATGCTCGCTTTCGCGGCGAAGCACGGCTGGACCCGCGGGAATCCAGCCATGGTGCGCGCCCATGTCGTCTGGCTGGGCGCGCACGACTGATCGCCGGCCGACGGAGATCGGCCGGCCGGCAGCCAGGCGGCTAGTTGGCGAAGCGCGGGATCACCTTTTCGCCGACCAGTTCGATCGTGCGCATGACCTGATCATGCGTCGACTTGCCCGCTTGGATCATGAAGATCATCTGGTCCAGGCCGACCTTTGCCCAGCGCTCGACCTGGCGCGAAATTGAATCCGGATTGCCGCCGAACACCATGGCATCCGCCAGCAACTCGTCATTGGTGCGGGTCGCGACCTTGTCGTTGATCTTGCCGACGCCGCCAGCCGTCGCGAAACGGTTGGCATTGAGCTCGGCATCGTTGTCGCCGTAGTACCAACGCGCGGCGGCGCATGCCACGTCGCGCGCCAGGCGGTCGTCCTTGTCGCAGCAAGCGATGCCGAATACGCCGTTCTTCGGGTTTGGCGCCTTGGCGACGAATCCCAAAGGGTCCGCGTTCTTGGTCGCGGCCTTGTAGGCGGCGATCCAGGGCTTGGTTTCTTCCGGCGTATTGCGCGTGACGCCGATGACGCCGAGCCCCTGGCGGGCTGCATGTTCGTAGGTTTCGAGATTCGAGGCCGCAACCCAGATCGGCGGGTGCGGGCGTTGCAGCGGGTGCGGCACGACATGGCGCGACGGCAGGTCGAAATGCTTGCCTTTGTGGCCCGGAAACTTCTCGTGCGTCAGCATGCTGACCACCGCCTCGAGCGACTCGCGGCCGACGTCGCGACCGACCTTGGGATCGAAACCAAGGCCCTCTACCATGTAGGGCGAGGTGCCCCGCCCGGCGCCAAACTCGCAGCGTCCCTTGCTCAGCACGTCCAGCATGCCGACGCGCTCGGCGATCATGAAGGGGTTGTGGCAGGTCATCAGGATCACCCCGAAGCCGAGGCGGATGGTCTTGGTCCGCTGGCTCAGCGCCGCGAGCACCATGTCGGGACAAGAGCAGTGGCCCACCTCGATGAAGAAATGCTGTTCGGTGATCCAGAAATACTTGAAACCGGACGCCTCGGCGGCAACGACCTGCTCAAGGCCGTTCCAGAATCCCTCGCGCTCCGTGGTTGCGGTCCACGGACGTGGCATCTGGATTTGCGTCATCAAGCCAAAGTCCATTGCGGGCGTGCCTCCATGCTCCGGTTGGGGCGGCGATGCTAGGCGGCGGCGAGCCCCTGCGTCCAACACACATCATCTATAGGTGATATGATTTAATGTAATAACGTCGCAAGCAGGCGTCACGGCCGGCGCGCCGCTGGGCGCCGCCCGGCCGCGGCGCGGGATGTCTCAGGCGACGACGATCAGGTCGCGCGTGTAGCGGGACAAGAGCTCGGCGCCATTGTCGGTGACGAGCACGTCATCGATGATCCGCGCGCCGACTTTTTCCGGCCCGATGAAGATCGGTGGCTCCACCGACAGGACCATGCCGGCCGCGATCGTGTACGGGCTGCCCCCGAACATGTTGATTGGCTCGCCCCAGGCGGGTGGAAAGCCCGGCGCGATGCCGTAGCCGCTGGTGTGCAAGCGGTACTGGTCGTATCCCGCATCGGCGATGATCTTCTTCGCGGCTTCGTGCGGAACGACGGCCCGCACGCCGGGGCGGATCGCGGCGATCATCGCATCGCTGGCGCGACGCACGATGTCGTAAAGCTCGCGCATCCGCCGGGTGGGTTCGCCCAGGCAAAACTGTCGCCCGATCGTTACGGTATAGCGGCGATGCGTGGCGCCGAATTCCACGTTGCCGCCGTCGCCGCGCTTCAGGCGCCTCAGGCTCGGTGCGCCGTGCGGCAGGCCCAGCCGTTCACCGGTCACCAGGTTGATGGTGCTGGCTGGCAGCCCGCCATTGGCGCCGAGCATGGCGTTGTAGACGGCGCCCGAGATTTCCAGCTCGCTGCACCCCTCCTTCACCGCGCCGATGCAGGCTGCCATGCCCAGGTCGGCGATACGGCTGGCCTCCCGCACATAGGCGATCTCGCGCGGCGACTTCACCAGCTTGAGGTCGTGGATCAGGTTCGTCGGTTCGGCCACCAGCGCCTTGCCCAGCGCCTCCTTGATCCGGACATAGTGGTGCGGATGGAGATAGTAGGCTGGCACCTCCATGCCGACCCGCTTGCCGCGGACGCCAAGTTCGTCGAGCAGACGGCCGAACGGGACGAGCGGGTCCTCGGGTTCGGGGCCGCCCCAGGTGCGCACGTCGTCGATCAACGCCTCGTCAAGAAGCTCCTGGCGCTCTGCGCCGCGCGTGATGATGACCAATGGCTTGGCGTCCGCTGCGACCAGCAGGCACTGGAAGGCCTGATAGCTCTTCGCGTCCGAGCCTATCAGCCAATGGATCGAGACGGGATGGAACACGAGGAGCCAGTCGAGCCCCGCGTCGGCAATGGCACGCCGCACGCGCTGCTGGCGTTCGAGGAATTCTTCCCTGGGAAAATCCGATTTGGCCACCTTGCGACCTCCGATCCTGGACACATGGGAACGCGCCGGCCAGCGCCCGCCGGAACGGGCACCCCGGGTTTCGATGAAACGTTATATTGACCGCACGGGGCGCGTGGTTCAAGGTGTCCTTGCCATGGAAGTGTCGCCACCGTCCGCGCTAGCCCGCCTGTTCTCGCCGCTGCAGCTCGGCGGAATCACCCTGCGCAATCGCATCGTAAGCACCGGGCACAGCACGGGTCTGACCGACGGCACGGCGATCGGCGCGCGCGTGATCGCCTACTATGCCGCCCGCGCGCGCGGTGGCGTCGGCTTGATTATCACCGGCTCGACCAGCGTGCATCCGACATCGACCTCGAAGCTGATGCCAGCGCTGGCGAACTGGGACGAATCGGTTCTCGAACCCTATCGGCGGGTGGCCGATGCGGTGCATCTCTATGGCGCCCGGATCTTCGCCCAGCTGAACCACGCCGGCGCCCTGTCGGGCGCCGCCGGCCCGTGGGGCCGCGTCGTCGCGCCGTCATCCGTCGACTCCGAACTGAACAACGAGACTCCGCACGCGCTGGATCAAGGGGAAATCGACGAGATCGTCGACGCCTTCGCCGCCGCCGCCAGGCGGGCGCGGCAGGGCGGATTGGATGGCGTTGAACTGCATGGCGGCCACGGGAATCTGATCCAGCAGTTCCTGTCGCCGCTCACCAACCAGCGCAACGACGCCTATGGGGGATTGCTGGAAGGCCGGTTGCGCTTCGCCCGCGACATAGCCGGCGCGGTGCGAACGGCGGTCGGGCCGGACTTCGTCGTCGGCCTGCGGATCAGCGCGGAGGAGGACTACCCCGGCGGGTTGTCGCTCGACGAGACGCGCCAAGCCGCGAAGGCGATCGTCGCCGCCGGAAAGCTCGACTACGTCAACGTGACTTCGGGTTCCGACCTGTCCTCATGGTCGCAAGCCAACCATTACGCGCCGATGTACACCCGCAGCGGCCACATGCGTCGCTTGTCGCGCGGCATCCGCGAGGCGGTTTCGGTGCCGGTGATCTGTGTCGGCCGAATCACGGACCCGCGCGACGCGGAAGCGGTGCTGGAGTCCGGCGATGCCGACCTGGTCGGCATGACGCGCGCGCTGATCGCCGATCGCGATTTGCCGGCGAAGGCGCGGCGCGGCGCCCTGAACGAGATTCGCTACTGCGTCGGCATCAACGAAGGTTGTCTCGGCCGCTTGATGCGGGGCTCGCACATCAGCTGCGTCCAGGACCCGACAAGCGGGCGCGAGCACGAGCTGCCCGAGATGCCGCCGGCTGGCGCGTCGCGGCGCGTCCTGGTGGTCGGCGGCGGCGTCGCCGGGCTCGAAGCGGCAAGAGTGGCCGCGTTGCGGGGCCACCGGGTCACCGTCGTCGAGCGAAGCGCCGACCTGGGCGGGCAGATCCAACTGGCGCGCCGCGCGCCCGGCAGGGCGGAAATCGGCGCGATCGCCGATCATCTGGTTCGCGAAGTGGAACGCAGCCAGGTGGAAATCTGCCGCAACGAGACAGCGACGGCAGAGACGATCCTGGCACGAAATCCCGACGCGGTGATCATCGCCACCGGCTCCGAGGCCCATCTTCCCGACATCGACGACGGAAACGATCGCCTGGTTTCCGCGCGTGCGGCGCTGGACGGCGCAGCGATCGGCGACAAGGTGGTCGTTTTCGACACCAAGGGCGACATGGTGGGCCTGACGGTCGCCGACTGGCTGGTTGGCCAGCGGCGCCAGGTGACCGTGGTGACGTCCAAACGCTATCCCGGCGTCCAGGTGGAGTTGATGACGTGGCGGCTGCTCTACAAGCGGTTGCTCGACCAGGGCGTGACGTTCATCGTGGACAGCGAGGTGTCGAAGCTGACCGAGGACGGAATAGTGGTGCGTCACGTCCTTACGCGCAGCGAGACACCGATCCTGGACATCGCCACCGTGGTAGCCGCCTGTGGCGGCCGGCCGAACGATTCCCTGTGGCGCGCGCTGCGCCGCCAATCGCCTGCCCTGGAACTGCACCTCGTCGGCGATGCCCAGTCGCCCCGTCAGATCGAGAAGGCGATCTACGAAGGCCATATGACGGCGCGCAAGATTTGACGCCGCCGCAAGCTTCGCTCAAGCGAGATCGACGTGGAGGATGGTGTCCTTGCAGAGGATGCCGCCCCGGTCGCCGATCGTGACGCTGCCGAAGCGCTGGGCATAAACCGGCGGCAACGGGCGCCCATCGGGCGCCGCCAGCCACAATCGCAACAGATGCCGCCAGCGCTCGCGCTCCGGCCAATCCTCGTAGGCATTCCGGTCATGCACGACCGTGTGGTTGTGCAGGAACTGCATGTCGCCCGACTCGAGAGTCATGTCCAGCCGCGTTGCCGGGTCGTCGCATAGGCGGTCGAAGTAGTCGAGCGCCTCCACATCGGCGGGCGTCAAGCGCGGCACATCGGGAAAGCGCTGGGCCGACATCACGTACTGGCGGATGTAGAATACCGACAGGTAGCCGAGATACCGGTTGAAAACGGGAATCACGAACCATGGCGGCGCGCCGTCGGGGACCTCGCCGCGCCGGTCATTGACCATCGGCAGGAACAGGCGATCGACCAGGTCGGGACGTTCCTCGACCATACGGTTGTAGATGCTGATCGAGCTGGCGATCTTCGATTCGCCGCCGCGCTTGGCCGGACGCACGCACAGCAAACCAACGATGTCGCAGGAATCGATGTGGAAGGTCTGCCGCTCCGTCGTCTGATAGGAACGAACGGTGGGATCGGCGGTCGAAAGTCCCTGGCTGCGGACGTGGCCGAGCAGATGGCCCCGCGAATTCTGCGAGCGCGCGCGGCCGAAATAGCTCCCGATGCCCCAGTACGCGGTTGCCGCGTATGCGATCGGGCGGTCGACGATCGCCAGGCCCCGCAGCAGCACGAAGCCGCGGCCATGGACGACCTCCTTGCGCAAGGCATCCAGCCGGGGGCCAAGAGTAGGCAGCGGGAATTCTTCCCGCAGCAACTTCTCGATCGGCGTGCCGCGCGCCTGGGTCGCCTCGACCGCTGCTGCGATCTCCGCATTGTCCGCGGCGGAAAGCCGTTCGATCCACAGGTCGGGACGCTTCGCCAGGTCGCGGCCGAGCCAAGCCGCGGGTTCGTCGATCAACTGGTAGCGAGGCGGCTGTCCGCGATGAGGGACCGGATCAACGGGCGCTTGCATGGATCGACTCCGATTTGCCTGACGGCGTGGCGACCGGCAGCACCGCGGAAAGGCTGGCCTTCACCTCCACCAGCATGGGGCCAGGGTGGGCGAGGGCCGCGTCGAGGATCGGCTCTATATCGTCTTCCCGCGAAATCACCAGGCTCTTGCAGCCAAAGGCGGCTGCGAGCGCCGCGAAATCCGGCGAGTTGAGCCCGGTGCCGATGACGCGGCCGGGGAACATCCGCTCCTGATGCACCCGGATCGAGCCGAGGCTGCCGTTGTTGGCAACGATCACGCAAATCGGCAGCTTTCGCTGCACCGCCGCCAAGAGCTCGTTGCCGGTCATCAGGAAGCCGCCGTCGCCGGCGATGCAGACGATTTGCCGCCCGGGGTAGCGCATCGCGGTCGATACCGAGGCCGGCACGCCGAACCCCATCGGGCCGCCGATCGTCGCCAGCAGCCGCATCGGCGGCCGGAACGGGAAATAGCGATAGGTCAGCGCCGCCGAGGTACCGGCATCGAGTACGATGATTGCGTCGTCCTTCACCCGCCGGCTCAAAGCGGTGGTCACGTTGCCGAACACCACGCCGTCCGGCGCGGTGCGTTTGGTCCAGGCCGCGTTGGCGACCTGGAATGCGCGCAGTCGCTCCGCCCAGGCGACGCGGCGCGCGGGCGCGTTCGTCCGGTATCGCGCCAATGCTGAAAGAAAGGCTTCCGACGAGCAGGCCACGCCCATATCGGGCTTCACATGGAGACCGATCACCGCCGGGTCGTCGTAAACATGCACGAAGCGCTGCGGCGCGTAGGGCGAGCCGGGGAAGGTAAAGCCGTGCGTGGTGAGGTCGTTGAGCCGCGTGCCGGCAGCGATGATCAGGTCGGCGGAGCGCAGTGCCTCGATCTGCGGCTTGGTGTTGAAGATGCCAAGCTCGCCGGCGAACAAGGGATGATCGTTGTCGAAGAGGTCTTGGCGACGAAAGCTGACGATGACCGGGACGCCGTGCGCGGCGGCCATTTCCCTCAACGCGTCGCGCCCGCCGCCGCCACCCAACTCGCCGCCGGCAACAATGAGCGGACGCTCTGCCGCCTGAAGCCATTCCTTGACCTGTTCGATAGCCGCCGCGTCCGGTGCGGTTCGGACGCGTTCGGCGGGACGCGGATCCCTATCGGCAATCGGTTCTTCCAGCACGTCTTCGGGCAGCGATATCACCACCGGACCGGGCACGCCGCTGATGGCGACATGCAACGCCCGCGCAAGGGCGGCGGGAAGCTGCTCCGGATCCCGTATTTCGACCACCCATTTGGCCATGCCGCCGAACATCGCGGCGTAGTCGATTTCCTGGAAGGCGCCGCGGCGCAGGTTCCGGCGTGGCACCTGCCCGATGAACAGGACCATTGGCACGCCGTCCTGCTGCGCGGTATGCACCGCGATCGATGCATTCGTCGCGCCGGGACCGCGGCTGACCAGGCAGACCCCCGGTACGCCCGTCAGCCGGCCATCGGCAAGCGCCATGAAGCCGGCCGAGCTCTCGTGACAGCAGGTCACCAGCTCGATTGCGCTGTCATAGAGCGCATCGAGCACCGGCAGAAAGCTTTCGCCCGGAACGCAGTACGCGCGGTCGACGCCACTGGCCGCGAGGGCGGCGACCAGGTATCGGCTGAGCGACACGGTCAAGCGGACCCCTCCCGACAGCGCGTTTCTTGGTTGAAGCGCGATCGCGATTCCATCAGGCATCGCTGTCCCAAAGCAGTGAAAGCCTGTCGTGGCGCAGACTTGAACCGGCGCCCGCGCGGCACGCAACCGACACGCTGCCAGGGCCATAGGTCACGCCATCACCGGGGTCGTTCAGGATGCCAAGGGCGCCGTATAACTCGCCTACCCGCGGCTTCAGCGCCATGCCGGCCTGCACGGCAATCGCCGTCGCCAATGCACCTTCGTTCATCTGCCCCATGACATAGGACACGCCGCTTTGGTCGAAGCGGCGGCCGATCGCAACCAGGGCCGCCGCACCCCCGGCCTTGGCGATCTTCAGATGCGCGGAAATGCGCCCCTTGTTGGCGCAGACCCGCGCCACGTCGTCGTCCGTCTGCAGCCCTTCGTCGATCATTACGTCGAGACCGGATTCGCGCGCGACGCGTTCAAGCCCATCCCAGTCGCCCTTGTGCGTCGGTTGCTCGACATACTTGATGTCGAAACGGCGGAGCCGGTCGATGTTGGTCAGCGCCATATCGGCATCCCATGCGCCATTGGCGTCGATAGAAAGTTCGATTTCCGGGCCGCCGCGCTCGCGCATCCACTGCAGGCGCCGCACATCATCCTCGGTCGTCCCGATTCCCACGCGGAGCTTTATCCGGCGGAACCCCTGCGCCAGGTACATTTCGAAATTGGCCTTCATCGCCGAATCCGCACCCCAGAAAACGCACTGGTTGCAGGGGACCGAAGGCTTCCAAACGCCGCCTAGGATCTCCGCCGCCGTGACGCCGCCACGCTTGGCCGCCAGGTCGACCAGCGTGTTTTCGATGATGGCCTGGCTGATTTTAGGAAAACGACTCCTTGCCTGGGCAAAGCCCGACTCCAGGGCAGCGTGCGTCGACGAGTCGGCGACGGCCTTCAGAAGCGCGATGGCCCGCGGCGCAACGTCCGCTTCGGGCGTGCCGGAGATGAATTCGATGTTGGCGCGCACCTCGCCCACCCCGATCAGCCCCGCCTGGCGATCCTCGATCTCGGCGAAGATTTCATGCAGTGCGGCGACATGGCCAGAGGCGGCGGTGTGCACCTCCTGCCCCGGTGGATAAACCAGGAACGCCTCGTAAATCTTGAAGCGAAATGCCTTCATGCGACGTGGTATCCCCGAGCCTGCCGCGCGCCGCGGCAGAGCCGATGAAACGATATATTGACCGAAGACACAAGCTGGATAATATGGAGTACTGCCTCGTCCCGGCCCCCTCGGGGGGCGGGCGTTCACGATAAGGGAATTCCATGGGCAAGATCGCGCAACGTCTCGGACGGGTTAAGCCGTCTCCGACCGCCTCGCTGTTCGGCCGGGTCGCCGAGTTGCGGGCGCAGGGCAAGAACATCATCGGCCTTGTGGCGGGCGAGCCTGATTTCGACACGCCGGACAACATCAAGGAAGCGGCGATCAAGGCGATCCGCGCCGGCCAGACCAAGTACACGCCGATCGACGGCACACCCGCGCTGAAGGAGGCGGTAGCCGGAAAATTCAAGCGCGAGAACGGACTGGAATACAAGACCGACCAGATCATCGTCTGCGTCGGCGGAAAGCACGTGATCTTCAACGCGTTCCTCGCGACGCTCGACCCCGGTGACGAGGTCGTCATTCCGGCTCCCTACTGGGTGTCGTATCCCGAGATGGTATTGCTGTGCGGCGGCACGCCGGTGATCGTGCCCTCCTCGCCGGAGTCCGGATTCAAGCTCAGCGCCGAGGCCCTGGACAAGGCAATCACTCCGAAGACCAAGTGGGTGGTGCTCAACTCGCCGTCCAATCCTTCCGGCGCGGCCTATACGCGCGGCGAACTGAAGCAGCTGACCGAGGTGCTGAAGCGGCATCCGCACGTGATGATCCTGGCGGACGACATTTACGAGCATCTCGTCTATGGGAACTTCGTATTTGCCTCGCCCGCGCAGATCGAGCCGGAGCTATATCCGCGCACGCTGACCATGAATGGCGTGTCCAAGACCTACTGCATGACCGGCTGGCGCATCGGCTATGCCGGCGGTCCCAAGGACGTGGTCAAGGCGATGGCGGCTATCCAGTCGCATTCGACCACGAACCCGACCTCGATCAGCCAGGCTGCGGCAGTCGAAGCGTTGACCGGGCCGCAGGACTTCATCGGGCGCAATCGAGCTGCTTTCGAGCGCCGCCGGGAAATGGTGGTGGCGGGGCTCAATGCCATTCCGGGCTTGAAGTGCCACAAGCCTGAAGGTGCGTTCTACGTCTACCCTTCCTGTGCCGGATTGATCGGCAAGAAGCAGCCCAGCGGCAAGGTCATCAAGACCGACGAGGACTTCGTTGTCTACTTGCTGGAAGAGGCGGGCGTGGGCCTGGTCTTTGGTGCAGGTTTCGGGATGTCGCCCTATCTGCGCGTTTCCTATGCGGCGAGCGATGAGGTGCTGAAGGATGCGTTGGCGCGGATCAGCAAGGCTTGCGCGAGCCTGCAGTAGGCCACCGCGCCCGGGCAGCGCCGTGCTTGTTGCTGATGCTGCTGCCCAGGCAGGTTCCGTCGGAAATACCTCTTCCGATCGAGGGGCGACCAACGAAAGCGCCTAGAGAATGCGGATTGCGAACAGGGTGAAAGCAATGCCACGCCAGGTCCGTTCCTGGATGTTCGTTCCCGGCAACCGGGAAAGGTTCATCAGCAAAGCCAGAACGTCCGCCGCCGACTGCGTGCTGCTGGACATCGAGGATGGCGTGCTGCCGGCCGAGAAGGCGGAAGCGCGCCGCATGATCGGCGCGGCGCTGAGCGAACCCTGGGCGGATGGACCGTCCCGCTACGTGCGCGTCAATGCGCTTAGCACCCCGTGGCTCAAGGACGACCTGGAGCAGGTGGTTCTGCCGGGAGTGGATGGAATTTGCCTGACGAAAGTCACCCGGGCGCCGGATATCCACGTGCTGGCGGGCATGCTCGATGCCTTGGAGCGACGGCGCGGCATCCCGGCCGGGCAGGTCAAGATCCTGGCGGCCGTCGAAAGCGCGCGCGGCCTGCTGAACGCCTCGCAGATCGCCGATGCGCACCCGCGCGTGCACGGGTTGATGTTCGGTGCCGAGGACTATGCGCTGGACATCGGCCTGGGCGCGCGACGCGAGAAGGAAGCGGCAGAGCTGATCTACGCGCGCTCGACCATCGTCGTGGCGGCCGCCGCCGCCAACATCCTGAGCATCGACGGCGTCTATCCCAACCTCGACGATCCCGACGGGCTGCAGGCGGACACGATCCAGTCGCGGCGGCTCGGCTTCACGTGCAAGTCCACGTTCAATCCGCGGCAGATCGAGGTGATTAACCAGATCTTTTCGCCGCAACCGCACGAGATCGACTATGCGCGCAAGGTCGCGCGAGGCTTCCGCGAGGCCGAGGCTCGCGGCGACGCTTCGGTCGCGGTCGGCGGCCAATTGGTGGACCGTCCGATCTTGCTGCGCGCGCTCCGGCTCCTAGAGACGGTCGGCGAGAAATAGGGGGATCGCCTATGGGAACGGTCAAAGACGGCTGGGTCGGCCGCTTCTTCGAGGATTTCCACGTCGGCGATATCTATCGCAGCCGCCTGGGACGCACGGTTACCGAGACCGACAATATCCAGTTCACGCTGATCACCAACAATACCAACCAGATCCACTTCAATGCCGACTATGCCAGCCGCACCGAGTTCAAGCGGCCGCTGGTCAACAGCGCGCTGACGCTGTCGGTAATCGCCGGGCTTGGCGTATCCGACATCAGCGAGAACGGCTTTGCGCTTGGCTGGGACTATATCAAGCTGCCGAACCCGGTTTTTCCGGGGGATACGCTCTACTCGGAGTCCGAGGTCGTCAGCGTGCGTGCTTCCGATTCCCGGCCCAAGCAGGGGATCGTCAAGGTGCGGACCCGTGGCCTCAACCAGCACGGCCAGGTGGTGATCGAGTACGAACGGTCGGTCATGGTGTGGAAGCGCGCCCACGCACCTCAAATCGCCCTTTTTCCGGAGCGGCAGAAATGATTGGCGTGAAACGTTTCATTGACATTCCCGGCGCTTTGTCCCTAGTCTGAGCGTCCATAGCACGAGGTATGGCGGCACCGATTGTCGATGGCGAGCAGCTTGCCTCTTAGCGGATACACGGTGGTCGAGATCGGCCACAGCGTTGCCGCGCCTTTCGCGTGCGAGATCCTGGGCGATCTGGGCGCCGACGTGATCAAGATCGAGAAGCCCGGCGACGGCGACGATGCGCGCAGCTGGGCGCCGCCCTATTGGGGCGATATGGCGGCGACGTTCCTGAGCTTCAACCGGAACAAGCGCTCGGTGATCGTGAACCTAAAGGACGCGGCCGAGCGCGAGCGCCTGCGTCGGCTGATCGTCGAGCGCGCGGACGCGGTGGTTCAGAACCTGCGTCCAAACTCCGCCAGGGAGCTGGGGCTGGACCCGGCCACGCTCCGCGGCTTGAAGCCGTCGCTGATCTATTGCTCGATCGGGGCCTTCGGCACCGCCGGCCCGTACAAGGACCGCCCGGGCTACGACCCGCTGATGCAGGCCTTTGGCGGACTGATGAGCGTAACGGGCGAGCCGGGACAGGCTCCGGTGCGCGTCGGCACGTCGATCATCGACATGGCGGCGGGCATGTGGTGCGTCATCGGCGTGGTGTCGGCGCTGTTGCGCCGGCGGGAAAACGGCAGCGGGGCGACGATCGATACGTCGTTATACGAGACGGCCCTTGCCTGGATCGGCTTTCACGCGGCGAACTTCCAGGCCTCGGGCAAGGTGCCGCAACGTCAGGGCTCGGGCACGGCCATGATCGTCCCCTATCGCGGCTACCAGTCGACGGACGGGTTCATCGTCATCGCCGCCGGCAACGACAAACTGTTTGCCGCGCTGTCGAGCGTGCTCGGCCACGCCGACTGGGCGACCGATCCCCGCTATGCGACCAATCCCGACCGGGTGCGCAACAAGGAGACGCTCTATCGCGCGATCGAGGATGAGGTGCGCAAGCGCAGCAATGCCGAATGGCAGCGGCTTCTCGACGAAGCGGGCGTGCCGAATGCGCCGATGCAGACGATCGACCAGGTACTCGACCACCCGCAAACCAAGGCGCTGGGCATCCTGCAGCCGAGCCCGGACGGCAAGATCACGCTGCTTGGCTCACCGCTGTCCCTGGACGGCGATCGCCTGCCGTTCCGCCTCAATCCGCCGTGCCTTGGCGCCCACACGGAAGAGGTTTTCGGATCTGACGCGGCGGAGCGGTCGCGCCCGAAAGCAGGATAGGCCGCGATGCGGGCGACCATCGCCACGGCTTCCGGCACAAGCCCATGAACGTGCCGTCTCCGCCGGGCAAGGAGTCGGTCGCGCCGGTCCTGCCGCTCGACGATCCCTATGCCGATATACGCGGGCTGGTCCGCCGCATCTGTGCCGACTTTCCGGGTGCTTACTGGCGCGACCTGGACGCTCGCGAGGCCTATCCCACCGAGTTCGTTGCCGCACTGACGCGCGCGGGTTTCCTGGCGGCGCTTATTCCCGAGGAGTACGGCGGCCTGGGTTTGCCACTGAGCGCCGCGTCGGCGATCCTGGAAGAGATCCATGCATCGGGATGCAATGCCGGCGCCTGCCACGCCCAGATGTACATCATGGGGACGCTGCTGCGGCACGGCAGCCCGGAGCAGAAACGCCAGTACCTGCCCGAAATCGCGGCTGGGCGGCTGCGGCTGCAAGCCTTCGGCGTGACGGAGCCCACCAGCGGCACCGATACCACCAAGCTCAAGACCCGGGCGGAAAAGAAGGGCAATGACCGCTATGTCGTGACGGGCCAGAAGGTATGGACCTCGCGCGCCCTGCATTCCGACCTGATGCTGCTTCTGGCCCGAACGACGCCCCTGGCCGACGTCAAGAAGAAGAGCGACGGGCTGTCCGTGTTTCTGGTCGACATACGCCAGTCCCTGGGCAAGGGCTTGGAGATCCGGCCACTCAAGGCGATGATCAACCACAATGCGACCGAGGTATTCTTCGACCAGCTCGAAGTGCCCGCGGAAAACCTGATCGGCGAGGAAGGGCGGGGATTCCGGTACATTTTGGACGGGATGAACGCCGAACGGGTGCTGGTGGCGTCCGAGGCGCTGGGCGACGGACGCTGGTTCATCGCGAAGGCATCGGAGTACGCGCGGCAGCGCGTGGTGTTCGACCGGCCGATCGGCGCCAATCAGGGCATCCAGTTTCCGATCGCCCGCGCCTATGCCGAGAACGAGGCCGCGACCTTGATGGTGCGCAAGGCCGCCGCGCTGTTCGACGCGGGCAGGCCCTGCGGCGCCGAGGCCAACATGGGCAAGATGCTGGCTTCGGAATCGGCCTGGCGCGCCGCCGAGGCCTGCATGCAGACCCATGGCGGCTTCGGTTTTGCCCGCGAATACGATGTCGAGCGCAAGTGGCGGGAAACGCGCCTGTTCCAGACGGCGCCGATCTCGACCAACCTGATCCTCGCCTTTCTGGGCGAGCATGTGCTGGGGATGCCGCGGTCCTATTGAGAGGCGTCAGACCGCCTTGAAGTTGGCGTCGACCTGGACGTCGATCAGAGACGGCGCCTTCCGCGCCAAGCCCGCGCGCAGCGCTTCGTCGAATTGATCCATCGTATTCACCCCAACCGCGTGCACACCCATCGACCGCGCCAAGCCGACATAGTCTATCGCGGGATCGGTCAGCTCCATCGCCACATAGCGCTCGACCTGGGCGGCCAAGCCGCGCATCGCGTTCAGCCGCTGCTTGAGCACGCGATAGGAGCGGTTGTTTATGATGACGAACACCACCGCGATTTGCTCATGCGCCGCGGTCCAAAGGCCTTGAACGCTGTACATCGCGCTGCCGTCGCCGATCAGTGCCACCACCGGACGGCTGTCGTCGGCCAGCTTCGCCCCGATCGCCGCCGGAATGCCCCAACCGATGCCGCCGCCCTTCATGCCATGGAAAGCACGCGGTCCCGCGCCGCGCAGGAACTGGAACAGCCCCTGTCCGGAAGAGATGGTCTCGTCAATCACCACCGCGTTGGCCGGCAGGGCGCGACCGACCGCACGCATCAGGGCGAGTGGCGCGATGGGCGTCCGCGCGGACAGCGCTTCCGCCTGTGCCTCCAGCGCCGCGCGCTCCCGCGCGATCTCCGCCGCCACCGAATCGGCGCGCGACTTGGCCGCCGCGCGCGCGGGTTGATCCATGATCGCGCGCAGTACCGCGGCCAATTGCGGCAAGGTCGCCTTCGGGTCGCCGAACAGCGCCGCTTCCACGGCGTAGTTCTTCGCGATCTGCCAAGGATCGGTGTCGAGATGGATCATGCGGAGGCCGGCGGGCACCGGGCCCGACGGAGGCGGCATCGCCATCGTGAACAGATCGGCGCCGGCGGAAAACAGCACGTCGTGAGGCGACAGCACCTTTTCGACCGCCGGACCGAGGCGCAGCAGCGCGCCGCGGAGCAGCCGGTGCCCGAGCGGAAACGCCTCGGCGCTCGTCTCGCCTTCGAAGTGGACGGGCGCGCCAAGCAGCTCGGAGATGTCGGCCAGTTCCTGGCGCGCATCGCTTTGCGCAACGGCGTCGCCGGCAACAATGACGGGTGCGCGCGCGGTGGCCAGAATGCGCGCCGCACGGTCGATCGCGGCCGGATCGGCGGCGAAGCGGGGAGAAACGCGCGACGGCACGCCAAGGTCCAGTTCCGCGTCGTCGTTCAGCACGTCGACCGGAAGCGATACGAAGACCGGGCCCGTCGGCGGGGCCAAAGCGGTCTTGACCGCGCGATGGATTGTCCTGGGCAGGTCCTTCAGGCCATGCACCTCGGTCGCCCATTTGACCAAGGGGCGTGCCATCGGCGGCAGATCGGCCCATAGATTCGGCTCGAGTAAGCTGAAGGAATGGGCCTGCTGGCCGGCGGTCACCAGGATCGGCGTACCGGCTTTCTGCGCGTCGTACAGCATGCCCATCGCATTGCCCACGCCAGGCGCCGCATGGAGGTTTACCGCCGCTATGCCGCCCGTTGCACGCGCGTAGCCGTCGGCCATGGCCACCGCGATCGATTCCTGAAGGCACAGCACGTAGCGGAACGCATCGTCGACCGCCAGCGCATCCATCAGGGGCAATTCGGTCGTCCCGGGATTGCCGAACATAAGGCTGATACCTTCCTGCTTGAGCAGGCTCAACAGAGCGCGCTTGCCGGTCATGGTGGGCATCTGGAACCCTTCTTCGACAGCAGGCATAGGCGTCAGCGGATCAGGAGAACGCCGGTCGCGATCTCAAAGGCCCTTGGTTGCCTTCTCGACGCCGATCGTCAGGTCCAGAATCAGCACCGCGGCCACGGCGATGAAGATCGTCGTGGCGGAAACCGCAGCCAAGGATGGATCGACGTTGTACTGGATATAGTTCATCAATTTGACGGGCAGGGTTTCGAGCGTCGGGGTCGTGTTGAAGATGCTGACCTCTACATTGATCCAGGACATCAGAAACGCGAACAGCGCGCCGGTGATGACGCCCTGCTTTATCTGCGGCAGTGTGACCAGGAAGAATACCTGCATGGGCGACGCACCAAGATCCTGGGCGGCCTCTTCGGTCGCAAGGTCGAACCCCGCCGACAGCGACGCAAGCGTCGTGCGCACGACATAGGGTACCGTCACGATCGCATGGCCCAGCAGCAGCGCGTAGAAGCTGCGCGGAAAACCGGCGCGTGCGGAGAACTGCAGCACGACCACGCCCAGCACGATCGTCGGCAGGATCAGCGGGGAAAGGAACAGCGCGGCGATGGCCTGCCGACCGGGAAATTCCTTGCGCGACAGGATCAGGGCCGTGGGAACGCCCAGCACCACCGCGGCCACCGTGGAGAGCGCGGCCAGATATCCGCTAAGCAGGAAGGAATGGACGTAGCTCGGGTCGGTGATAACCGTCGAATACCAGCGCAGGGTAAAGCCTTGCGGCGGAAAGGCGAGGAACTCGGTGTTTGTCACCGATACGGCACTGACGATCGCCAGGGGGATCGCGAGATAGGAGAGCGCGAGCCACGCGGCGACGGTCACGGGCAGGCGGCCCAGGAATGTCGATTGACCGACCATCAGAACCTCGCGCCGGGCGTTCGCGCACTCATGCGACCTTGCCTCGCCGCCCCAGGAAGTAGAAGTTGATGCCGAGCAGCAGGAGCGTCATCACCAGCAGCATGATCGAAAGCACGGCGCCGACATGATAGTTGAAGCTGACGAGGTACTGCTGGAAGATCACCATCGGCATCACCAAATGCCGGCCGCCGCTCATCACGGCGGGCGTCACGTAGGCACTTACCGACAGGGTGAACACCAGGATCGAACCGGCCAGCACGCCCGGCAGGCTGAGCGGGAACGTGACTTTCCAGAAGGTTGTCGCCGCGCTGGCGCCCAGGTCGCGGGCCGCCTCGAGCAGCGATCGGTTGATGCCCTGCAGGATGCTGGCGACCGTCAGCACGAAGATCGGCAGCAGGATGTAGATCAACCCCACGACCATCGCGAAGCGCGTGTTCATCAGAAGAAGCGGTGAATCGGCGATGCCCGTCAGCATCAGCGATTTGTTGACGACGCCCTGGCGGCCCAGCACGAGCATCCAGGCGAAGGCGCGCACGACGTTGCTGGTGAACAACGGCGTGACGAGGACGATATAGATCAGCCGGCGCAGCAGCGGGTCGCGCAGGTAGAACGTGATGTAGTAGGCAAGGGGGTAGCCGATCACGGCGGTGCAAACGGGCGTCCAGAGGCCCATTTCAAAGGTGGCTAGCAGCACGCGCCAATAGAAAACATCGGTAACGGCCTTGGCGTAGAACTCGCCCGTAAGCTCGCCCTTGTCCGTCCAGATGCTGTCGCTCGCCATCGTCAGGAAAGGAACGACAAAGAACAGGACCAGGAACAGAACCGGGCCGCCCAGAAGCAGGAAGGCCTCGAAGGGAGGGACGTGCAGACCTACCCGGTCCGATCGCCCGCGCTTCATTCGTCCAGCACCTGGCTGCGGGCCCGCAGCCACCAGATCTTCATCTCGTCGCCGCGCGAAATCCTCTCGGCGTGGGGCGAGAAGCCGGGCTGCACCACGATCTCCTGCCCGCTTTCCAGGACGGCGATCAGGCGCCAGCTCTGGCCGACGAAGATCTTGTCGCGCAGCTTAGCCTGCAGCACCACGCTGTCGCCTTCGCCGCCCTCGCCCAGCCGGATATCCTCGGGCCGCACCATGAGCGTGGCCTTGCCTTGGCCCGCGGAATGGCCATTCACCGTTGACGGGGGCTGAACCCTGTACGGCAGCGGCGGCAAGGTGGGACCAAGACGGATCGCGCCGGCGCCGTCCAGGATGCAATCGATCAGGTTGGCCTCGCCGATGAAATCGGCGACGTAGCGCGACGCCGGCTGGCGATAGATCGCTTCGCCGGTGCCGAGCTGGACGATTTCGCCCACATTCATGACCGCGATGCGGTCCGACATGACCAGCGCCTCTTCCTGGTCGTGGGTGACGTATACGAACGTGATGCCAAGCCGTTCGTGCAGGCGCTTCAGCTCCACCTGCATCCGCTTGCGCAATTTCAGGTCGAGCGCGCCGAGCGGCTCGTCGAGCAGCAGGACCTTGGGCTTGTTGATAATCGCCCGGGCAAGCGCGATGCGCTGCTGCTGGCCGCCCGATAGCTCGCGCGGGTAGCGATGCCCGAAGCTCTCCATGCTGACCATCGCCAGCACTTCGTCGATCTGGCCGGCGATCGCGGACTTCGGGACGCCGCGTCGGCGCGGACCGAAGGCGATGTTCTGCGCCACCGTCATGTGCGGGAACAGCGCATAGTTCTGGAATACGGTGTTGACCGGCCGATGGTTCGGCGGGTCCTTGTTGACGTTCCTTCCGTCGATCCAGATTTCGCCCGAGGTCGGCTCGACGAATCCGGCGATCGAGCGCAGCAGCGTCGTTTTGCCGCAGCCGCTCGGTCCGAGGATCGACAGAAACTCGCCCCGGCGAATGCTCAACGACACGCCTTTCAGCGCCGGGACACCGCCGAAACGCTTGACCAGACCTTCGATGCGAATGAATCCGTCGGCGACCTTGGGATCGCCGACGGCAGTTTCAGCCTTCATCTCGCAATTGCCACTTCGCCTATCACACCACGAGCGAAGCCGTAGTCTACTTCTGAACGACGCGCCGGTTCCACAGGTCGATCAGCATCGGCTTCAGCTCGCCGACTTCCTTCCAGTTGGGCATGACGAGGTTGTCCAGGCTGCCGTTGGCGCCCCAAGGCATGCGCTGCTTCGCCTTGTCGCTCAGCTTGGGGTTCTTGATCGGCGGCCCGATGAACAGGTTCTCGCCGAGGCAGGTCAGCACGTCCTCCTTCAGCGCGTGGTCGATCAGCTTCTCGGCCAGCGCCTTTTTCTTGGTGCCCTTGACCAGATGCACGCGGATGTCGCCGGCGACCACGCCTTCCTTCGGCACCACCGGCTCCACCGGTACGTTCTGGTCATTCAGCGCCCAGATCGCATTCGGATAGTGCGCGCCGGCCAGCGCCTCGCCCGATTGGATCGAACTGGCGACCACGCCGGACGACGGGTAGTACGAAAGGGCCTTCAATTCCTTGAACTTCGCGATCGCCGGTTCGAAGTTCTTGTTGTCGCCGCCAAGCTGCTTGTTGAGGAAGATGAAGATGGGCGCGAAATTGCTCAGCTCGGTGCCCGGCAGGACGACGCGGTTCGCCAGCGCGGGATCCCACAGGTCGAACCACGAGGTGATCTTCTTCTTCACCTCCTTGGTGTTCTGGAACGGGCCGGTTGCGTAGAAGCCGGTGCCGACCGCGTAGACCTTGCCGTCGGTCTGGTGCAGCGCCCGCTTGTCGACGTGCTTCATGTTCGGGACCTTCGCCGGGTCGATCGCATCGACCAGGCTGTCGGCCCAGGACTGGTCCGACTCGGCGCCGTCAAGCCACGCGACGTCGATCTGCGGATTGTCTTTCTGCTGCCGCAGGCTCGTATAGGTCACCGACGAGACCTTCTGGTCCAGTTGAAGCGTGACCTTGTTCGCTTCCTGGAACGGATCGAAGATGCACTTCTTCATGCTAGCGCCCCAGACGCCGGTGTACATATTGATCACCAGCGAATCCTGGGCATGGGCGCCCGTGGCAAGGGACATGCACAGCCCCGCCGCGAGCATGACTCGTTTGCTTGTCATCGACACCCCCATTGCCTGAAACGTTTCACCACGGCATGCTTACGGGAATTAATTCTTCATGTAAACCCCGATCCTGGCAAGTGCCGCGTAAGCCGATCGGCCGGAAGCATCCAGCGGCCCGCCATTTGCGGCCTTTTCGCATTGCAGGACCGATGCGCGCGGCACCGGTGAAATCACTCAGCGGCCGGCAAGCGCGGCCCCGGCTCTTGACCGGTACGCGCGGCCAGGGGTAAGTGTTGAAACGTTTTCAACGGGGCGCGGTTAAAGTCGGGGCGACACCTACTGGGTGCACCGCCACGGCGCGCGGAATACGCCGGTATGGCCAAGCCGACAGAATCCGGGAAGTTGCCCTTCGTCATTGCCGGCGGCGGCCTGGTTGGCTTGTGCTGTGCGATAAACCTGCGCCGGGCAGGGCACGACGTCGTGCTTATCGATCCCGGCGACATGACACGCGCCGCATCCTATGGCAATAACGGCCAGTTCGCGGTGGGCGACATCGTTCCGCTGGCCGTGCCGGGTATCGTGCTCAAGGTGCCGGGCTACCTGCTCGATCCGCTTGGTCCATTGGCGATCCGCTGGCGGGATCTGCCGCGCCTGACGCCGTGGCTGTTGCGGTTCACCGCGGAATCCCGTCGCGAGCGGATGGAGGCGGTGTCGGCTGGCCTGGCGGCGATGTGCAACCTGATCCATTTCGACTACGAGCCGATGCTGAAGGCCGCCGCCGCCGAGCACCTGCTCGACCACACCGAATGCATCAAGCTGTTCGAAACGCGCGAGCAATTCGATCTGGAGGAGCGCAAGTACGGGTATCTGCGCGAACGCGCCGGCGCGCAGTACGAATTGCTGGATGACAAGGCCCTGCACGCGCTGGAGCCCGAAATTTCGTCCAAATTCCGGTTCGGTGCGATCATGAAAGGGCGCAAGTTCATCCGCAATCTGGCAAAGCTGATCGATGCGTTCGCGGAGCTTCTGCGCCGGGAAGGCGGATCGGTGGTCGCGGGCGAGGTCGCCGATTTCGAGCGTGCCGACGGCAAGGTCGTCGCCGTGCGCCTGAACGACGGGCGCCGCGTTCCGGTAGCGGGCGTCGTGGTTGCCGCGGGGGCGTGGTCGAAGCGGCTATGCGCCATGTTGGGCGACAAGGTGCCGCTGGAATGCGAGCGGGGCTATCACGTGATGCTGCCGCGCAGCGGCATCAAGCTGGGCCGCTCGCTGACGGTCCCCTCGCGCGGCTTCGGCATCGTCCCGATGGAAGAAGGAATTCGCCTGGCCGGCACCGTGGAACTGGCGCGGCTCGGCAGCCCGCCAAACTTCGAACGCGCCGACCGATTGATCGCCAATGCCCGGCTGATCCTGCCGAACCTGAAATACGACGGCGCCGAGCGCTGGATGGGCAATCGCCCGTCGCTGCCGGACTCCCTGCCGGTAATCGATCGCGCGAGCCGCGTCTCGAACGTCTACTATGCGTTCGGCCACGGGCACCGCGGGATGAGCTTCGCGCCGACCACCGGCCGGCTGCTCGCCGGTCTGGTAGCCGGAAGGCAGAGCAATTTCGACATGCGACCCTATCGGCTCGCTCGACTGTAGGGCGTTGGATCGGGAGTCTGTTCCAATGGCGATGCACAAGACCAGGCCACAGGCCGAATCCTATGGCCAAGCCATCGGCATCCTGCTGCTCGACGCGAGCGCGCCCTTTGTTCCCGGCGACGTCGGCAACGCCAGCACCTACGAGTACCCGGTCATCTATCGCACGGTTCCGGGGCTCACGACCGAGGCCTGCCTTTCGGGCGCGCCCGCGTTCACGCCCAAGGTCATCGAGGCGGCGCGCTGGCTGGAATCCCAGGGCGTCCGCGCGATCAGCAGCGATTGCGGCTTCATGCTGCAGTACCAGGAAGCCGTGCGCGCCGCCGTGCGGGTTCCGGTCTGCCTGTCCAGCCTGCTGCAATTGCCCCTGATCGCGCGAACGCTCGACCGCTCGCGGCCGATCGCCGTGGTTACGGCAGACTCGACCAAGCTCACGCCCGATTTCCTGACGCGCGCCGGCATTTTTGTCGGCAACCAGCTCGTTATCCGAGGCATGCAGGACCAGCCCGAGTTCCGCAGCGCCGTGCTCAAGGAAAAGGGCACGCTCGACTCCGACCTTGTCGCCGGCGAGACCGTCGGCGTGTGCCGCCAGGCGCTCGCCGAGTTCCCGAACCTGGGCGCGGTGCTGTTGGAATGCTCGATGCTGCCGCCTTATGCCAAAGCCGTGCAGGACGCGGTGGGCGTGCCGGTTTACGATTTCATCTCGATGATCGACTATGCCAGGGCGGCGACGCACCGCACGCGCTACTCGGGGTTCTACTAGGACGCAGCCTGACGCGACGCACCAATCGCAGAGGAGATCACCATGCCGGTCTACAAGACTCGAAAGAAGACGGAAGCCTACGGCTATCCAGTCGGCATCCTGCTGCTCGACTACAAAGGGCCGTTCGTGCCGGGGGACGTGGGGAACGCAACCAGCTACGACTATCCGGTGCTGTTCCGTACCGTGGAAGGCGCCACGTCCAAGCGCGTGTTCGCCGGCGATCCCGCGCTGGAGAACGATATCGTCGAAGCGGCGCGGTGGCTGGAGGCGCAGGGCGTCAAGGGCATCAGCAGCGACTGCGGGTTCTTCGTCAACTACCAGGACCTGGTGGCCAAGTCGGTCAACGTTCCGGTCTACCTGTCCAGCCTGCTGCAGCTTCCCTTCCTGTCGGCGACGATCGACGCCTCGCGTTCGGTCGGGGTGATCTGCGCCAATTCGCGCGCGCTGGGCACCCGGGTGCTCGAAATGACCGGAATCGATCCGGGTCGCGAAGTGGTGATCCACGGCCTGGAGAACGAGCCGGTCTTTGGCACCAGCGTCACCGGCGGCTCGGCGCAGTTCGACCCCGATCTGGTCGAGGCCGAGGTGGTGGATGTCGCCAAGCGGATGGTGGCGGCGAAACCAAACATGGGCGCAATCCTGATCGAATGCTCGATGCTGCCGCCCTATGCGCGCGCGGTCCAGGATGCGACCGGGCTGCCGGTCTTCGATTTCGTGACCATGATCGACTATCACCACAACGCGGCGAACCGTCACGCATATGCCGGTCACTACTAGGTCTCCCGAGAACAACAGAGGCTTGCGATGACGGAAATCAAGGCTATTCGGAGCCCGGGCAAGTTCAAGCCCGCGGTCGAGTTGTTGTCCGCCGCCACGCGCGCGGGCGACGTGCTGTACCTGTCGGGACAGACCGCCAGGAATCCCGATACCGGCGAAGTCGGCAAGGGCGATATCGAGGAACAAACCCACAAGGTGATCGACAACATCGAGGCAATCCTGAAGTCGCAAGGCCTCGGCCTGGAGCGCGTGGTGCGCTGCACCGTGTTCGTCACCAGCGCCGCCGAGCTCGAAGGCATGAACAAGGTGTACGTGCAGCGCTTCAAGGAGCCGCGTCCCGCCCGCTCGGCCTATGTCGTCAGCGGCTTTGCCAGCCCAAATCTGCGGGTCGAGATCGACGCGATCGCCGTCTACGGGTCGGGCCCGGCCACCTACTGATCTAGGCCGCGGGCCGGCGCGCGCCGGTCCGGACGCCGCAGTGCCACCAGCATCGCGGCATTCGCCGCCGCCAGCAGCACGGCGCAGAGCAGCAAGACGCCGCCGATGCCGAACCGCGGCAGGTCGGTCAAAAATCCGATCGTCACGGGTGCGCTGCACATGCCCAGGTCCAGCATGGTTCGCATCAGCCCCAGCGCGGCCCCGGTGCGCGCGGGCGGGGTGATGTCGGCGACGTGAGCGGTCAGCGTCGGCACGGCAAGCCCGCTACCGATTCCGAGCAGCGAAGCGGCGAGCCAAGCTTCGGCAACCGACGTGCATTGGGAAAGCACGCCGACGCCGAGCACGACAATCACGCTTGCTACCGTGATCAGGCGCAGCCGGCCCAAACGCAGGGCCAGCCGCGCGGTGCCCGGCAGAATTGCCAGATTGATGATCGCCCCCACCATCAACGCTACGCCAACCTGGCCGATATCCATGCCTACCCATTTGGCGCAGACCAGGGGCAGCAGCACCCAATTCACGCCGATGCGCACGTAGGAGTGCGCATAGCTGAGTGCGGCCAGCGCGGCGATACGAACCGCCACGGTGCCGCCGTTCGCCTCCGACACCGGACTGGATGCCGGCCTTGCCGCCACATCGCGCCGCGCCGGGTCGGGCCCGATCGCGTGCAGCAGCGCCAAGGCAATGACGGCCATCAGGCCCTGGGCCGTGAATGTCATTGGATAGCCCAGATGCGCGGCCAGAATACCGCCGACCGCGGGGCCGATCGTAAGTCCGATCAAGTGCGCGCCCTGGAAGCCCGCCATGTCGCGTACCCGTGTGTCCAGGCGCCCGCGATCCGCGATGGCGATCAGTGCCGCCGTGGCAAAACTGGCCGATCCCGTGCCCTGCAGCAGAAGGCACAGGAAGAGCGGCAGTGGCGACGCCGCGTAGAAGGCCGCGAGCGAGCTTGCCGCAAGCAGAGCGAGCCCGGCGAGCATCATCCGCCGCCGTCCGAACCGCATGGCCAGCAGGCTGGCCGGGAGATTGACGAACAACCGTGCGCCCGCGAACGCGCCCATCATTATGCCAACGAGGGACATGCTGATCCCGAGGCTGTCGACGTATATCGCGAGCACCGACCACACCATGCCAACGCCGCTGCTGACGCAGCAAAGGACGATCAGGATCGGCAGGATGTGCCGAATGGACGATTCCGCCTCCGCCGGGGCCAGCGATACGGGTTGAAAACGTTTCATGGCCGCGTCAGATTAGCGGCACCTCGCCGCGATTTGCCAGGGCATTCACCCGCCGCAATGCCCCGAGAGGAGAGTGCCGATGGCCGCCTTGACCGCTGATCTCGGCCGGTTCGTTTCGGAGCTGACCCTGCCGGCAATCCCGCCGGAAGGTCTGGCGGTTGCCAAGACAGGCTTCACGGACTGCTTCGGCGTCATGGTGGCGGGCGCCCGCGACCCCGCCGTGGCATTGGTCGACCGCGCGCTGTCCAGCCGCGACCACGCGTCGCTTGCCCCTTTGCTGCCGTCGAAGGAGCTGCGCAATGTCGAGGACGCCGCGCTGGTCAACGGCATGGCGGCGCATGTGCTCGACTTCGACGACGTGACGCTCGACGGGCACCCCAGCGCCGTGCTGGTGCCCGCGATCCTTGCCGAGGGCCATGCCTGCGGCGCGAGCGGCGCGGAGCTGCTGGTGGCCTATGTCGCGGGTTACGAGGTTTGGGCCGAGCTGCTGGTGCGCGAACCGGTGCCGCTGCATCAGAAGGGCTGGCATCCGACCACGGTGCGCGGCGCGGTCGCCGCGGCGGCGGCCTGTGCGCGCTTGCGCCGACTCGATGCATCCCAGACGGCAACCGCGATGGCGATCGCCGCGTCGCTGGCCAGCGGCCTGGTGGCGAATTTCGGATCGTTGACCAAGTCGTTCCAGGTCGGCCGCGCGGCGCAATCGGGGGTCGTTGCCGCCCGCCTGGCCGCCGCGGGGCTGACGGCCTCGCTCGATGCGCTCGAGCATCCCTCGGGTTTCCTGGCCGCCCTCTCGCCCACCGGCCAGGCCGACCGCGCCCGACCCTTTATTTCGTCCCGGAAGGAGTGGCACATCGTTCGGCAGGGTCTGAACGTCAAGCGCTACCCCCTATGCTATGCGACCCATCGCGCGATCGACGCGGCCATCGACCTGGTGTCGCGGCACGATCTCAAGCCCGGCGATGTCGACCACGTCTCGGTCGCGACCGGCCGCACCCAGATGGTCATGCTGCGCAACCCGCGGCCCCAGAACGCCCTGGAGGCCAAGTTCAGCATGGAGTTCGCGATGGCGGCCTCCATCGTCGCCCGCACGGTGGGCCTGACCCAGCTTGACGACCGCTTCGTGCGCGCGCCCGAGATCCAGAACCTGTTTTCGCGCGTTTCGTGCGAGGTGACCGATGAAACGATGGATGGATCCGCGTTCGCGCCGTTCGAAACGGTCGCCATCCGGACGGCGAGCGGAAGAGTGCTGACCAGCGAGCGCATCGTCCACGCCAAGGGCAGCCATGTCCGCCCGCTCAATCGCGACGAGCTGTGGACCAAGTTCGCGGATTGCCTGGGGGAGGAGTTTCTGCAAACGGCAAAGGCGCGCGCGTTCGACCGGCTGCAAGGATTGGAGCGCCAGAACACGCCCGCCGACCTGCTGGAATTTTGAGCGGGCGCGGCGCATGCCCACGCGCGGCCCTGCGCGGACGATTGAATCCGCGCGCTGCCGCGAATTGAGCTGCCGTCATGGACCTTAGGACGCTGCGCTATTTTCAGACCGTGGCAAGTTGCGGCAGCTACAGCCGCGGGTCCGAGCTGCTGCACATCTCGCAACCCGCGATCAGCCGCGCGATCCGCAAGCTCGAAGATGAACTCGGCACGCCCCTCTTCAAACGGCACGGCCACGGCGTCAGCTTGACGGAGTCGGGCAGGACCCTGCTGTCGCGCGGCCAGTCGATTCTGCGCCAGCTCGATCAGGCGCGCCAGGAGGTGCGTGCCGGCCGGACCAGCCCGGCGGGTACGATCTCCTTCGCCATGCCGCCGGCGGCAGGGCACATTCTCGTTCCGCCGCTGATCGAGGCGTTCGGGGCCGACTATCCTAACGTGACCGTGAATGTCGTTGGCGGGTTCAGCAGCACGATCCACGAGTGGCTGGTGCGCGGTCGCGTGGACGTGGCCTGCGCGCATGACCCTTTGCCGCAACGGGGTTTCCAGATGATCCCGCTGCTCGACGAGGAAGTCTTCCTGGTCGGCAAGAAAGGCGCGTTCCCGTTTCGCCGCGCCTATGCCCGGCCCGAGGACCTTTCGACGCTGCCCCTGATCGCGCCTGGCGAGCTGAATGCTTCTCGGCGAATGCTCGACCGTTGGGCCGCCGACAAGCGGCTGGAACTGCAGTTGAAGGTGCAGGTGGACGACCACTTCATTACGCGCGCCTTACTGCGCCAGGGAACAGGGTTCACGCTGCTGACGCGGGCCGGCAGCCAGCCGGAACTGCGGCTTGGCGAGCTGGAAGCACGGCCGTTCCGCCCGCGCGCCTTCTGGACGCTCACGCTGATGGCGGGCGCGCAAGCGGCGCGCTCGGAATTGCTGGACGCTTTCATGCGAACCATCCGTGGCGTGATCCGCCAGCTGGCCGAGAGCGGTCAGTGGAAGGGGAGCATTCTTGCCCGCGATTGACCGACGTCAGCGCGCCGCCAGCACGACCAGCGCGTCCACGGCCGTGGCACCTCGGTTTTCCGCTCCGACCACGAGGGGATTGATCTCGGCCTCCAGCACGTCGGGCGCTTCGTCGGCGAGGCGCGACAGGCGCACGATCGCTTGACGCGCCGCCGCGACATCCGCGCGCGTGCGGCCGCGATAGCCGTCCAGCAACGGAAAAACGCGCAGGCCGCGCAACATGGATTCCGCGGTCGCCTCGTCGACCGGCGCCAGCCGGAGCTGGACGTCGCGCGACAGCTCGGCGGCAATGCCTCCGGCTCCCACGGACACGAATGCGCCCAGCCGCGTGCGGCTGAACGCGACCAGCAGCTCGCAAACGCCGGACGCCTGTTCCTCGACCAGGTAGCCCTCGATGCGCGCCGCCGGAGCCTTGGCCGCGACGGAGGCGGCGATGCGCCGGAGCGCGTCGTTCAATGCCGCGGCATCCGCAATCCCAAGCGCGACGCCGCCCACCTCGGTCTTGTGCGGAATATCGGCCGATAAAATCTTCGCCACGACCGGAAACGCCAGCCCTTCGATGCCGTCATTGCCCGTCCGCAAGACCCGCCGCCGGGGCGTGGCAATGCCGCTGCGTGCCACCAATTCCTTCGCGCCCGCTTCGTCGAGCGGCCTGGACGCGCCGCCCGCCGGCGCCGGCCGGACCGGAACAAGGTTGCGCGGCGCGCACCACGCCATATAGGCCTGGATCGCTGCCGTACAGGCCTCCGGCGTCCGGAAGGCGGCAATCCCGGCCGCGTTAAGCGCCACGCGCGCGGCGGGCGCCTCGGGCAGCGCGAGGACCGCCAACGGCACCGGGGATCGCGCGAACGCGGTCAGCGGGCTGGTGGCCTTTTCCGGCTGGTGCCGGGCCGAGGATCCGACCACCATCAGCACCAGCCCGTGCTCGCCCGAGTTGATCAACGCATCCAGCGCCCCGGTCACCACGTCCGGGCGCACGCCCGCGAGCGTAAGATCGACGATCTCCCCGATCTTGACCGGCGTGGGCAGGGCACCAAGTCGCGTCCGGACCGCGGGCGACGGCGCGGCCGGCGTCACGCCGGCAAGGCCCAACCGGTCGACCACCATCGCCGCGCCACCGCCCGTCGTGGCAACCACGGCGATCGGCCGGCCTTCCGGCGCGGGTGGCGGGCGGCGCCCGACGAACAGCGGCGCCGACTCGTAAAGCGCCTCGAAATTATCGATCACGACGATGCCGAGCTCGCGCAGCATCGTTTCAATGAAGACGAAGGGCTGCAGCATGGCGCCGGTATGCGAAGCCGCCAGACGCTGGCCCACGGCCGAGCGACCGAGCAGGTAGCACAGCACGGGCTTCCCCGCGGCGCGGGCGGCCGCCGCGAATCGCTGCAAGGCGGGCCCGTCGCGCACCGTCTCGATGAACAACAGGATCGCGTCGGTGGCGGGATCGGCGCAAAGTGCCTCGCCCAGCTCGGCGAATTCCAGGTCGGCCTCGTTGCCGACCGATACCAGTTTCGAGAACGCGATCCCCGCTTCGTGGGCGCGGCTGGTCAGCGAGCCGATAATGCTGCCGCTCTGCGACAGCAAGGCCAGCCGTCCGGCGGGAAATGGCGCGGACGCGAAGGCCGCGTTCGCGGTCAGGCAAAGCCCGTTGGCATTGTTCACGACCCCGATGCTGTTGGGCCCCAGAATGCGCGTGCCCGCCACCCGCGCGCGCCGCAACGCCGCCGCGAACCACGCGCGGCCCTCCTCCTGTTCGAGAAGCGCACCGTCGAGGATCGACACCAGCGGCACCGCCCGCGCGATGCAGTCGTCGATCGCCGCACGCTGCGCCGCGCCGGTGAGGAGGACGAAGCAATGGTCGACCGGCCCGGGTACATCGCGCAGGGAGGGAACCGAACGTGCCTCTCCGGCTACGAAGGAACGGGGATTGACCGGCCAGATCCGGCCGCGAAATCCGCTTTTCTGCAGATAGGCGAGGGGCCGTCCCGTGGTTTTGCCCGGATCGTCGGATGCGCCGATCACGGCCACCGAGCGTGGCTCGAACAGGTTCCGGTACAGCATGGCTCGGCTTGCCGTGAATCAGTCCTTGCGACGTTGGCCGAAGCGCACGCCGAAGACCCCCTCGGCAATGCGGTTGCGCATCATCTCGAGCGAGCCGCCCGCGATCATCCAGCCGCGGGTCCGTCGCATGCAGTAGTCGATCAGCGACATTTCGCTGAACCCGGCCCCGCCGGCGACCTGCATCGCCTCGTTCGCCACCTCGAACCCCGCTTTGTTGCACAGATACTTGGCGATCGCCGTGTCCTGGGCGTCGGGCAGGCCCCGGTCGGCGGCGACCGCAGCCTTGTAGAGAAGCAACTGCGCCGCGCGCAAGGATGCCTCCATGTCGGCGAACTTCCACTGGATTCCCTGGAATTCGGCGATCCGGCGGCCAAACTGCATGCGTGCCAGCGCGTAGTCGCGGGCCAGCATGAAGGCGTGGCGGCCCAGCGCCAGCGAGCGCGTGGCATTGCCGATACGCTCGGCGTTGAATCCGGTGATGAGGCGCTTGAAGCCGCCGGCGCCGACGACGATGTCGGTGTCCGGCACGAAGCAGTCGTCGATATAGACTTGGCGCCACTGTTCGCCACTCATGTAGCGGACGGGTTCGCCGAACGAGATGCCAGGCGCAGCCGCGTCGATCAGCAGCGCGCCGATTCCGTCCACGCCGGGCCCGAACCGCGCGTAGACCAGCAGAAAGGCGGCATCGAGGCTGTGCGTCATGAACACCTTGCTGCCGCTGACGCGGAATCCGCCCTCCGCTTTCTTCGCGGTGGTGGCGAGCTCGGTCACCGCCGACCCGGCGTCCGGTTCCGACATGCCGAGGCCGATGGCGGCCTCGCCGGACAACAGGCGCGGCAACACGCGCGCCCTCAGGCCGTCATTGGCGTACTCGGCGAAGGTGCGGATCGGGCCGAAATTGCCGGCCTGCACCACGTCGGCGCTGCGCGGGCAAATGGCGGCGACCGCTTCGATCGCCAGCACCGCGTCCATCAAGGTCCCGCCTTGGCCGCCATGGGCCTCGGGAATGGTGATGCCAAGCAGCCCCTGTGCGCTCATCAACCGCGCGACGTCGAACGGGAAAGCCGGGTCGCGCGCCCGGACCGTCGCGCCAGCGGCCAGATGCCGGCGAGCGAACTGCGCGACGCTGTCGGAGAAGAGCCTTTGCTCGGGGCTAAGGTCGAAATCCAATACGACCTACTCCAGGAAACGAAACCATCGCCGTCCGGCCTTGCTAGGCAGCCAAGGGTTTCGAGTCATAGCCGAGGCAGAGCCGGTTTGCCTAGCGCGGTTCGCGACGGGCCCGGCGCGGCTTGTCCTGGCGTGAGAAATTTGACACGCTCGACCTGCCGCCAATGAATCTGAAGCAAATAGAAACCTTTGTCTGGCTGGCCCGCCTGAGCAGCTTTCGCGAGACCGCGAAGCATCTGCGGACCACCCAACCCGCGATCTCCGCTCGCATCCGCGAACTCGAGGAAGCGCTGGGAGTTCCGCTGTTTACCCGAACATCGCGTCGCGTGCGCCTGTCGCGCCAGGGCAGCGAACTGCTGCGCTATGCCGAGCGCATCGCCGGACTGTCGGCCGAGCTGCAGGAGCGCGCGGGCAACCTTGGATCAGTACAGGGGCTTGTACGGATCGGCGCGACTCACGCCGTTGCCATCGGCTGGCTGCCCAAGCTCCTGAAGCTGCTGTCCGCGGAATACAAGGGAATCGAGGTGACCCTGCGGGTAGACATGAGTACGACGATCTATCAACAGCTATTGCGGAACGAGATCGACTTGGCATTCATGCTGGGGCCCATCGCGCATCCCTCTCATGGCTATCTGCCGTTGCGCGCGATCGACCTGGCCTGGATCGCAGGTCCGGGGGTCGACCGTTTGCCGGCCACGGCAAGGCCGGCCGATCTTGCCAATGTCCCGGTGGTGACGGACGCGATCGGTTCCTCCCTGCATCGCATTTGCATGGACTGGTTTCGCGGCGCGGGGGTCGAGCCGCGCGTCCTGCACACCTGTACCGGACTGCTGCCGCGCGCACAGCTGATCCAGGCCGGATTTGGGGTTGGCATCCTGCCCGCCGCGGCGCCGGAGTTGTACCGGCAGTTTGCGCGGTTGAGACGCCTGACGAGCGATCCGCCGCTTCCAAAGCTGGAGTACGGGATGGCCTATCATTTGGGGGACATGCCTGCCCCGGTCCGATCGGTCGTCAAACTCACGCGCGAAAAGCTGAAGGACACGATTGGCGACTTGTCGCTGTAGCGCGTGTCGATCCGATAGGCGACATCAATAGAATTCCCTTGTCGATAACAATCGCGCCGATTGCTCGGTATGCGGGCGGTGCTGGTGCGGGCGCAGCTTGAAGCGTAGATTGTAGTCTATCCTGGCCTTGTCCGTGCGCGCCGAGGCCTAATTGGGGGCTTACCGGCAATGGCTGATGTCGCGATTATCGGCGGCGGAATCAACGGATCTTCGATCGCCTATCACCTGATGGCCAGCGGCCGCGCCGGCAAGGTTGTCGTGATCGAGCCGGATCCGACCTACGAACACGCTGCGACGCCGCGGTCGACCGGCGGCGTGCGTCGCATCTTCTCGATCCCCGAATGCATCGCGATGTCGGACTACGGTCACGAAATCTACGGCAATTTCGATGCGCTGATGGCGATCGACGGCCAACCGCCGGGTTCGATCAATTTCCGGCGCATCGGGTACACATGGCTGGGCAGCGGGCCCGGCCAAGTCGAAACGCTGGTGCAGAACTGGAAGGTGCACATCGCCAACGGCGTGCGGGTCGAACTGCTCGACCGCAAAGGCGTAAAGCATCGCTTTCCATCGCTGAATGTCGACGACATCGACGCTGCGCTGTTCTCGCCGGATGACGGATTTATCGACCCCTATTCCGCGCTGATAGGGATGCGCAAGAAGGCGATCAGCCTCGGCGCCGAGTACATCAAGGATCGCGTGGTCGATTTCCAGCGAACCGACAAGCGCATCCAGGCGCTGGTGCTCGCGTCGGGCGAGGTCGTGAAGGCCGATATCGTGATCAATGCGGCCAATTGCTGGGGCATCGCCCTGTGCGAAGCGTTGGGCATGAAGATCCCGGTGCAGCCGATGCGTCGCTTGACCTTCTATTTCGAAGTGCGCCAGGAGCTGGGGCCCCTTACCTCTGCCCGCCACATCGGCAGCAATGTCAGCTTCCGGCCCGAGGGCAAGGGCTTCATCAGCGGCAAGACGAACTACAACGAGAAGTTCGGCTTCAACTGGGATGTCGACTACGACTGGTTCAACGACCATATGTGGCCCGATCTGGCCCAGCGCGTGTCCGCGTTCGCGGAACTGAAGGTGCAGTCGGCCTGGTCCTGCCACTACGACCAGAACACGATGGACAACAATGCCATCATCGGCCGGTGGATCGGCGGTTGCGACAATTTCTACGTCTGCATCGGCTTTTCGGGACATGGGTTGCAGCATGCGCCGGCGACCGGCCGCGCGATCAAGGAGCTGCTGATTGACGGCGGATACCAGACGCTCGACTTGTCCCGCCTTTCCTACCAACGCGTGATCGACAACAAGCCCTTGCAGGACATCGGTCCCTACGCATGACGCCGCTGCGCTTCATCGCGCTGGTCCCGTTCGAGACCCTCGCCGGCGGCGCCCACGATGGACGACCGCCCACCCGATGAAGATCGTCGTTCGCATCGAGGCGCTGGAGGCGCTGGTCGCGCAAGCGCTGGCTGCCGCCGGCGCCAGCGACGCCAATGCCCGCATCGTGGCGCGTGTGGTCGCCGCCGCCGAGCGCGACGGCTGCCACTCGCACGGCATCCTGCGCCTGCCGGGCTTCGTGACCGCGTTGCGATCAGGATGGCTGGACGGCCGGGCTACCCCCCGCCTGCGGGAAACCGCGCCTGGCGCGATTTCGGTCGACGCCGGCAACGGCTTCGCCCAGGTGGCGCTGGATGCCGGCCGCGGCCGCCTGATGGAGATGGCCCGCAAGAGCGGAATAGCGGCAATGGCGGTCCACAATGGCCACCATTTCGCGGCACTTTGGCCCGACGTGGAGCCTTTCGCCGAGGCCGGATTCATTGCGATCAGCTGCGTCAGTTCCCGCAAGCGCATCGCGCCCTGGAGCGCGAAGCGCAAGCTGTTCGGCACGAACCCGATGGCCTTCGCCTGTCCGCGCGCGGGGCGCGCGCCCTTCGTCTGGGACCAGGCGTCGAGCGTGATGTCCCAGGGCGAGATGCTGATCTGCCAGCGCGAGGGCCGCCCACTGCCCGAGGGCGTCGGGATCGATGCGGACGGCCGGCCGACCACCAGCCCGGAGGCGATCCTGGGCCCAGGCGCATTCCTGCCTTTCGGCGCCCACAAGGGCAGCGCGATCGCTGCGATGGTCGAGATCCTGGCCGCTGCGGTTGGCGGCGCCGAATTCGGCTTCGAGGACCGTTCGGCCGGCAACCCCGGCGCCACCACGTCGCGTTCGGGCCAGTTCCTACTCCTGATCGACCCTTCCCCTTTCGCCGGCCCCGGGTTTGCCAAGCGCCTGGAGCTTCTGTTCTCGGAGTTGGCCGATGCCGGTGTCGACCGCTTGCCCGGCGATCGCCGGCACGAGGCGCGGCGCAAGGCCGTCAGCGATGGGATCGCGGTCGAGCGATCGGACTACGACCGGCTGGTCGCCTTTGCCGGACCCTCGGCCGGTTCGAAGCCGTGAGCAATCCGGCGCTGTGGATCACGGAAGCGGAAGTCGTGCGACTTGTCGGCATGCCCGACGCGATCGATGCGGTCGAGCGCGGCCTGCTGCTCGAGGCGCAGGGCGACGCCGTCGGGATGGGCAAGACTTTCGTCCGGTTCGGGGCGCAGCGCCAGGCGCTGCAGGCCCTGGGCGCGGCATTCCCGTCGGCGAACCTGGCGGCCACCAAGACCTGGGTGCAGAGCCCGGATGGCGGCTGGCCCCAGCTCATCCTGTTCGACACGTCCAGTGGCCACCGCTGTGCGGTGATCGAGGCGACCGCTCTCAGCCAGCTGCGCACCGGTGCGTTGGCCGGTATCGCAACGCGGCTGCTTGCCGATGCGCGCGCGGACGAAATGGCGGTGATCGGCAGCGGCCGGCAAGCCTGGACCCAAGTGGCCGCTGTCGCCGTGGTCCGCAAGCTGCGCCGCTTGCGGGTCTGGAGCCCCACGCCCGCGCATCGCCAGCGTTTCGCGGCGCGGATGCGCGAGGCGTTCGATTTCGAGATCGTCGAATCGCCGTCGGCCGCCGCGGCATCGGAAGGCGCGCCGGTCGTGACGGCGGCGGCGCATGTCACCACGCCCGTGCTGTCGGCCGCGATGCTGGCGAGCGGCGCGCATGTCAACGCGGTGAGCGTCACGGTTTCGGGCCGCGCGGAGCTTCAACCAGACGTATTGCCGCGCTGCGGCTTCGTCTGCGCCGATTCGCCGGAAGCCGTCCGCGATCTATCCGACGAATTCCGCGCTTACTATGGCGCGCGCAATGCCTGGAACGAGGTTCGTTCGCTCGCCGCCACATTGGCAAATGGCGTGCGCCGGCCGCGCGATGCCGACCTTACCCTGTACAAAGGCATGGGTAGCGGCATTGCCGACTTGGCTTTGGCGATCGAGGTGTTGGCGCGCGCGCGCCAGCAGGGGGTCGGGCACAGGCTGCCCGATCTGAGCCTCGCCGATCCGCGCCTGTCGCGCTGAAGGCCGAAGGATGCGCAAGACGCCGTACTGCCAATACCTGCGTGCAGCGCTCGTTGTGGCTGGATGCGTTGACTCCAGCGTCGGTGCTGCGGCAACGTATGCTGTCGCGGCAGTACCCACGGTTCCTGTGTCAGAGATGTAACGGTTAAAGCGGGGGAAGCAATGGCCAAGCGCGCGGAATTTGTTTGGATGGACGGCAAGATCGTCGCGTGGGATCAGGCGACGGTGCACGTATCGGCCGATACCGTGCTTCGCGGCGGCAACGTGTTCGAAGGCATGCGCGCCTATTGGAACGAGGACGAGCGCGAGCTCTACATCTTCAAGAACGCCGAGCATCTGCGCCGCTTGCGCCAGTCGGCCAAGATCATGCGCATGTCGATCCCCTATACCGACCAGGAGTTCACCGACGCGTTCATCCAACTGATCCGTCGCAACAAGTTCGCCGACTCCGTGCACTTCCGTCCCGTCGTCTATTTCGATACGGGCGAGCCCGGCGGCTACCTGCCCGAGGAGATCCGCACGGGGGCCTTTGTCCTGGCCTACAGCCGGCCGCACGCCAAGAGCGTCTACTCCGGCGTCCACACCTGCATCAGCACCTGGCGGCGCAACTCGGAAACCGCCATGCCGCCGCGGATCAAGGCGGCGGCCAACTATCACAATTCTCGCCTCGCCCACGTGGAAGCGCGGGTCAATGGCTATCATACGCCGATCCTGCTCAACGATCGCGGCAAGATCTCGGAAAGCTCGGGCTCGTGCATCATGCTGGTGCGCGACGGCGTGGTGATCACGCCGCCCGTCACGGCCGACATCCTGGAAAGCATCACCCGGGCGACGCTGATCAACCTGTTCCGCACCGATCTGGGGATCGAGGTGGTCGAGCGCGACGTCGACCGCACCGAGGCCTACATATCCGAGGAGGGGTTCTTCTGCGGCAGCGGCCAGGAGGTGACGCCGATCCTGTCGATCGACCACTATCCGCTGGGCGACGGCAAGGTCGGCCCGCTTACCAAGCGGATCCAGGACCTCTATTTCGACATCACCAAGGGCAAGGTCGCCAAGTACCGGCACTGGCTGACGCCCGTGTACCAGCACGTCGGCGCCAAGTGACGGCGCCGATGATCTTCGGTCAGCTCAGCCCGTAGTCGCGTCGCGCCGCCTCGGCGGTGATGTAGCCGTTCCGCAGGTCGCTGCGAACCGTCTCACGGTCCCGTTCGCGCGGATCGCCGTAGCCCGCGCCGCCGCTGAACCGCATGGTCAGGCGATCGCCCGGCATCAGCGTGCTGCGCGACTTCGGATGCGGCTTGGTGCCGTTGCCGAGGAAGATGTCCACCTTTGCGCCTGGCATCCCGCCCAACAGGCCCTGGGGCGGATATTTCTGCCGGTCGGACAGGAGCGACAGGCGGATCGGGTCGTTCGAAACGACCTCCACCTCGACGTCCTGGCCCAAGCCGCCGCGGAACCTGCCCGCTCCGCCCGAGTCGGGACGGAATTCCTTCCGCCATACGACCAGCGGCGAAATGCTTTCCAGCGCCTCGATGCTGCCCGAGCCGGCGTTGGTCGGAAAGGCCGTGCAGGAATGGCCGTCCTGCTGGCAATTGCCGCCCATGCCGCCGCTGGCGAACAGGATTTGGGAGAAGCGGTTGCCCTTGCGGTCGGTACCGCTATAGACGGAACGAACGGTGGGCGCCGAACCGGACTCCGCGCTGACTTTCTCCGGGACCGCCTGCGCCAGCGCCTTGTAGAGCGCGCCCGCCAGCAGATGCCCCGTCAGCTGGCGCGCGTTGACCGGCGCCGGGTAGCGCGGGTTCAGCACGCTGCCGAGCGGCGCGTCCACCGTGACCGAGCGGTAGGAACCCTCGTTGCGAGGAGTCGTCGGATCGAGCGCGCATTTGATCGGATACACCGAGTAGGCATAGGTGTAGTTCATCACCGAATTGAGGCCTCGGTCGATCTGCTTCGACGTGCCGGCATAGTCGACATGCAGGTTCGAGCCCTTGACCGTGATCGCGCACTCGATATGCGTCTCGTCGGCGTCATAGCCATCGGCGCTGACCCGCGAACGGTAGGTCCCGTCCGGCACCGCCTCGATCGCCTTGCGCATTGCCATCTCGGCGCGCTGCTGAAGGGCGGCGGAAAGCGTGGTCAAATCCACCATCCCCGCGTCGTCGAGGAATTCCTGCAACCGGCGCGCGCAGGCGTGCTGCGAGGTGACCTGGGCATCCAGGTCGCCCATCACCTGATCGGGGACGCGCACGTTGGATTCGATCATCTCGAACAGGATCTTGTTCGGCTTTCCCTCCTCCAAAAACTTCATCGGGGGGATTCGGATTCCCTCCTCGAAGACTTCCCGGCAGTCCGAGGACCAGATCGAGCCGCCGATGTCCGGCGAGTGCGCGATCGAGCCCGAGAAACCAACCAGACGGCCCTTGTGGAAGATCGGCGCCGCCATCGTGATGTCCGGCAGATGCCCGGTCGCCATCCAGGGATCGTTGGTGATGATGCAGTCGCCGGGCCGCCACTGGTCCTTTGGGAAGCGCTTCAGGAAATGCTTCAAGGTCCGCGGCAGGATACCGACGAACGATGGAATGCCGGTCGTGTTCTCGGCCAGCGAATCGCCGTTCGCATCCATCAGCACCGTGGCATAGTCGTTCGACTCGCGCACGATCGTGGAGAAAGAGGTGCGCAGCAAAGCCGCGGCAGATTCGTCGGCAATGGAGATCAGCCGGCTCCACAGGATTTCCAGCGTGATCGGGTCGAAGTCCGTGCGCTGTGCGCTCATCATTCCTCCAGCGGTGAGAAAGCTGCGGGTTCTATGGGGCGGGCGCCGCCCGTCGGGATGGCGCCAGCACGGCGTCGCCGGCCGGCAGGTACCCGTTGGCCAGGTAGGCTTCGGCATTGGCGAAGCCGCGTTTCAGCACATTGGCGAAATTGTCGAGCGTCGCGCCTGCCAGATGCGGGGTCACGACGGTTCGGTCGCTCTCCAGCAGCGGGTTGCCCGCCGGCGGTTCGGTGGCGAAGGTGTCGATCGCCGCGGCGAACAGCTTGCCTTCGTTCAGTGCCTTCGCTAGCGATGCTTCGTCCACCAGCCCGCCGCGCGCGCAATTCACCAGGATTGCGTCGGGTTTCAACAGCGCGATACGGCGCGCGTCGATGATCCCCGCCGTCTGCGGAAGCAGCGGCAGATGCAGCGACACGATATCGGACGTTGCAAGCAGCTCGTCGAGCTCCAAGGGCCGGGCGTCCACCGCGGCTGCCGCGTCGCGCGTCACAGCAGGGTCGTAGTAGACGATCTCGACGCCGAATCCCGACAACACGCGCGCCACCTGCATGCCGATGGCGCCCAGCCCGACCAGGCCAACGCGCTTGCCATGGATGTGCCGGTTGACGCCGCGCGCGTGCTCCTTCAGCCACTCGCCCCTGCGCGTGCGACTGTCCATCTCGGGCAGGCGGCGGCAGGCGGCGAGAATCATCAGCACCGTATGCTCGGCGACCGGGATCGCGTTTCCCGCCGACAGTTTTGCGACCGCGATGCCGCGTTGCCGGCAGGTTTCCAAGTCGATGCGGTCCACCCCCGCACCCAACTTCTGTATCAGGCGCAGGCGCGGAGCGGCAGCCAGCATCTCACCCCGGACCAGCGCCGCTACCGGAAACAAGAGCACGGCATCCATTGCCGCTTTGTTTTGGTCGGATGCGGCATTCGAGCGGGCGAAGCGAACGGTCCACCCACGGGGCGCCATCCGCTCTATCGTCGCGCGGATCGCCGGGTGGAACTGATCGAGGAACGCGGCGCAAATTCCTTGCAACGCGACCGCCCCTAGCTGGAAATTCAATGACGCACAATTTGCAGGATTGCGCGTGCATTTGCCAGGGCGAATGCTGCGCGCCCCGGCAGCGGCGGCATTTCATAATGGCAGGTAATCGGTTCGGATAAGAGCCGGCGATCCATAGCTGATTTGCTTGACTTGCGATTGGCTGGCTGACGACACTTCGGCGGCGCTGTCGCCCCGGTCTCCTGCGTCCGGCAGGCATTGGCCGCGCGGCAAACGTGACAGTGGGCTTTGGGAGTTTGACGTGAGCGCTGGAATCCGGATCGGAGTCGATGTCGGCGGCACCTTCACCGATTTCGTGCTGGTCGACGAGTCACGCAAGCTGATCTTCACGGGCAAGCGGCTGACGACGCCCGGCGATCCCAGCATCGCCATCATCGAGGGCGCCGAGCGCCTGCTCCGTGAAGCCGGCACGTCGATCGACCGGGTCACCGGTCTGGTGCACGGCACGACGCTCGTGGCCAACACCGTGATCGAGCGCAAGGGCGTCAAGGTCGGACTGATCACGACCAAGGGCTTTCGCGACACGCTCGAGATGGGCCGCGAGATCCGCTACGACCTCTACGACCTGTTCCTCGAAAAGCCCGAACCGCTTGTCCCGCGGTCGCTGCGGTTGACGGTCGCCGAGCGGGTCGACGCAACGGGCACCGAGCTTCTGGCGCTGGATCGTGGCCAGGTGCGGGCGGCAGCGCAGGCGATGGCCAAGGAGGGGGTGCAGGCGGTCGCGATCTGTTTCCTGCACTCCTATCTGAACAATGTACACGAGGTGGAGGCGAAGCGGATCGTCGAGGAGACGATGCCCGGCATTCCCGTCACCATCTCATCGGCGGTGGCGCCGGAGATACGCGAGTTCGAGCGCGCCAGCACGGCCTGCGCCAACGCCTATGTCCAACCGCTCGTCCAAACCTATCTCGAGCGGCTGGACCGGCACCTCAAGGACAAGGGGCTGAGAAGCACGCTCCATGTCATGCTGTCGGGCGGAGGAGTGACCACCGTTCGTGCGGCGCGCGAGTTTCCGATCCACCTGATCGAGTCCGGCCCCGCGGCCGGCGCCATCGCCGGCACCTACTACGCCAAGCTGGCCAATATCGATCACATGATCTCGTTCGACATGGGCGGCACCACCGCCAAGATGTGTTTGATCGAGAAAGGCCGTCCCGAATACGCCCATGAATTCGAGGCGGGTCGCGTGCGCCGCTTCCGCAAGGGCTCCGGGCTGCCGCTGAAGGTGCCGGTGATCGACCTGATCGAAATCGGCGCGGGCGGCGGTTCCAAGGCCCGGATCGACGCGATGGGGTTGATGAAGGTCGGACCCGAAAGCGCCGGTTCGGAACCCGGCCCGATCTGCTATGGCCGCGGCGGGGCCGATCCCACCGTGACCGACGCGGACCTTCTGCTCGGCTACCTGTCGCCGGACTACTTCCTCGGTGGCGAAATGAAGCTGAACCTCTCCACCGTCGAAGGCGCGTTCAAGGAGCGGCTTGCCGTCCCCCTTGGCGTCGGCGTCACCGAGGCCGCTGCCGGCATCCACAGCATCGTCAACGAGAACATGGCATCGGCGACGCGCATGTATATCGCCGAGAAGGGCCGCGATCCCCGCCGCTACACGATGATGGCGTTCGGCGGCGCGGGACCGGTGCATGCCTATGGTCTCGCCAAGCTGCTCAAGGTCGATCGGATCATTTGCCCGCTCGGCGCCGGCGTGATGTCGGCGCTTGGATTCCTGGTGGCCTCGCCCGCGGTGAACCTGGTCCGCAGCTATGTGTCGCGGCTCAAGGATCTCGACTGGGCACGCCTGAATGGCCTGTTCGGCGAAATGGAACGCGACGCACGCGCTCTGCTGGTCGAGGCCGGCGCAAACGACGCGGAGATTGTCATCAAACGCACGGCGGACATGCGCTACGTCGGCCAGGGATTCGAAATCGGCGTGGCGGTCCCATCGCCTCCATTGGGAGCAGATTCGCTGGAGGAAATGCGCCGCCTGTTCCTGGAGACGTACGGGCGGCTGTTCGACCGGCAGATCCAGGACGTTCCGATCGAGGCGCTGACCTGGCGGCTCAGCGCCTATGCCCCCGTTCCCGACATCCAGCTCAATTTCACCGGCGCACGGGCGGAGCAGGGCAAGGCGCTGAAAGGCACGCGCCGGGCCTTTTTCCCGGAAACTGGCTATACGCCCTGTGCCGTGTACAATCGCTATGCGCTGCGCGCCGGCGATCGCATCAAGGGGCCCGCCGTGGTCGAGGAGCGCGAGTCGACCGTTGTGGTCGGCCCCGACGCGTCCTTCTCGATCGACCAGCATTTGAACCTGATCATCGAGATCGAGCGGCAAACAGGCGACGCCGGAAAGGGCGGCTGACATGGCGACGACAGTAGAAGTTCTGGCAGAAGCGTTCCGCGACTGCGGCACGCCATTCATCGTCGGCCATCCGGGCGGCGAATCGGTCGAAATGATGCAGGCGGCTCGCGAGAAGGGATTGCGCTTCATCTTCGTGAAGCAGGAGACCGCGGGCGCCATGCTGGCCGCTACCTGGGGCGAAATCACCGGCTCGCCCGGCGTCTGCATGTCGACGCGCGGCCCCGGCGCCTCGAACATGGTGAACGGCATCGCGCACGCGGCATTGGACCGCTGCCCGCTGATCGCGATCACCGACCAGTACCCATCGCATGTGTACGAAACCGGGCTACGCCAGCGCATCAACCAGCTCCAGCTCTACGCGCCTTTGGTCAAATGGGGGACCACGATCGCGGCAAGGACGGTCCGCCAGCAGATACGGCGCGCGATCCGCGTCGCCACCGGCGCGCCGCCAGGCCCCGTCCAGTTCGACATGCCGTCGACCGAAACCACGCGCGACGCCGCCGACCTGGTCGCCGAAGGGCCGCTGCAGCCCGAACTGCTCCTCCCGCCGCCGGATCGCGACGGGCTGAAGGCCCCGCTGCGCATGCTGCGCGAGGCGAAACGCCCGATCATCCTGGCGGGGTTGGGCGTGTTGTGGTGCCGGGCGGCGGGCGAATTGGTGCGACTGGCCGAGCGCCTGGGCGCACCCGTGCTGACCACGCCCAAGTGCAAGGGTGCCATTCCCGAGGACCATCCGCTGCGCGCGGGCTGCATCATCGGCGGGCTGATCGAACGCAACCTGGTGAAGCAGGCCGACCTGATCGTGACGATCGGACTCGACGGCGTGGAGCTGCAACCCAAGCCCTGGCCATACACGACGCCCGTGCTGTCCCTGGCCAGCACGCCCAGCCTGGACGCGCTGGTACCCGCGCAGCTCGAGCTGGTGGGCGATCTGGTGCCGCTGCTGGGCGCGCTGGCGGAATGGAACCCGGAAGGCTCGGGCTGGGGCCACCAGGCCGCCGCCACCTATCGTCGGGACGTCAAGGCGGCGCTGGACACGCCCAGCCAAGGTCTTTCGCCCCAGGCCGCGATGGAGGTGTCACGCGCCGTGCTGCCGCGCGACACCATCGCCACCTGCGACGCCGGGGCCAGCCGCATGCTGGTGGTGCAGAAATGGGAATCCTACGGACCGCGCGAGTTCCTGGCGTCGAACGGGCTCGGTTCGATGGGCTTCGCCATTCACGGCGCGCTGGCCGCGCGCCTGGCGCATCCGAACCGGCCGGTGGTCGCGTTCACCGGCGACGGCGGATTGCTGCTGGCGGTTGCCGAGCTGCAGACGGCCGTGCGCGAGAACCTGCCCATCATCGTCGTCGTCTTCGATGACCAGGAGATCGCCCTCATCCGCGTGAAGCAGGAGATCAAGGGGCTCCAGCCCTACGGCGTCGGCATTGGCGGGATCGACTGGGAGCGGCTGGCGCAGGGCTTCGGCGCGGACGGCGTGGTCGTGGATACCGAGAACGCCCTTGGCGATGCGCTGAAGGCCGCGCTGGCCTCCGGCCGTACCACGCTGATCGCCGCCCGGATCGACGGTTCGGGCTATGTGGCCCAGTTCAATGCGCTGCGGGAGCTCTGAGCCTAGGCTTCGAGCTTTCCTTCCAGGAACAGCCGGCAGGTACCGGCGAAAGCGACGCGGCTTCCGCGCATGGTGCAGCGGAAGAAGCCGCCGCGCGGCGAGGCCTGGAACGCCGCAATCGACGGTTTGCCCAGCCGACCGGTCCAGTAGGGCGCGATCGAGGCATGGGCGGCGCCGGTCGCATGGTCTTCCGCAATGCCGTGCCCGGGCGCGAAAAAGCGTGACACGCAGTCGAACCCGGCATCGCCCGGCGCGGTGACGATCGTGGCGTGCCGGTCGGTCCGCCCCAGGCGCGCAAAGTCGGGGCGAAGGCCGCGCACGATGTCCGGACGGTCGTATACGACCAGGTAGTCACGCGCGGCGCGGACCTCGACCGGCGGCGGTCCGCCTAGCGCGGCCAAGAGATCCGCGTGGGGCGTCGCCGGCGCGGCCGGCCGCGCCGGGAAGTCGATCTCGAGCTTGCCGTCGTCGAGGCGGCGAACCGTCAACGCCCCGGCTCGGGTATCGAACGCGACATCGCGGCGGGCGGGATCGATCCGGTCGAACACCAGCCACGCCGCCGCCAGCGTCGCGTGGCCGCAGATTTCCTCCTCGATCGTCGGCGTGAACCAGCGCAGCGCGAAGCGGTCATGCTGCCGACGCAGGAACGCCGTCGTCGTCTGGTTCATCTCCGCCGCGATCGACTGCATGATCGGGACTTCCGGCCATTCCGACACCAGCACGATTGCCGCCGGGTTGCCGCTGAACGGACCGTCGGCGAAGGCATCGATCTGGAAGACCGGCAAGGACATGACGGCGGCTAACGGGCGGAATTGGGCCGGCCGGCGTACCCGGACATCTCGAAGCGGTCGAGCACCCGGTAATAGGCCATCAGCGCGCCGACCAGCGGCGCGGCATAGGGGCGGACGGCGACACGCCGCAGGGGCGCAACCGGCATGAACCACTGGTCGCGCGCCATGTCCATCATCCGCCACGCCACTTCGCGCCCCAGCAGAACGCCCCAGGCAATGCCGCGGCCCGACAGCCCCATCGCCGCCCAGAGCCCGGGTTCCAGCTCGTGCAGACGCGGGTACTGGTCGGTGGTCACGTCGACCCAGCCGCTCCAAGCCTCGTCCCATTCCAGCGACGCGATTTGCGGGAACAGGCTGCGGACGCGCCGCTCGGCCTTGCCGCGGAAGACACTGCCCCCGGTCGCGAACGCGGGTCCATCGGCGCTGACGTGCAGCCGTCCGTCATCCAGCAGCCGGACGCCGGAATAAAGCCGCCGCGTATCGGTCAGCGACTGGCCGCCCGGCAGGATGGGCCCGCGCAGATTCGCCGAGAGCGGCCTGCTGACGAGCTGGAACGCGCGCATGGGAATGAAGGACTGCCGAAGATTCGGCCACAGGTCGTTCGTATAGGCGCCCGTCGCCACGAGCACGCTGTCGGCCTCGACCGCGCCATCGGCCGCGACGACGCGCCAAGCCTTGCCGCTGCGGACGATCTCGCGCACCGGCGAGTTTTCCCGGATGTCCACGCCCAGGCCCTTCGCGGCCCAGCCCATGCCGCGCGCCAGGGCAAGCGGGGTCAGCGAGCCGCCCCGGCGGTCCAGGACCGCCGTCGAATAATATGGGCTGCCGACCGCGCGCTCCGTCGCCGTCGCGTCCAGCAGTTCGATCGCCGCGCCGCGCTTGCGCTGGAACTCGACCCGGCGCTCCAGGGACGCCCGGCCCGCGGGCGAATGGGCGGCGAACAGAAGCCCAACCCGGCGGTCGCCGCACTTGATGCCGTAGCGGTCGACGAGGCCGAACACCACGTCCGGTCCGGCGCCGAGGGCCGCGATCATCCGCTCGCCCACCGCGTCGCCGAAGGCCTCGAGGATGTGCCAGCCGTCGTGCTTCGCATAGGGAACCACCTGGCCAAACGCCCGGCCCGATCCGCCCCAGCCGATTTCCCGCCCCTCCACAAGGACGACGCGCGTCCCCTTCTCGGCAAGGTGGAGCGCCGCCGAAAGGCCCGTGTACCCGCCGCCTACGATGGCGACGTCGGCGCGCAGATCGCCGGCCAGCGCGGGAAGGGCGAGCGGCGGCGGCGATTGCCGCAAATAGGTCGCCGGAAGCGGGCTGGTGTCGAAGCGTGGATCGTCCATCGGCTGCCAGAATTGTTGCCGGATGTTTTCACGCCAAGCTACGGGATCACCGGGGCGAGATTCAAGCGAAGCGCAACGGCAGAATGATGTTTGCTTCTCGATGACGATAAAGGAAATCTATTCGTGTCCGGCGCCCGCCGGTGCGATAGTCGTCAGAATCCCGCTGTCAAGGAGTCGCAGGAAAGGATTGCCGCATGACCGTGCTGGAGCGGCTTGCCTCTTTTGCCGCGGCGGAGCGGGCAAAATCCTGCTCGCCCGCGCTGCTGCATCACGCCAAGCGCGCGCTGGTCGACTGGTTTGCCGCCCTGCTGCCCGGTGCGGCGCATCCCCAGACGCGGTACCTGGCGGATGCGCTGCGCGATGAGCTTGGGTCCGGGCGGTCCTATGTCTACGGCATCGGGTGCCGCGCCCCGCTGCGCACCGCCGCTTTGATCAACGCCGCGGCATCCCATATCGTCGAGTTCGACGATATCTACCGCGACGCCCTGTATCATCCGGGATGCCCCACGATCGGCGCGGCCCTCGCGGCCGCCCAGGGCCGCGGCGCCACGCCCGAAACGCTGCTGCGCGCCATCATCGTCGGCTACGAGGTATCGGCGCGGATCGGCGTGGCGGTACAACCCTCGCATTATCGGTTTTGGCACACCACCGGCACGGTGGGAACCTTCGGCGCCGCCGCGGCGGTGGCGACCGTCCTCGGCCTGGACGCCGAGCGGACGATGCACGCCTTGGCCAACGCAGGCACGATGGCGGCCGGGCTGCAGCAGGCTTTCCGGTCGGACAGCATGGCCAAGCCGCTGCACGCCGGACATGCCGCGGAGGCAGGGGCGTTGGCCGCGCTGGGCGCGCGCGAGGGGATGACCGGCGCCCGGGACTTGCTGGAGGGCAAGGCCGGGTTCGGCGCGGCGATGAGTCGCGAAGCCGATTGGGACCGTGCCTTGGCCGATCTGGGCCAGCGCTACGCCATCGCCGAGATGACGTTCAAGAACCACGGCTGCTGCGGCCATATTTTCGCGCCGCTAGACGCCGCGTTGGAGTTGCGGCAGCAGATGCGCCTGAGCCCAGAGCGCATCGCCGACGTGGATATTGGCACCTACCAGGTCGCGCTCGACGTCACCGGCGCGGTCCGGCACCCCGCCTCGCCATTCGAGGGACGCTTCAGCATGGCATTCGCGGTGGCGCATGCCCTGGTCCACGGCAGCGTTCGGCTTGCGGCCTTCACGCCGGAGCGGCTTTCCGATCCTATCGTCAATGCGCTTGCCGGGAAGGTGCGGATTCGCATGGATCCGCGCTGCGAAAAGGCTTTCCCGCGCCAGCGCTCGGCCGTGGTGGCGATCGAAACCGTCGACGGCAACCGTATGGAGCGGTTCCAGCCCACGCGCAAGGGCGATCCCGACGCGCCGCTGAGCGACGACGAACTGACCGGCAAACTGGTCGAGCTTGCCGACCCCATGCTTGATCCGGCCCAGGCGCGGGCCTTGGCCGATTCGCTGTGGCGGCTCGACCAGGGTCATGTCGAATTCGCGACCGATGCCAAGCCTGCGGTGACCGCGACCGTCATACGCGGCTGACCTGTCGCACGGCTGCTCATCCTTTTGCGATCGTTGCCTTCATCGAGGGCCGCGACTCGAATCGGGCATACCATGCGGCCGTGCTGGGATGGGCTTTCCGCCACTGAAGGTCGGCGAATCGGAGGTCCAGATAGCCCAGCGCGCAGGCGATCGAGATGGTCCCGATATCGACGCGGTCGCCAAGGCCGGAAGCGGTTTTCTCGATCTCCGACAGGCTGGACTGGATCTTGGCGATCTGCCCCTGGTGCCAGTCGGCCCAAATCTTGTCCGAGGGCCGCGTCATCTCGTACCGGGCGCGCAGGGCGCCATCGATCAGCCCGTCGGCCAAGGTCTGCTCGCGCAAGGCACGCCACCGCGCGGCGCCGTTGGGCGGAAATATCCTGCTCTTGCCGTGCTGCGCTTCCAGGTACTCACAAATCACCCGGCTGTCATAGAGAGGAGAGCCATCGTCCAGCAGCAATGTCGGCACCTGGCCCAGCGGATTATGGGCGACGATGGTGCTGTCCCGCTTCACCGGGTGGGCCGCGCTGGGCAGATGCTCGATGCGATCGGCGACGCCAAGTTCGTGCGCAACCACCATCACCTTGCGCACATAGGGCGAGGCGGCCGAGAAGAATAGCTTCACGTCAGGCTCCTATCGTTGCAGTTCCGCGTTCAGATCATGATCGACATGCCGCCGTCGACGACCAGCGTGTGGCCGGTGACGTAGGCCGCCGCGTCGCTCGACAGGAAGACGGCGGCGCCAGCGATCTCATCGGGTCCGCCCCAGCGCTTCATCGGCACCCGGTTGCGTATCCATTCGTAGCGCGGGGGATCCGCCTTGAAGTCATCGTTGATCTCGGTCTCCATGTAACCGGGCGCGATGGCGTTGACGGTGACGCCCTTGGTCGCCAATTCGACCGCCAGGCCGCGCGTGAGCCCCTCCAGCCCGGTCTTTGCCGTTACATAGGCGGTGTTGGTGCCGCGGCTGATCCGGGTATTGATCGAGGAGATCATCACGATGCGGCCCCAGCCGCGCCGCGTCATACCCTTTGCCGCGTGGCGCGACAGGCGGAAGCAGGAGTCGAGCGCCACGTCCAGCACGCTGCGCCATTCCTCGTCGGTGGTCTCGAACAGGTCGTGCGGCACGCCCCAGGCCGCATTGTTGACCAGGATATCGAGCGATCCGTGGCGCCGTTCGATGTCGTCGATCGCCGCTTCCGATGCCCGGCGGTCGCAGACGTCGAAGCATGCCACGGTCGCCTTGCCGCCCCTGGCTTCGATCTCCCGACACCGCGCTTCGAGCGTCGCTTGAACGCGGCCATTGAGGACCACCGTCGCTCCCGCTTCGGCAAGGCTGCTGGCCATGCCGTAGCCAAGACCACGCGATCCACCGGTAACCAGGGCAACCCGCCCGGCAAGGGAGAACATTTTCAAGAAGGGACTCCTTCAGAACGTGTCGACCGCTTCTCGCCCGATCCAGGCGACGGAACTAGCTGATGCGGTCGAAACCCATGATTGTCAATGACGCAAGAATGCCCTGACGAGGCACGCTGGTGCCTCCGCTACATCCGCGGATTGACGAGACAGAGCGGATCGAACGGCGTGCCGTCCAGGATCGCGAATGCGTTCTCGACCGCCTGCACGGCGACACGATCCATCGCTTCGCGGGTGCTGCCGCCCATATGCGGCGAGAACACGGTGTTGCGCATGCGATAGAGCGGGCTTTCGGACCGGACCGGCTCGTCGGCGAACGTGTCCAGCCCTGCACCGCCGATGCGACCTTCCGCCAGGCAGGCGATCAGCGCCGCCTCATCGACGATCGGGCCACGCGCCGTATTGATGAGCAGCGCCGTGGGCTTTAGACGCGCAAGTTGGGACGGCCCGATCATGCCGTGCGTTTCCGGCGTCAACGGACAGTGCAAGGTAACGATATCGGCTTCCCCCAGCGCATCGTCCAGCTTCGCGACTCGCGTAGCGTCGGCGGGAACCAGCGCGGCGTCGACATAGGGATCGTAGGCCGAGACGCGCAGCCCGAAGCCGCGGGCGATCGCATGCGTGGCGCGCCCCACGCAGCCATAGCCGACGATGCACAAGTGGTGACCCTTTAGTTCGCCGCCGATATTGGTCACGCGGTCCCAATGACCCTGACGGATGCTGGCGTCGAGCGCGAGCAGACGCCGCTTCAGCGCCAGCATCAGCAGGAAAGCCAATTCCGCCACCGACTGAGCGTTGCGGCCATGGGTATTGAGCACCGCGATCTTCCGCCCCGTGGCCGCCGCAACGTCGATGTTGTCGACGCCAACGCCGAATTTGGAGATCACGCGCAGCGGTGGGGTTGCCGCCATCGCCGCGTCCGTGATCCGGACCGTGCGAACGATCATGGCGTCGAATTGCTGGCGCTTCAGCAGCTCGAGCAGCGCGGCCGGTCCCGTCGAGGTCGGCACATAGGTAGCCCGCGCCTGGCGCCGTTCCAGCAGCACGCGGGCCGCGGCGGGAAAGTCCACATCGGTGACGAGAAAACTAGCGTCCATCGGCAGCCTTCGGCCATTGGAACTCAAAACATCCCATTCTAGCTAGGCGTTTTCGCGCTGTCCGCACCACCGATCGCCCCCATGGCTCCGCCGGACCGGCGCGCCCCCTATCTTATATTGCATGCCAATAGGACGGCGCGGCGACGGCGCGACTTGCCAGCGCGGCGCGTCTGGCGCTTTATGTCGCTCCGGAAAATGCGCGCGCCTGCGGGTCGGCGCGGCTGGAGGGGGATAGAGACGCGATGACGGCAAGCGCTGCGCCGACCATCGCCGGGGCCACGCGGCCCTGGCACGAAATCATGCGCGACGTGCTGAAGCAGAATCAGGTGCGTCTCGTCACTTACGTGCCGGACAACGTGCTGCGACCCTTGATCGACGGGCTGCACGCCGACAGCTACTTCACCACCTTCGCGACGGCGCGCGAGGAGGAGGCGGTGGGAATCGTCGCCGGCGCCTGGATGGGCGGCATGCGGGGCTGCGTGCTGATGCAGACCAGCGGTTTCGCCACGTTGGCCAACGTGATCGCCTCGCTCGCCGTGCCGTTCCAGATTCCCGTCGTGATGATCGTTTCGGAGCGCGGCACGCTGGGCGAGTTCAACTGGGGCCAGGCGCTTACCTGCCGCACGATGCGTCCTGTCCTCGATTCGTTGGCGGTCGAGCACCACTCGATCACCCGCCTCGACGAAGTGGAATTCATTGCCGACCGGACGATCAAGCAGGCGGTGATGACGCAGGCGCCCGCGACGCTGATCCTGTCGCCTCTGCTGACGGGCGGCAAGGTCCTCAAGAAGTGAGAATGAGCATGCCGGCGATCGACCTCGAATCCCGCGGCCGCGGCAACGCCAAGGTCATGAACCGTTTCGACATCACCAAACGCCTGGTCGCGCGCCTGAAGCACGAGGAGGCGGTGGTGGGGGGAATCGGCAACACCAATTTCGACCTGTGGGCCGCCGGAAGGCGACCGCAGAATTTTTACATGCTGGGAAGCATGGGCCTGGCGGCGCCGATCGCGCTTGGCGTCGCGCTGGCCCAGCCGCAGCGTCGCGTGATCGGGCTGGAGGGCGACGGGTCGATCATGATGCAGCTCGGGTGCCTCGCGACCATCGCCCATCTCAAGCCGCGGAACCTGGCGGTCGTCATCATGGACAATGCGGCCTACCAGATCACCGGCGCCCAGCCGACGGCGACCGCCTTCGGTGCCGACATCGTGGCGATCGCCCGCGGCGCCGGGCTGGAGCAGAGCATGTGGGCGGACGACGAGGCGCATTTCGAGCGGCTGGTCGACCGCTGCCTGGCCGAAGACGGTCCCTGGCTGATCGCGACGCGGATCGACACGCAACCGGCCGTCGCCCAGACCGAGCGCGACCCTGCCCAGCTCCGCGACCGGTTCATGCGCGGATTGGGCGCCCGCCAGTAGCCGCTCGGCCCGCTTCTTCTGCAAATCGCCGATCGGGCGAACCGGAAACCCGGTTCTCCCGCAATTCGTTGATGATTGCCGTATCGAATATTGATATGGTGTTGTCGGTCGGACTCTTCCCCTAACGCTCGCCGCCGGAACCAATGGACAGCACCATCGTCAAGGGCCTGCGCGTTCTCGAGACGCTCGCCGCCAGCGACCAGCCGCGCGGAATTTCGGAACTTGCGCGGGAAATGGAACTGAACAAGAGCAACGTGCAGCGGATCGTCGGCACGCTCTTGACACTCGGCTATGTCCGCAAGGATCCGGCCACGTCACGCTACATGGCGACGCTAAGAATGTGGGAGTTCGGCCTGCAGGTCGTGCACCGCAACGAGGTGCGCCGGGCCGCCCAGCCCTATCTGCGCGGGCTCTATGAGAAACTGAACGAGTCGGTCTTTCTTTGCGTGCCCGACAGCGACGACATTCTTTACCTGGACAAGATGGAGGCCGCGGCGCCGGTGCGCATCTCGTCCCAGGTCGGCGCGCGGGCACCGGCGGCGCGCACCGCGTCCGGCAAGGCGATCCTGGCGCATCTGCCGAACGAAGCGCTGGACCGGGCTGTCGTCGCGGCCCGCGAGCATTTCCGCATCGCCGACATCGATCCCGCGAAATTGCGCAAGGAACTGGCGGCCGTGCGCGCCGACGGATTCGCGATTTCGCAGAGCGGCTACCGCCCGGGCGTGAACAGCATCGCCGCGCCGATCCTCGGCCGCGACGGCACGATCATGGGCTCGATCGCGGTCACGGGCCCGGTGGAGCGGCTGGACCTGGCGACCCTGAAGGGCTACGCGTCCGAGATCGTCAACGCGGCGACGCGGATCTCCGAAGCCCTCTGAAGCGCCTACTATCGGACGGCGCGCGTGAACCCGCCATCCACCAGCATGTTCTGCGCGGTGATCCCGCCCGCCTCGGCCGACAGAAGGAACGCCACGGTCGAGGCGATCTCCTGGGTCTTGACCGGGCGCTTCAGGGGGATCAGCTGGATCGCCTCTTCCGTCACCTGCAGATTGTCGACGAAGCCGGGCAGGACGTTGTTGATGCGGATGCCCGCGCGGCCATAGCGGTCGGCGTAGAGCTTGGTGAAGCCGTGCATCGCCATGCGGATGATGCTCATCGGATAGCGCGGGCGCGGCTCGAGCGCGTTGACCGACGAGATCGTTACGATCGAGCCGCCGCCCTGGCGCTCCATGACCGGCGTCACCAGCCGCAGCAGGCGGATCAGATAGAGCAGGTAGATGTCGAGCCCGGCATGCCAGTCGCCGTCCTCGATGTCGAGCAGGCGACCCTGCGCGTCCGGCCCCATGATCGGCCCGGTGGCGTTCTTCATGCCGCCCGGTCCGTGACCGGTGTTGGCGACCACGCCGTCGATGCGGCCGGTCTTGTCCAGGGCGAGGCGCACCACCGCTTCGAGGTCGCCCGGCTCCGTGACCGAGCCCCGCACGGCCCAGCCGCCCAGCTCCTTCGCCAGGGTCTCGCAGGACGTGGAGGGCGACGACAGGACCGGCACCCACCCTTTGCCCGCCAGCATGCGCGCGCAGGCCGCGCCGATGCCGCGGCCTGCCGCCGTGACAATGACCGTCTTCTTGTCGCCACTTGCCATCGATGCCCTCCTCGTCTGACCCTGGAACCCCGGCCGCGGCTAGCGCCGCTTCCGCCCCGCCGGCTTGGCCTTGCGCGCGCGCGCGCCGCGGCCTGACCGGGCGGGCTTGGCGCGCCCCAGGCTGCCGAACCCGCCGCCGCCGCCGCTCTCGATCTGCACCACGTCGCCCTTGTCGAGCATGCGCGGAACCGACGGCTCCTGCTCGCGGCCATTGACCTTGAAGGACGCCGCCTTGCCCTCGACGCCGCCTCTGAGGCCCGGCGCCGGGCTGCGGACGCGGTTGATCAGAAATGCGGCCCGGATCGGATCGTCGCCACGGCTGGCGAAGGCGAAGGTGATGCCGTCGCCCCCGCGCCGCGCGCCGCCGCCGCCGGACCCGCGGCGCATTTCGCGACGCAACACCTCGATCGGCACCAGCGATTCCAGCACCTCGATCGGCGTGTTCGACAGGTTGCTGGGAAAGCTGATCGCCGATTTTCCGTCGCGAGCGGCGCCGGCGCCCTGGCCGGCGCCGATGAAGCCGTTGACCACGGCCCCGCGCCCGGATTGCATGGTGGAAAGCTGGAACGAGTTCGACGGCGAGCCTGGCGCGGCCTGGACCCGGTCGGGGATCGCCTTGCTGAGCGCCGCGAAGATCGCCGGCGGCAGCAGATGCCCGATCATGCCGCGGGCGCTGCACGGCGCGGGGCGCACCGGGTTCAGGATGCTGCGCTCGGGCGCCGTGATCGTGATCGGCATGAAGCTGCCCTCGGCATTGGGTATCCACGGCGCGAAGACGGCCTTCAGCGCATAGGCGCTATAGGCGAAGGTGTAGTTGTAGACGGTGTTGATCGCGCGGTTGACCTGCGGCGTGCAGCCGGAATAGTCCACGGCCACGCGATCGCCCTTGATCGTGACGGCGCAGGGGATATGGACCACGCCGCCGGGGATGTCCGCCGTGCCGTCGTTCTCGATCACCGAGCGGTAGGTTCCGTCCGGCGCCGCGGCGATCGCCTCGCGCATCGCCATGTCGGTGCGCCGGACGACCTCGTCGGCGAACACGTCGAGATCGATG
>JADZDN010000192.1 GCA_020851015.1 Alphaproteobacteria bacterium | reverse complement strand
ATGCCAAGGAAGTGCGCATCGCCAAGCAGTTAGGCCTGGGCTACCAGCAGTTATTCGTGATTGAAGACCAGAAGCTGGTGGAGAAGCATGCCAAGGAGGCGGGCCTCGGCGATATCCAGACCACCTGGGCGCAGTTCCGTTCCTCCGACGTGATGAACGACGCGCTGATCTCGGGCTCGGTCGACTTCGTCTGCCTGGGCGTGCCGGGCATCGCTACGATCTGGGCCAAGACGCGCGGCAACATCGACGTGCGCGGCGTGTCGGGGCTGAACCAGCTTCCGCTGTTCCTGCTGACGCGCAATCCCGCCGTGAAGACGCTGAAGGACTTCACCGAGAAGGACCGCATCGTCCTGCCGGCGGTCAAGGTCTCGATGCAGGCCATGCTGCTGCAGATGGCGGCGGCGAAGGAATACGGCGATGCCAACGTGACCAAGTTCGACGCGCTGACCGTGTCGATGGCGCATCCCGACGCGACCGCGGCGATGCTGGGCGGCCCCAGCGAGATCACCGCCAGCTTCTCGTCGCCGCCCTTCCAGTTCCGTCAGTTGAAGGACCCGAAGATCCGCAAGCTGTCGTCGTCGACCGAGATTCTCGGCGGCCCGTCCTCGTTCAACGTGATCGCGGCCACGGCCAAGTTCCGCGCCGACAATCCCAAGCTCTACGCGGCCTTCCTGGCGGCGCTGGAGGACGCCACCAACCGCATCAACGCCGACAAGAAATGGGCGGCCGAGCTCTACCTGCGCGCGGCCAACGACAAGACGCCGCTGGACGAGATGCTGGCGATGATGAACGACCCGTCGATCGCGTTTACCTTGAAGGCCCAGGGCATCGCGCCCTTCGTCGACTTCATGGCCAAGACCGGCGCCATCAAGGTGGCGGGCGCGAAGTGGCAGGACCTGTTCTTCCCGGACGCCAAGGGATTGAATTGATACCGGTTTGCAGTTTGTTAGCCGTCCTGTGGTCATAATGTCGCCTCGACAAGGCGACCGTCTTGTCCCAGGCCGATGGGGGAACTACAGTCCGGCCATGCGCAATACCGTCATCACCGGCTTCCTCGCCGCTTCGCTCGTGCTGGGCGCCCAGGGCGCGGCGCGGGCCCAGGACAACACGCTGACCGGTGCGCTGCTGGGCGGCGCCGCGGGCGCCGGCGTGGGCTACGCCTTCGGCAAGGGCAAGGGTGCCGCCATCGGCGGCGTGACCGGGCTGGCGTTGGGCGCGCTGGCAGGCAATGCCAGCGAGCGGCGCGCCCCGAGGGCCGTCTACGCGCCGCCGCCGGCCTACTATCCCCCGCCGCCGGGCTACTATTACGCGCCGCCGCCGCCCCCAGAGCCGGCCTATGCCTATTACCCGCCGCCGCCCGCCTATGCGCCGCCGCCAGCGCCTACGCCGGTTGGCAGCTACAGTACGGCGAACTGCCGCGAATATTCCGGCACGATCGTCATCGACGGGGTCGAGCAGCGCAGCTACGGGACGGCCTGCCTGCAGCCGGACGGGACCTGGCGGATCGTCCGCTAGCCGCCAGGCAGAACGACCGGTAGCGGGGCCGCCATGCGGCCCCTTTGACTTTCAGGCCGCGTAGGGCGCGCGGTCGGCGCTCATCCCCGCCATGCGCACCCGCAACGCACGCCAGTCGTCATTTCCGCCCAGGCCGATTCGCGGCAGGATGAAGGGATGCGCCGCGTCGTCGCGCGTCACCGGCCGCGGCTGCGTCGTGACCGCCGAGGTGTAGCCGGCCGCCTGAACCAGCGCGATGTCGCGGGGGGACACGGTGATGCGCGTGCCATAGGGATAGGCGAAGCTGAGCGGCACGCGGCCGGTCCCCTGGCCGATCCGCGCGCGACCCTCCGCGATCTCGGCCCGCGCCTCGGCATCGTCCATCGCAGCCAGCGGAGCGTGACCGATCGCATGGCCGCCGATCTCGACAACGCCGCTCTGGTCCATCGCGCGCAGGTCGGCCCAGGACATCGACAACGCATCGGTATAGGCCAGGCAATCGACGCGATGGTCGCGCTTCAACCCCGCGACGGCCTGGCGCGTCTGTTCGGGCGACAGGTGGAAGAACAGGTACTGGATTTCCTCGTAGCTCGCGGATTTCTGCTGCGCCGTCGCCGCCGGAAACCAGCGCGGCCCGTTCGGCAGGCGGATCACCACGCGCTCGTTGCGCGCCAGCGCCTCTTCGACGCCGAACCACCACATGCCGGCGGTGCGGTCGATGAACCCGGCGCTGACGTAGACCGTGGCGCAGGCCCCGCGCCGCGCCAGCATCGGCAGCAGCACCTGGTGATTGTCCAGGTATCCGTCGTCGAAGGTGAGCGCCGCGAACCGCTCGACCGTCCTGCCGCCGCGCAGCCGCTCCAGCGCCTGGGAGACGGTGATGAGGTCGTAGCCCTCGCCCTGCAGCGTGTTGATGAATCCTTCGAGCGCTTCCGGCGCGACCGCAAGGCCGTCGGTGGCGCCCCAGCCTTCCACCCGGCGCCGCGCGGCGACGCGGTGCAGCATCAGGATCACCCCGGCGCCGCCGGCGAGCGTCCGCACGGCGCGATCGAGTCCGCTTCCCACCAGCGCGCGCTTGATCGCCGATCTGAACATGCAACTGCTTTCCCGTGGCATCCGGAAAAGCAATAGAAACTACCGCCGTTAGAAATCGCTTAAGAGGCGAGCTTGGCCGCAATTTCTTAAAATGCCTGATAGGCCGCTCAAGTAGAACATGCCCGCAGCCGCGCGAATCACTTGCCGCCGGCCGCACCGCCCGGTGACAACGATCTAGATGAAAATTGAACAAAATCACCGATATTTTCGAATCGCGAATCGAATACTTTGGCGACCGTCGCCGTTAAGCTAATGTTCAGGGAGCGGACGCTACATCGATGTGTCCGCGTCGACGGCGCGGACTTCCGGAGGCAAGGAATGCCGTATTCGGTCGAGGCCAGGACGGCGTCAGCGGACACCGCCCGGCCGCTCGTCGCGAAGCGAACGACCCGCAGGAACCAGGTGGCGGCCCAGGTTGCGGCCGGCCCGCATGCCTTGTCCCGCCGCGCGACGGCGCTGGTCGTCATGTTGACCGACGCCACCGCGGTCGGGCTGGTATCGGTCGGCTTCGGCATCGCCGGCAGCCTGGCGGACGGCACGCCGATGGCCCGGGAGGTCGCCGCGCTGTCGCTTCTCGGCCTTTCCCTGATCGGCCTGATGCGCCTGTTTGGCGCCTATCAATTTGCCGTTCTGATCGCGCCGCTCCGCCGTCTCGCCGCGCTCGCCGGCGCCATGAGCTTCATCGCGGTCGGCACGGTGCTGGCAGGGCATTTCGCCGCGGTCGACGCGACCCTGGCGCGACTGGTCGGTCCCTGGGCGGTCGCCGTATCGCTGGTGTCGATCGCCGCGTTCGCGGCCACCGACCATGTCATCGACCGCCTGCGCGATCGCGGCCGCTACGCGCCGCGGGTGGTCATCGTCGGCGCCACGGCGATCGCCGAACGCTTGATCCTGGAGACGCGCGCCGCCGCGCGCGCGCCCTTCGAGATCGTCGGCATCTTCGACGACCGTACCTCGCGCATCGAAGATAGCCTGGCGGACCTGCCGGTGCTGGGCACGACCGAGGACCTGCTGAAGTTCGAGGCGATCGACGCGATCGACTGGATCGTGGTCGCCCTGCCCTGGTCGGCCGAGCAGCGCATGGCCGGCCTCCTGGACCGGCTGCGCACCGTGTCGACCCGCATCCTGCTGGCGCCGGACATGGTCGGCCTCCGGCCGGGCGACGGCGAAGGCGGCATCGGCGAAGGCCCGACCTTGATCGAGGTGCTGGGCCGGCCAATGGATGGCGGGCGCCGCCTGCTCAAGGAGATCGAGGATCGCGTGCTGGGACTCGCGCTCGCGCTGCTGCTGCTGCCCGTCATGGCCGCCATCGCGGCGGCCGTGCGCCTGGACAGTCCCGGGCCGGCGCTGTTTCGCCAACGCCGGATCGGGTACGGCGGCAAGGCGTTCGACGTCCTGAAGTTCCGCACGCTGCGCACCGACATGCAGGACGCCGTCGCGGCGCGCCAGGTGGCGGAAAAGGATCCGCGCGTCACGACGCTGGGATGGATCCTTCGCAAATACAGCCTCGACGAACTGCCGCAGCTCTTCAATGTCGTCCGCGGCGAGATGTCGCTGGTCGGCCCGCGCCCCTATGCGACCGGCATGATGGCCGGCAACACCTTCGCGCAGGACATCCTGATGGAATATGCGCGCCGGCGGCGCATCAAGCCGGGCATGACCGGCTGGTCGCAGGTCAATGGCGGGCACGGTCCGATCGTCAACGAGCAGGACCTGCGCCGGCGGCTGGAATACGACCTCGACTACATCAACAACTGGTCGCCCTGGTTCGACTTTCTGATCCTCTGCATGACGGTGGGCGTCGTTGCCAAGGGACGGCGGCTGCAATCGCCGTCGTTCCTGGCCCCGTTGGCGATGCAGCAGCTGTCGCGCGCGTCAGGCGCCGACCATCACCGCGCCGCCTGACCTAAAGTCTCTCCAGCCGTTCCAGATAGGCGTCGCCGGCCGCCGCGATCGTGTAGCGCTGGGCTGCCCGGCGCAGCATGTCGGCCGGGGGGCGCTCGGCCAGGGTTGCGGACATTGCCGCGGCGAGCGCCGCGTGGTCGCCCACCGGCACCAGGCGGCCCAGCCGCCCATCCTCCAGGATCGTCCGCGGTCCGCCCGGGCAATCGGTGCTTGCCACCGGCGCGCCGCAGGCCATCGCCTCGACCAGCACGTTGCCGAATCCCTCGTAGCGCGAGGAAGCGACGACGCAGGCCGCCCGCGCAAGATAGGGCAGCGGGTCGGCGACCGCGCCCTTGAAGCGCACGCGGTCGGCGACGCCGAGCCTGGCTGCTTCGGCCTCGAGCGCGGACCGCAACGCTCCCTCGCCCAAAATGACGAGGCGCGCCGGCCGCGACGCCGCGACGTGCGCGAAGGCGCGCAGCAGCGTCGCGAAATCCTTGACCGGCGCGAGGCGGCCGGCGGCGACGAAAACCGGCGTGGCCTCGGCGAACCACGCATCGTCCGGCGGCCGGAGCGCGCGCGGCGCCGCGTCCGCGCCAATGACGGGATTCGGCAGCACCTCGATGCGCGCCCGCGCAATGCCGCACAGCGCGGCCAGATCGTCCGCGATCGCGCCGGCCGGACAGAGTATCGCCGCCGCGCGGCGATAGGCCAGGCGGAGCACGCGCGGAAGCAGCGCGCGCTGAAGCCAGCCCCGCTCCGCCAGTTCGCGCGACAGGATCGTGTGCTCGGCGACGGCGACGCGCGTTCCCTGGCCCGCCAGCATCGCCGCCAGGATCGCGACCGGGCTGTTGTAGGTGATCGCCGACAGCAGCACCCGCGGCCGCAGCACGCGGATCGCGCGGGCAAGCCGCGGCAGCGCCGCCAGGGTGCGCGGCGCGTCGAGCGCGACGACCTCGATGCCCGGCGCCAGCGCGTCGACAAGCACGCCGTCGCGGCGGTCGAGCAGCATGGCTGGCGGCGCGCCACGATGCGCGAAATGATTGGCCAGATTGACCATCACGCGCTCGGCCCCGCCGATGCGCAAGTGCGGCATGTAAAAGGCGTAGCGTCGTTCGTTCACGGCGCCAGTCCCAGCCGGCGTGCCAGCCGCACGCGGCAGCGGGCGATGTCGAGCACGAGCGCGGCCGCGCCGTAGACCGCCGCCCCCAGGACAATCTGGCCTATCAGCCCCAGCATCCCGCCGGGAAGCCCGAGCGAGCGCAGCGCCGTCAGCATGATGGCGGCGGCAACAACCGCCTTCGCCGCCGTGACCCATCGCAGCGGAACCGCGAAATGGCGCCGGCCGAGAACGATCGATAGGACAAGGTGCAATGCCTGCGTCGCGACCAGCGCATAGGCCGCGCCGGCCGCGCCATACGGGCGCACCAGCGCGAGGTTCAGCGCCCCGTAGGCCAGGACCACCGGCAGCATGCAATGCACCAGCGCCACCGGCTGGCGAGCCAGAAGAAAAGCCTGGCTGAAGTAGTGTACGGCAAGCCCATGCATCAGCGCGCCGGCCGCGATCCAGGGCAGCAATGCCGCGACTTCCTCGCGCATGGCGGCCGCGACCATCACCGCGCTGACCGGCCAGGCGAGGGCCGCCAGTCCCGCCGCGGCGGGGATGCTGATCGCCAGCAACAGGTCGCAGGCATCCGCCAGGCGCCGCTGCGCCGCATCCGTTCCCTCTTGCGCCATCGTGGCGAACGCGAGTGGGGCGGCGGCGGCGCCGACCACCGTGCAGAGCGCGAGCAGGCTGCGATGGGCGAGCGTTACCGCCGCCGCGTAGGGACCGACCTCGGCCTCGCCTCGGAACTGCGCGATCACGAAGCGGTCGCCGGTCGCCAGCACGGCGTCCAGCACCATCGCCACGCTGAGCGGCAGCCCGTAGAGCAGGATCGCGCGCATCTCGCCCGTCGGCGGCCGGCCGCCGCCGAACCAGAACCGCAGGCCGCGCCCATCGATCGCGGCGCAGAGCGCATAGGAAAGCGCCAGCCCCGCCATCGCCCATGCCGCGCCGGTGTCGCCGGCCGCCTGGCCCGCCGCCAGCACCAGCGCGAGGGACAGGGCGAGGCTGAGTGCCGCTTGCAGCGACTGGAACAGCGAGTAGCGCCAGACCCGCAGGCCGGCGCGATGCGTCTCGAGCACCAGGGTGAAACCGCCTTGCGCGACGGCCGCGGCAACCGTGGCCCAGATCATCGCCCGCAGGTCCGGGCTGGGCCGAAGGGCCAGCACGACGCCGACGGCCACGGCGGCGCCCAGAAGCGACGTCGCGACGAACCAGCGCCGTACGCCCGCCAGGAACGACGGCAGGCGCTCTTCCTGCTCGGCCGTGGCGTGGAAGCGCGACACGCTGCCCTTGAGCCAGAAATAGAGGACGGACTGGCCGAGATGCAGCGCAGCCGTGGCCAATCCGTACTGGCCAAAGGCGACGTCGCTGAGCAGGCGGGTAAGGCCGGCGACCAGGGCGAGCGCCGCCACGGCCTGCAGCACCGCCGCCACCAGGTAGCCCAGGGCATGGCCGAGAATCATGGCGTGGCGCCCCATCGGGTCGTGGCGGTCGGCACGCGTCTGGTCTACTCTGCCACGGCGCTGCGCGGCAAGGGCGCGTCCTCGATTCTTGGAGCTGGATGGTCGATATCCGGCAGCATTCCGTCTTCGCCGATTCCGGCCGCGCCCTGGTCGCGCCGCGGGCGGGCGTATCGCGCCAGACCGTCGCCGGGATGCTGGCGACTGCCGCCGTGGCGGCGATGCTGACCATCTCCGACAGTTTCCTTTATTGGATCGGCGTCAACTACACCGCGCCCGGCGGCAGCCTTCTCGGCAAGCTCCATCCAGGTTCGTATCTGGTCATGATGGCGTTCCTGGCGGCCACGCTGCCGGTCAATCCAGTACGCTACCTCGGCGCGTTGGCCCGCACGCACCCGTCCATCGTGGTCTACGCGCTCGTGACCGTGGGCATCATGGCCTATTGCACCGCGCGGTTCGGAATCAGCGGCGCAGCGTTCATCAACGAGACGCTGTTCGCCCCCGCGCTGCTGGCAATGACGCTGTTCGCCCTGCCGCAGACCTGGCGCCGCCGGGTCTTCCTGGTAGCGCTGTCGCTGGTCGCGCTCGATGCGGTGATCGGGCTGGTCGAGTTCATGACGCGCCAGCGTCTCGTTCCCTACTTCATCAGCGGCGAGCTGCATGTCGAGCCGCAGTTCCGCGCGACCAGCCTGATGGGCCACCCGCTGAAGAACGCGACCATCATCGCGACCTTCCTGTGCCTGCTGCCCGTGTTGCGGCATCATCGGGCGATGGCCGTGACGACGGGGCTGGCGATGGCCCTGTCGCTGCTGGCCTTCGGCAGCCGCACCGCCTTCGCCATCTGCCTGCTGGTGGGCGCGATCGCGCTGGCGCGGTGGTACCTGGTCGGGCTCATGCGCCGCCAGTTCAGCTACGCCATGCTCACCGGCGTCGGATTCATGGCGCTGGTGACGCCCGTCGCGGCGATCATCGTCATGCTGTTCCTCGGCCAGCAGTCGCGCATCTTCGAGACGCTGAAATGGGATCCCAGCGCGCAGTCCCGCACGCTGGTGCTGCGCGCCTTTGACCGGCTGAGCATGCAGGACTTCCTGTTCGGCCTGGGGCCCGACGGCATCGGCCGCGTGATGGAGCATCTCCGTTCCTTCACCATCCTGACCGATATCGAGAACTTCTGGGTGCTGCTGCTGCTGAACTTCGGGCTGATCTGCTGGGTGCTGTTCGTGCTCGCCTTCGGCTGGCTGGTCTGGAGCCTGCTGCGCGGCGCGCCTGCGGCGGCCAAGGTGGCGACGCTGGTGTTCTTCATCATGATCTCCAGCAACAACTCGCTGGCAGTGAAGGATTCGAGCCTAAGCCTGTTCGTCGTGGCGATGATGGGCGCGGCCGCCTATGCGCGGCTGGCCGACCCCGCCTACAAGCCCAGCACCGCCAGCGCCGCCGCATCGAACACGCGCCGCGGGTTCTTCGCGTCGCGTGGCACCACGGCGCCGTCGCCCGGATAGTCGACGTCGCCGGTCGCCGTGGCGATGCCGAACAGGTCGGCATAGTCCCATACCGACCAGCCGATTCCGTGATGTTCGAGCGCCCGGCGCACGTCGGCGATCCAGCGCGTGCGCGAGCCGGCATCGACGCGGCCGCGCAGCACCCCGAATTCGGTGCATACCAGGCGCGCGTTGGCGCGTTTGGCCCAGGCGGCGGCGACGGCGATGCGGCGGTCGATGGTGTCGGCCGTCCAGGGACGGTCGATGTACTCGCGTACCAGCTTCTCGGCTTCGGCGCGCTGGGGGCCAAGGCCGATCGCCGCGATCTGCATGGTCATCTCGGTCGAGGGGTAGACCACGCGCGCGACCAGCGCGCCGGGCTCCTTGGTGAACGGCTCCCAATTGGCGCCGAAATGCGTCACCAGGTAGGGCTCGTAGAAATGAAAGACGTGGAACGCGTTCGCGTCGGCGACCGGCGCCAGCCGGTCGAGATAGTCGATGCTGGCGCCGCCGATCCCCGAGAGGGCCAGCATGCGGTTGGGGTCGATCGCGCGGATCGCCTGCGCCACGCGCTGCTGCAACTGGTTCCAGCGCGCCGGGCCGCGGACGTAATATTGCGGCTCGTTCATTACGGCGAAGACCAAGCGGTCCGGCGGCGTGGCGCGGTAGCGTTGCGCGAGCGACGTCCAGAACTGGACATAGGCATCCTGATAGGGCCGGCGCAGTTCGATCTCGTCGCGCGTCTCCTCGCGCGGATGGAAGCTCAGGATCACCGATAGGTCGTGGCCGGCGAGCAGTGCCAGCGCGTCGTCGAGCAACGCGAGCTTCGGAGGCGCGCCGCCGGTGGCGGGCTTCCAGCCGATGAATTCGGGATCGAGCGGCAGGCGCACGTGGTCGAAACCGGCGGCGCGGATCGCCTTGGCGTCCGCCGCGACCACCGGCTGGCGTCCGTCCCAGCTCAGCCAGTGGCTGAGATTGACGCCGCGGCGTGGTAGCGTCGGCGGCGTCTGCGCGACGCCGCTGGCGATCTGCGGCAGACCGAGGGCTGCCGCGCCGCCACGCAGGATCGCGCGCCGCGACGGCTGGTGGGTTCGCTTGGGCGACGTCAGGGCGTCGTCCCGGGCGCGGTTTTCAAACCGTAGTTGCCGGTGAAGCCGGCGGAATTGTTGAACGGCAGGATCTGGCGGATGTACTGGTCGACCCAGAGATTGGCGTTGGCCACGCCCTTGCGCGGCACGAAGATCATGTCGCCGCCGCGGATCGGCACGTCCTGTTCGCGGTCGCCCGTGTTGAGCAGGCGCTCCAGGTCGACGTTGCGCAGCATCGGCCGCCCGTCGGGCCCGCGCCGGACCACGACGACGTTGTCGAACGCGCCGGTGACGCGCAGGCCGCCCGCCGCCAGCACCGCCTCGGCCACGCCCATGCGGCCGGCCAGGTTGATCACGCCCGGCGTGCCCACCTCGCCGCCGACGAACACGCGCTGCGAGGCAAAGGCGCGCGGCACGACCGTCACGTCCGGTCGCTGCAATTCGACCGCGAACCGCTGCTCCAGGTCGCGCGCGAACTGGCTGGGGGTCTGGCCCTCGGCCACCACCGAGCCGACCAGGGACATGTTGACGCGCCCGTCCGGGGCGACCACGACGCGGTCGCTGAGTTCGGGGTTGTAGAGCAACCGGACGTCGATCTCGTCGCCCGGGCGCAGGCGGTATTCCTCGGCCACGTCCTGCCACGGCGCGAAGTTGAGGGGCGGGTGCTGTGCCTCGTCGGGCTTGCCGACCACACCGCAGGCGCCCAGCGCCAGCACGGCCGCCAGCCAGCAGACGGCAGCGCCCCGCATCATGCGAAGATCGCCCAACACCCCTTTACCGGCTCCGTCGGTCGCCCGGGTCCCCACCCAGTACGCCCGGATATATAGCGGATGCCTGGCGGGCAATCCACAATATATGGCATAAATCGCGGCAAGCGCGGTCAGCGCCACCAGCCATGGGGCCAGGCCGCGATGAAGGATTTGGTCAGGCCGAACGCGCGCTCGTGCAGCAGGTCGGCCTGGGGGAAAAGATGCCTGATCTCGCGCGCGGTCAAAAGATTGATCTCCTCGACCGCGCGCCGCGCGTCGCCCACCGATCCCGCGCCGAGATGCCCGTAGCCTTGCCGCGGCACCAGGGGCAGCAGCCTTGCGCGCAGGGGCGTCGCCAGCCAGTGGATGAACGGCAGGGCGAAATGCGGCTCGATCGGGAAGCCGAACGCCGGCGTCTGCACCCAGCCATGACCGGCCAGCCGGCGCATCTCGCCCGCCGCGCGCTCGATGTCCGTCCAGCCGCCGACATGCTCGATCACCGAGTTCGACAGCACCAGATCGAATGCGCCGTCGGCCCAACGCCGCAAATCGCGCGCATCGCCCGCGACCGATTGAAAGGCGATCGGATCGCCCTGCGGGGCCGGCGCGGGTGCGGGCGCGATATTGACCATCACCACGTCGGCCGCCACGCGCGCGTCGAGCGTCTGCCAGAAGCCGGGCGTGCCGCCGATGTCGACCACGCGCAGCCGCCGCGATTCCCGGCGGGCAACCGCCCCGGCCAGCGCGGTCAGCCCCTGGGCGAGGCGAAGGTTGCGGCGATGGCGGAACGCGGCGCTGATCCGGTCAAGCATGGGCCTGCATCTTCAGGGGAATTGTTTACCAATTCTACAGCGCCACACCTGCTTATTGCTGGGCGGGCGGGCGCGAGGTTGCGATGAGCGAGCGGCGCAAGAGCGCGTGGATGGCGGCGGCGCTGGCCGGGCTGGCGTTGTTTCTTGCCGTCCCGGCTGTGGCCCAGACGCCCCTGCCGACCATGGCCTATATCGTGGGGCGGGCGGAGGGCATCGACCTTGCCGGCAACAGCGAGATCGCCGGGCCGGATGGGCGCGCCGACGGGTGGGTGCGCATCCTGGTGCGCGCGATCGGCTATGACCTGGCCCAGGCGCAGGGCAAGCTGCCCGAGCCGGGCGGGGCCGGCAACACGCTGGGGCCGGTCAGCGGCGGGCGCAGCCTGACCGGCGGGATCAGCGGCTTCTACGTCAAGTCGATGACGCTGCGGCACAAGACAATCCCCGGCCTGCGCTGGGACACGATATCGGGCAACAACGTGCCGCTGCTGGTGGTGATCGACGGCAGCACTGTGGCCAATTCGCCGACGGGGAGCATCGCCGGCTTGAACCTTTCGCGCGAGCGCACGATCGATCTCTACATGGCCGATCCCGGCCAGATCGGCTGGCGCGTTGCGGGCTTCGTGCTGGATATCGACACGCTGGACGGCAAGCTGACGATCGACGTCCAGCCCTACAACATCTTCGAAGCCAACTACCGCTATTGAGATGGCGGGTCGGCGCGTTCTCATCGTGGTCGAGAACCTGCCCGTGCCGCCGGATCGGCGGGTCTGGCAGGAATGCCAGGCCCTGGTGGCGGCGGGGTATGGCGTGTCGGTCATCTGTCCCAAAGGCCGCGGTTACGAGAAGAGCTTCGAGACTATCGACGGCGTGGACATCTACCGCCACGGCCTGCCGCTCGACGCCAGCGGCATCCTGGGTTTTGTCGTGGAGTACGCGGCGGCGCTGTTCTGGCAGACCGTGCTGGCCTGGCGGATCTTCCTCACCAAGGGCTTCGATGCGATCCAGGCCTGCAACCCGCCCGATTCCATCTGGATCGTGGCCTGGCCGTTCCGCGTGCTGTTCGGCCGCAAGTTCGTGTTCGACCACCACGATCCTTTCGCCGAGCTGTTCGCCTTCAAGTTTCCGCACCGCACGCTGCTGCACCGCCTGACCCTGATGTTCGAGCGGCGATCGATCCGCGACGCCGACCTGGTGATCACCACCAGCGAGGCGCTGCGCCATATCGCCATCGACCGCGCCGGCAAGCCCGCAGGGCAGGTGCACCTGGTGCGGAGCTGCCCCGACGCCAGCGCGATGACAAGGCGGGCGGCCGATCCGGCATTGCGCAATGGCGCCGACAAGGTCGTCGTCTATATCGGCATCATGGGCGCGCAGGACGGCGTCGACATCCTGCTGCGTGCGGCCGCCGTGGCGATCAAGCAGCGCGGGCGCGGCGACCTGCGCTTCCTGCTGGTCGGCGATGGACCCGAATACGCGCATCTACAGGCGCTGTCCCGGGAGCTGGGCATCGCCGAGCGCGTCAACTTCACCGGCTTCTTGCGGGGCGAGGCGCTGCTGTCGGCCATGTCCTCGGCCGATATCGGCGCCTGCCCCGATCCGTGGAACAACTTCAACGACAAGCTGACGATGAACAAGGTCCTCGAATACATGGCGATGGAGCTGCCCTGCGTCATGTTCGACCTGACCGAGGGCCGCGCGATCGCCGGCGAAGCCGCCGTCTATGCCGGACGCAGCAACGATCCCGCCGTGTTCGCCGACGCGATGCTGGCGCTGCTCGACGACCCCGAACGCTGCCGGCGCATGGGTTCGGCCGGGCGCGCGCGCGTCCAGACGCTGTTCGACTGGAAGGACCATCGCCAGGTCTATCTGGACGCCTACGCGTCCCTGTGGCGCTAGGACCGGGCCATGTGCGGCATCGTCGGATGGATCGCGCGCCGCGAACGGGGGCTTCCCGACGCCAGCGTGGCGGCGATGGCGGATGCGCTGCGCCACCGCGGCCCGGATGGCGACGGGACCTGGTTCGCGGATGCCGGCGCCTGGCGCGTCGCCTTCGGCCATCGCCGGCTTTCGATCATCGACCTGGCCGGCGGCGCGCAGCCGATGGTCGCGGCCGACGGCACCGCCGTCACCTTCAACGGCGAGATCTACAATTACCGCGAGCTGCGCCGCGAGTTGGAATCGGCCGGCGCCGTGTTCCGCACCAACAGCGACACCGAGGTGCTGCTGCACGGCTATCGCCACTGGGGCAAGCGCTTTGTCGAGCGCCTGGCCGGCATGTTCGCGTTTGCGCTGTGGGACCCCAAGGCCGAACGCCTGATGATCGTGCGCGACCGCTTCGGCAAGAAGCCGATCTTCCTGCTGCAGCGCGACGGGCTGGTCGCCTTCGCCTCGGAGATCAAGGCGCTGCTGAGCCTGCCCGGCGTCGAGCAGCGGCTGGACCGCGAGGCCCTCGGCCTCTATTTCGCGTTCCGCTACGTGCCGGGTCCGCGCACGTTGTTCCAAGGCATCGCCAAGCTGGGCATGGGCCAGATGCTGGTGTGGGAGAAGGGCCGGGCCACGGTTTCGACCTGGTACGTGCCGCCCGACGCGCATCCGCGCGATCCTTCGCGGCCAGCGCCCGCCGATCCGCTGGCAGCGTTCGAGGGACTGCTGGACCAGGCGGTGACGCGGCGGCTGGTAGCCGACGTGCCGCTCGGCGCGTTCCTCTCGGGCGGTCTCGATTCATCGACCGTGGTGGCGCTGATGGCGCGGCGGACCGGCCGGCCGGTCTCGACCTATTCGATCGGTTTCGCCGAGCAGCGTTACAGCGAATTGCCGCACGCAAGCCTCGTCGCGCGCGCGCTTGGCTGCGATCACCACCCCGTGCTCTTCTCGACCGCCGAGGTGATCGACGGCCTGGCCGACGCGACCCGGTTCCGCGACGCGCCGGTCAGCGAGCCGGCCGACCTGCCGATCCTGCTGCTGAGCCGCATGGCGGCGAGTACCCTCAAGGTCGTGTTGACCGGCGAAGGCGCGGACGAAACCCTGGCCGGCTATCCGAAGCACGCCTATGACCGCTACGCCGCGCTCTACCAGGCGATCGTGCCCGGCGCGGTGCATGACCTCTTGGTCGAGCCGGTGCTGCGCCGCCTGCCCTATGGCTTCCGGCGCGTGAAGACCCTGGCCGCCAGCTTCGGCGAACGCGACTTCGCCCAGCGGATGATCCGCTGGTTCGGCGCGCTTTCGGCCGAGGAACAGGCGGCACTCACCAGCGTCGCGCGCCCGCCTTACGGCGCCGCCAACGACGATCCCGCGAACAGCGCGCTGCGGCGCATCCTCCATTTCGATCAGTCGGTCTGGCTGCCGGACAACCTGCTGGAGCGCGGCGACCGCATGACCATGGGCGCCTCGCTGGAATCGCGCATGCCCTTCCTCGACCACGACCTCGTGGCCTTCGTCTCGTCCCTGCCCGACCAATGGCGCCTGCGCGGGTTGACCGGAAAATGGATTCTGCGCCGCGCCGCCGAGAAGATCCTGCCGCGCAGCATCATCGACCGTCCCAAGTCGGGTTTCCGCATGCCGGTCAACGAGTGGTTCCGAAAGGAGATACGTGCATTCCTGACCGACCTGCTGGGTCCCGGGGCGCGATCGCACGCCTTCTATCGTCCCGGCCGGATGGAGGCGCTGCTCGACGAACACCTTTCGGGCCGGCAGAACCATGAGAAGCTGTTGTGGCAGATGCTCGCGCTGGAGCAGTTCCTGCGCACGTTCAAACTCGGCTGACCCGGCCCTCGCTTTCCGCCGGACCGGAACCGGCGTAGGATCGACGCGGGCATTTCAGCGCATCGGGAGGGACAAATGCGAGCGATATGGCTCTTCGCGGCGGTGGCCGCGATGGCGTCGAACGCCGCCCTGGCTGCGGACAAATTCACCGTTTTCAGCGCATCGATTCCGAAGGACAACAAGCTCACCAACACGCATGTCTTCAACGGCTTCGGCTGCAAGTGCGAGAACAAGTCACCGGCGCTGGCGTGGAAGGGCGCGCCGGCCGGGACGAAGAGCTTTGCCGTCACGGTCTACGATCCCGATGCGCCGACCGGGTCGGGCTGGTGGCACTGGACCGTGTTCAACATTCCGCCCAGCATCACGTCGCTTCCCGAAGGCGCAGGATCGGGCGCGGGCCTGCCGACCGGCGCGGTGCAAGGGCGCACGGATTTCGGCGCCGCAGGGTTCGGCGGTGCCTGTCCGCCCGCCGGCGACAAGCCGCACCGCTACATCTTCAAGGTGTTCGCGCTGAAGACCGACAAGATCGACCTCGACAACAGCGCATCCGGTGCGCTGGTCGGCTTCATGCTGAACGCCAACAAGCTGGCGACGGCGAGCTACATTGCGCGCTACGGCCGCTGAGTAACCTCGCGATAGAGGGCCGCGACGGCATCGGCCGTGCGGTCGATGGTGAACATCGCCTCGAACCGCGCCCGCGCCGCCCGGGCGAGACGCGCGCGCCGCGCCGGATCGTCGATCAGCGTCGCGATCGCCCGCGCCAGCGCATCGACATCGCCGGGCGGCACCAACAGGCCGGTTTCGCCGCCCGCGATGGCGTCGGGAATGGCGCCGACCGGCGTCGCGATCACCGCGACCCCGCCGGCCATCGCCTCCAGAATGGCGACCGGCAGACCTTCCTGTCGCGACGGCAGCACGAGGATATCGGATTGGGCCAGTAGCGCGGCCACCCGGTCGGCGCTTTGCCAGCCCGGGATCGCGATGCGCTCGGAAAGGCCGAGGGTCGCGACCTGCTGGCGGAACGCGGTCACCGGACCGTTGCCTGCCAGGGTGGCCAGCCAGTCGCGCCCTCGCAGCGCGGGTCGGGCCAGCGCCTCGATCAGGTCCGGCGTACCCTTGCGCGGCCCCAGTTCGCCCAGCATCAGCAGGCGCACCGGGCCGCCTTGCGGGCGCGATGAGGACATCGCCTGCGCCGGCACGCCATTGTGGATCAGCACCACCCGCGCCGCGTCTAGGCCCAGCTCGTCCACCGCGAACCGCCGCCAGTGCGCGCCGATCACCACCACCCGCTCGCAGCGCTTGAGTATCCCTGTGAGCCACCGGCGCCGCCAAGCCGGCAGCGCGCGGCAGTACGCGTCGAAATCCGCGCCATGCAGGTGCATCACGGTCGGGATGCCAAGCATCCGCGCGACGCTCGCCAGCACCGGCTTGCGCACTGCGCTGCCGTAGCACGCCATGTGGATGTGGACGAGGTCGAGCCGCCCGGCCAGGCGCGATCCGATCACCCGCAGCACGGCGAGGAGGAAATGGAATGGCATCCGCAGGAACGCCGGCCTTCCGTCGCCTGCACCGTAGGTGTCGAGCACGTCCACCTGCCAGCCCGCCAGGCGTCGCGGCAATGCGTCGGCAAGGTGGCGGACCAGGCTCGCCATGCCGCCGCGCCCGTGCCGGCCGCCGGGCGAGGCCAGCAGCGCACGGCGCGTCGTCACAGGCGCCGGTAAAGGAAGTTCGGTATGTGGAAGCGGCGCCGGTTCAGCACCACGCCGATGATCGGCCCGCCGACCTCGGCGATGCGGTCGCGCACGTTCTGCGCCACCGGCGCGCGGGTGGATTCCGCGCTTACCACCAGGATCACGGCGTCCATCTGGTTCGACAGCATGATCGGATCGAAGGATTCGGAAACGGCCTGCGTATCGACCACGACCAGCTCGAAGCGGGAGCGCAAAGCGTCCCAGAATTCGCCCATGCCCCGCGGTGCGCCGCCGTCGCTCGGCGGCCGCTCGATGTCGTAACGTTCGGAAAGGAACAGCGAGGAGTTCCGCAGCCGGTGAAAGCGCAGCCAGGTCGACAGGCTATCCTGCCCGTCGCGATGGTCGACCGGCAGGCCGAACTCGATCGGCTCGATGTCGGCGGAGCCGAGCAGCCGCCCGTGCGTCGTCACCCAGGCCAGCTGCGCGTTCAGCGGCAGGCCGAGGTCCATCAGCAGCACGCGCTCGTGCGCGCGCTGGGCGGCGATCATCGCGAAGTCGCGCGCGATGGTCGACGTGCCTTCGCTGCGGTTGGCGGCCACGAACTGCACGCGGGCGAAGCGCGTATTGCGACCGCGCGCCTTCAGCGTCCGGTAGGTCAGGTAGAGGAGGCGCAATGCCTCCTGCGGCGTCAGGGTTTCCGGCCCGAAGCTGCCGGCGCGCGGCGCGTCGGCCGCCGGCTCGGCCGTCGCCGTCATCGCCTGCCGCCCCGTTCGCTTGCCGCGGCGCGTTCGCGCATCGGCACAGCCACCAGAACCGGCAGGCCCAGCGCGCGCTCGGTATCTTCCGGGGTGAGGAAGGTCTGGCGCACCTGGGCCACCACGAAGGCCGTAGCCAGCGCCGTCAGGAATCCGATGAACACCGCCGCCGCCATGATCGGCAGGCGAAGGCTGTGCCCCTCGCTGGGCGGCTCGGCCGACGCAATGATCCGAACGTTGGCGCTCTTGCTGCGGTCGAACTCTTCGGTGATCTTGGCCTGCTCCAGGCGGGTGGTGTAGGTGCGATAGCCGTCCTCCAGCAGCGCACGGTCGCGCTCCATCGCGCGGTAGGCCTGTTGGCGCTCGGCCAGCTCCCCCAGCCGGTCGCGCAGCTTGCGCAGGCTGGCCTCGATCTCGCCGCGCCGGGCCTGCAGGCCTTTCAGCTCGGCTTCCAGCCGCGCCAGGTCCCGCTCCAGATCGTCAAGCACCGGGTTGCGGCCGCGCCGCGTGCTGTCGGTCACGCGCTGGTCATCCTGGCCCAGGAAGGCCCGTGCCTGGGCGATCTGGGCGTCGACATCGGCGATGACGCGCGAGGTTTCCTTGTACTTCGTCAGCAGGTCGCGCCGGCGCAGCTCCAGCGCCATCAGCGTGCCGCGCGCGGATTCCATCGCCGGCGCGCGGGTGTTGTCGCTGGACAGCAGCACCTGCGCGGGCGTAGCGGCGATCTGCGCCTTGAGCGCCTGGCCCTGGGCCTCGAGCCCGCGGATCCGCTCGTCGAGCTGCAGCAGGGCCAGGTTCTGCTCGGATTCCTGGCGCAGCACCAGGGTGGTCTGCTCGTCGGCGTTCGAGATGTTGTTCTGGGCGCGGAATTCCTGGATCCGGGCCTCGGTGTCGCGCAGCCGCTGGGCGAACTGGTCGCGCTGCTCCTGGATGATCGCGGCGCGCGACTGGTTGAACACGTCGCGGCGCTTGTCCATGTAGAAGCGGATCAGCAGATTCAGCGCCTCGGCCGCGATCTGTGGATCGGGATGATCGAAGGCGAGCTGGATGACGTTGGAGCCCTGGACCGGCGTCAGCTTCAAGTTCTTCTCGAACCGGTCGACCGCGAGGTCGGTCACCCGCGGCCGGCGCCTTCCCTCGGCGCCCTGCTTGGGCTCGGTTTCCTGGTCGCGGTGCAGTTGCGGATACATCTCCTCCAGGCCGACGGTGCGAATCACCTCCGCCTTCAGCTCGCGGCTGCCGAGGATCTCCAGCTCGGCCTTGACGATCTGTTCGCGGTCGAAGGAGAGGCCCGGCACGTTCTCTCCGGCCTCCGGGCGGAACACGTATTCGCGTCCCAGCAGGACCAGCAGCCGCGCCTCCGCTTCGAACGTCGTTCGGGTGACGGCGACGGCGACGATGCCCAGCAGCACTGGAACCAGAAATGCGACCAGGATCGCCCAGCGGTCGAAGAAAACGATGGTCAATATGTCGCGCAGCGTCACCTGCGGCGACGCGAACAGGCCGGCCTGGGCGCCACCCGGACCGGTTTCGCCCGCGCCACCCCGCGTCGGCTCAACGACGATTTCGCCGTCTTCGCTGAGGCTTGTCATACGTGCCGTGCTGCCCGATCGTCCGCCACACCGAACCCCAGGGGACGGCCGCATTTAGCGATTACGCGACCCTTGGTAACAATATATAGATTTCTTGCCAAGGAAACGATGGCGACTAAAGGCGTAGGCGGCCATTCGCGCCCCGACGTGGCGCAGAAGCCATGATAATTAGCGAACCGGCCCGGGCCATCCTGGCCTTTCGCATCTCCGGTCCGGCCGTCCCTAGGAGCTGCTCGATGACCGAATCCTGCGACCTGACTGCCGTCGAGGCGAGGCGGTTGATCGGCAACCGCAGCCTGTCGCCGGTGGAACTCCTGGAGTCCTGTCTGCGCCGGATCGATCGCGTCAATCCGGCCCTCAACGCGGTGGTTGCGATGTGCGTGGACCGCGCGCGGGCCGAGGCGAAAAAGGCCGAGCAGGCGATCATGGCGGGCGACCGGCTGGGCGTGCTGCACGGCCTGCCGCTCGGCATCAAGGACCTAGAGGAGACGGAAGGGCTCCGGACCACCTTCGGCTCGCTGATCTTCAAGGACAACGTGCCGGCCAGGGACGAGCGCGGCACCGCGGTATTGCGCGCGGCGGGCGCGATCGTCCTGGGCAAGACCAACACACCCGAGTTCGGCGCCGGCGCAAACACGACCAACAAGGTCTACGGGCCGTCGCGCAACCCGTTCGACCCGGCGCGTACCTGCGCCGGATCGTCGGGCGGGTCGGCGGTGGCGCTGGCCACCGGCATGTTCCCGATCTGCACCGGCTCGGACACCGGCGGGTCTTTGCGCAATCCGGCCGCCTTCTGCGGGGTGGTGGGCTTCCGCACCTCGCCCGGCCTGGTGCCGAACGAGCGCCGTCCGCTGGGATGGACCAATCTGTCGGTACGCGGACCGATGGGCCGCACCGTGGCGGACGCCTGCCTGCTGCTGTCGGTCCAGGCCGGGTTCGACGCGCGCGATCCGTTTTCGCGCCCGGTCGACGCCTCGATCTTTCGCGACCCCGCCCCGGCCGACCTTTCGAGCCTGCGCGTCGGCTACACGGCCGATTTCGGCGGCCATGTGCGTATCGACCGCCGCATCCGCCAGGCCTTCGATGACCGCATCCGGCGCATCCGCTCGGTGTTCAGGTCCTGCGTGGAAATCAAGCCCGACTTCGCGGGCGGCGACGAGGTGTTCGAGGTGATCCGCGCGCAGAACTTCCTGGCCGGCCACCTGGAGAAGTATCGCGCGAAGAAGGAATTGCTTGGCCCGAACGTGACCGCGAACGTCGAGCAAGGCTTGACGATGTCGGGCGAGGACGTGTCGCGCGCCCATGTCCGCCAGACCCAGATCTTCCGCGCCTTCCAGGCGCTCTACCAGGACATCGACGTGCTGATCTGCCCGCCCGTGGCGGTGCCGCCCTTCCCGGTCGAGCAGCTCTATGTCGACGAGATCAACGGCGAGAAGCTGCGCACCTACTTCCACTGGCTCGCCCCCGCCTACATGATCACGCTGACCGGCAATCCGGCGATCGCGATCCCCTGCGGCCTGGAGCCGACCGGCACGCCGATGAGCCTGCAGATCGTCGGTCCGCACTGTGGGGACAGGTTCGTGTCCACCGTCGCGTTGGCCTTGGAACAGTATCTTGCGGGCGATCCCGCCACGGCCCGGCCGGTGCCGGACCTGAACAAGCTCATGGGGAAGTGACGCGATGGGCGCGCGCATTCTGGTCGGTCAGATCAAGCACGAAACCAACACGTTCAGCCGCCTGCCCACCGATCTCGACGCCTATGGCCGGCGCGTGCTGGCCTACGGGGACGAGATGTTCCAGCGGCTGGGCGGCACGCAGAGCGAGATCGGCGGCTTCATGGAGGCCGCCAGGCGCAACGGCTGGACGCTGATCCCGACGGTCGCCGCCGACGCGACGCCAAGCGGCAAGGTCACGGCCGCCGCCTGGGCCAAGCTGTCCGGCGCGGTGGTCGACGGTCTGGAGCGCGCGGGCAAGGTCGACGGGGTCCTGCTGGCGCTGCATGGGGCGATGGTCACCGAGGACCAGGACGACGGCGAGGGCGACCTGTTGGCGCGGTTGCGCGCCCGCGTCGGGGCCGCGGTTCCGATCATGGCGACGCTGGACCTGCATGCCAACGTCACCGACGCCATGGCGGATAACGCCAATGCGCTGATCGCCTATCGCACCTATCCGCATGTCGACCATGTCGCGCGCGCCGAGCAGGCGGCCGCGTTGATGCGCCGCACCCTGGCGGGCGAGGTAAGGCCGGTCTCGGCGGTCGCCCGGCGCGCGACGCTGGACGCGGTCGACCACGGACGGACCCATCAGGACCCCAAGGATGCCGGCCCGATGGATCGCATCCTGGCGGAAGCCGCCCGGCTGGAGACCGAGCGCGGCGTGCTGGCGGTCAGCGTGCATGCCGGCTTCGGCTGGGCGGATATCCGCGACGCCGGCCCGTCGGTGGCCGTAGCGGCGGACGGCGACCGGGCCCGCGCCAAGACGGTGGCCGAGGCGTTGATGGACAAGGTTCACCGCACCCAGGGCGAGGAAACGGTTGCCCATGACAGCCTGGACGCCGCGATCAAGGCGGCGCGGCGGGGCGGCGACAAGCCGCTGGTGCTGGCGGACTTCACCGACAATCCCGGCGGCGGCGGCTATGGCGACGCGACCGGCCTGCTGCGGGCGATGATCGATGCGGGGCTGGAGAACGCCGCCTTCCATGCCATCAACGACCCGGCGGCGGTGCGCGCGGGCCAGTCGGCGGGACTAGGCGCTAGCGTCAGCCTGGAGCTGGGCGGGAAGATCGATCCCGCCTATGGCGCGCCGATCCGCGTCGCGGGCACGGTTCAGGGCCTGACCGATGGCGGCTTCGTCTGCGATGGCCCGATCTACAAGGGCGTACGTCTGACCCATGGACCGACCATGGTTCTAAAGGTCGGCGGCATCGAGGTGATCGTCACGACCAACCGCTTGCAGACGACCGACCTGCAGGTTTTCCTGTCGCAAGGCATCGACCCGCGCCGCAAGTCGGTGCTGGCGGTGAAATCGTCGCAGCATTTCCGCGCCGCCTATGCTCCGATCGCGCGCGGCATCATGCTGCCGGACGGCGGGGCGCTGTGCTCGCCCGACTACCGGCGCTTCCGGTTCAAGAAGCTGCGGCGGCCGATCTGGCCCTTGGACGACGTCTGAAAAATCAAACATTCCAATAGCTTGACAAGACCGCGATGCCCAGGGACTCGTCGGCGTAACGGGTTATTTACATTGCGCCGATACGGTGGCTGCAGGTGGAAAAGCGGCCGCTCGTTCCGGCCCTCGTCTACACGCCACGTGGCGCCAGGCAGAAAGCTGGAGGTTGCCGATGCTCTATCACATGCATGAAATGCAGCACATGGCGATGATGCCCGCGCGCATGATCGCCGAGCTCCTGAGCCACACGCTGAAGAACCCGTGGAACCCGATGTCGCACCTTGGGTTCGCCAAGAGCATCGGTTCCGCGGCCGAGGTGTTCCACCACATGACCGAGCGCTACGGGCGACCGGCCTGGGACATCGAGTCGGTGGAGATCGGCGGCAAACCCGTGCCGGTCGAGGAAGAGGTGCTGATCCGCCGCACCTACTGCCACCTGCTGCATTTCCGCACGCCCGAGACGCGCCAGGATCCGCGCCTCTTGATCGTCGCGCCGATGTCCGGACACTTCGCCACGCTGCTGCGCGGCACGGTCGAGGGCCTGTTGCCGCAGCACGACGTCTACATCACCGACTGGCAGGACTGCCGCAACATCACGACCGCGACCGACCGCTTCAACCTCAACGACTACATCGACTACATCATCGACTTCCTGCATTTCCTGGGACCCAACACGCATGTGCTGGCGGTCTGCCAGCCCAGCGTCCCGGGCCTGGCGGCGGTGTCGGTGATGTCGGCCTGGGGCGACCTGTGCGCGCCCGCCAGCATGACGCTGATCGGCGGGCCGATCGACACGCGCGAGAACCCGACCGCGGTCAACAAGCTGGCGCTGGAGCACCCGATCGAGTGGTTCGAGTCGAACGTGATCACGACCGTCCCGCCGCCCTATGTCGGCGCGGGCCGCAAGGTCTATCCGGGCTTCATCCAGCTCACCAACTTCATCTCGATGAACATGGAGAAGCACCAGGAATCGATGAACCAGCT
>JADZDN010000191.1 GCA_020851015.1 Alphaproteobacteria bacterium | reverse complement strand
CCAATTCCTGAACGGGCTGGCCTCGGCGTCGTCGCTGTTCCTGGTGGCGTCGGGCCTGTCGATCATCTTCGGCGTGACGCGGGTGGTGAACTTCGCGCATGGCTCGTTCTACATGCTGGGCGCCTATCTCGCCTGGAGCCTGGTCGACCGCCTGCCCTACGGCTTCGCCGGGTTCTGGGGCGGGGTCGTGCTGGCCGCCCTCGCGGTCGGCGCGATCGGCGTGGCGATCGAGATGCTGCTGCTGCGCCGCATCTACCAGGCGCCCGAGCTGTTCCAGTTGCTGGCGACGTTCGGCGTCGTGCTGATCGTACAGGACGTGGCGCTCTATGCCTGGGGCGCCGCCGACCTGCTGGGGCCGCGCGCGCCGGGCCTCAAAGGAGCCGTCGATATCCTCGGCCAGCGCTTCCCGCTCTACGAACTGTTCCTGATCGCGGTCGGGCCGACGGTGCTGGCGGCGCTGTGGCTGCTGTTCCACCGCACCCGCTGGGGCACGCTGGTGCGCGCGGCGACGCAGGACCGCGAGATGGTGGCGGCGCTCGGCGTCGACCAGGCGCGGCTGTTCACCTCGGTCTTCTTTCTGGGCGCGCTGCTGGCGGGCCTTGGCGGCGCGCTGCAGCTGCCGCGCGAGTCGGTCAACCTGCAGATGGACCTGCAGGTCATCGCCGAGGCCTTCGTCGTCGTCGTCGTGGGCGGCATGGGCAGCGTCGCCGGCGCGTTCCTGGCGGCGCTGCTGATCGCCGAGCTCGGCGCCTTCGGCATCCTGATCTTTCCCAAGATCACCCTGGTGCTGGTCTTCCTGGTGATGGCGGTCGTGCTGGTCGTGCGCCCCTATGGGCTGCTGGGCAAGCCGCCGGCGCATGCCCGCGCGGCGAGCGGCGGACAGGAGCCGGTGATCCGGCCCGCGCCGCCGGCGCTGCGCCTCCTCGGCACCATCGCGCTGGCGCTGGCGATCGCGGTGCCGCCCTTCCTGGGCGACTACGCCGTCAGCGTGCTGTCGGAAATCGCGCTGTTCGTGCTGTTCGCGGCCAGCCTGCATTTCATCATGGGACCGGCGGGCATGGCGTCGTTCGGCCATGCCGCCTTTTTCGGCCTGGGCGCCTATGGCGCGGCGCTGGCGGCGCAGTACCTGGCCGCGCCGATGGCCGTCGGGTTGGTGCTGGCGCCGCTGCTGGCCGGGCTGGCGGGCGTGGCGTTCGGCTTCTTCTGCGTGCGGCTGTCGGGCGTGTACCTGGCGATGCTGACGCTCGCCTTCGCGCAGATCTGCTGGTCGGTCGCCTTCCAGTGGGTCGAGGTGACGGGCGGCGACAACGGCGTGCTGGGCGTGTGGCCGCCGGACTGGGCGCGCGGCAAGCTGGCGTTCTACTATCTCGCGCTTGCCCTGTGCCTGGCCGGCACGCTGCTGCTGCGCCGCGTGATTCACGCGCCGTTCGGCTACGCGCTGCGCGCCGGGCGCGATTCCCCGCTGCGCGCCGAGGCCGTAGGCATCGACGTGATGCGGCTGCAATGGGCCGGCTTCGCCATCGCCGCCGCGGCGGCGGGCCTGGCAGGTGGGCTGTTCGCCTACATGAAGGGCAGCGTGGTCCCGACCTATCTGTCGATCCCCAAGTCGGTCGACGCGCTGCTGATGGTGCTGCTGGGCGGCGTGCAGACCGTCAGCGGGCCGATCGTCGGCGCCGTGGTCTATTCCGGCCTGCACGAGCAGGTGGTGCGCGCGACCGAATACTGGCGCCTGGTCCTGGGCGCGACCATCGTGCTGCTGGTGCTGGCCTTTCCGCAGGGCATCGCCGGCTTCGCGGCCCAGCGCTTCGAGGCGCGCAGGCGGGAGGCCGCAGCATGAGCGTGCTGGCGGTCGAAGCTTTGAGCAAGTCGTTCGGCGGCGTTCAGGCGGTGAACGACGTCGCCTTCGCCGTCGCGGCGGGCGAATTGCTGGCGCTGATCGGGCCGAACGGCGCCGGCAAGACCACCTGCTTCAACATGCTGAACGGCCAGCTACGCCCCGACGCGGGCAGCGTGAAGCTGGAGGGGCGCGAGCTGGTGGGCCTGAAGCCGCGCCAGGTCTGGCGCCTGGGCGTCGGCCGCACCTTCCAGATCACCGCCACCTTCGCGTCGATGACCGTGGCCGAGAACGTGCAGATGGCGCTGCTGTCGCATCACAACGGCCTGTGGGCGATGTGGCCGGCGGCCACGCGCATGTATCGCCAAGAGGCGCTGGCGCTGCTCGACCGCGTGGGCATGGCCGGACAGGCCGACCGCGCCTGCGGCGTGCTGGCCTATGGCGACCTGAAGCGCGTGGAACTGGCGATCGCGCTCGCCAACCGCCCGCGCCTGCTGCTGATGGACGAGCCCACCGCCGGCATGGCGCCGAAGGAGCGCGTGGCGCTGATGGCGCTCACCGCCCGCATCGTGCGCGAGGAAGGCGTGGGCGTGCTGTTCACCGAGCACGACATGGACGTGGTGTTCTCGCATGCCGACCGCATCGTGGTGCTGAACCGCGGCCGTCTGATCGCCGAGGGCAAACCCGCCGACGTCCGCGCCGACCCGCAGGTGCAGGAGATCTATCTTGGCCGCGGGCATTGACGCCATGCTGACGCTCTCGGGCGTGCACGGCTATTACGGCCGGGCGCAGATCCTGCACGGAATGAGCTTCGCCGCCGGCAAGGGCGAGGTGGTTGCGGTGCTCGGCCGCAACGGCGCCGGCAAGTCGACCACGTTCAAGACCGTCATGGGGCTGGTGCGCGCGGCCGAGGGCGAGATCGCGTTCCTGGGCCGGCGGATCGAGCGCCTGGCGACCCACGCCATCGCGCGCCTCGGCCTCGGCTACGTGCCGGAGGAGCGGCGCATCTTCACCGAGCTGTCGGTGATGGAGAACCTGGAGGTCGGCCGCCAGCCGGCGCGGCCGGGCACGCCCCATTGGACGCCCGAGCGGCTGTTCCGGATCTTCCCCAACCTGGCGGAGATGCGCGACCGGCCGGGCGGGCGGATGAGCGGCGGCGAGCAGCAGATGCTCACGATCGCGCGCACGCTGATGGGCAATCCGGCGCTGGTGCTGCTGGACGAGCCGTCCGAGGGCCTGGCGCCGGTGATCGTCGACCAGATGGCCGCCGCCATCCGCGGCCTGAAGGCCGAGGGGCTGACGGTCGTGCTGTCCGAGCAGAACCTGCATTTCGCGACCGAGGTGGCGGACCGCACGGTCATCATCGAGAAGGGCCAGGTGCGCTTCACCGGCACGATGGACGAGCTGGCCCGGAACGCCGAGGCGCGCGCGCAGTACCTGATGGTGTGAGGCGATGACAGCGGCATTACAGCGTTCATCCAATTTTGTCCCCCCTCCCTTGACGGGAGGGGGTTGGGGGGGAGGGTGACATGCCTCGCGGCTCCAGCGCGGGAAGCCCCCTCCCCCTACCCCCCTCCCACAAGGGGAGGGGGGACTCAAATAGGGACGCACGCCCATGACAGGCAGCATCGTCGGCATCGACGTAGGCGGCACTTTCACCGACCTGATCGCCATCGACCCGGCGACGCGGGCGGTGCGCGTGGCCAAGGTGCCCACGACCGTGGACAACCAGGCTTTCGGCGTGTTGGCGGCGATCAAGGCGAGCGGCGACGATCCACGCGACCTGTCCGCCATCGTGCATGGAACGACCACCACGACCAACGCGCTGCTGGAGCGCAAGATCGCGCGATGCGGCCTGATCACCACCAAGGGCTTCCGCGATTCGCTCGAGCTCGGCCGGCGCACGCGGCCCACGCCCTATGGCCTGACTGGGCAGTTCCGCCCGCTGATCCCGCGCGAACTGCGCGCGGAAGTGCCGGAGCGTATGGACGCGGACGGCAAGATGGTCACGCCGCTCGACGAGGCGGCCGTCGCCACCGCCGCAAAGTCGTTGCTTGCCCAGGGCTGCGAGGCCGTGGTGATCCATTTCCTGCACAGCTACATCAACCCGGCGCACGAGCGCCGCGCCGGCGAGATCGTGCGCGCGCTGTGGCCCAACGCCTATGTCACGCTGGGCAGCGCGATCCTTTCGGAATATCGCGAGTACGAGCGCGGCGTCACCGCCGCCGTCAATGCCTCGGTCCAGCCGGTGCTGCACCGCTACATCACGCGCCTCGGCGACGAGCTGAGGTCCAAGGGCTTCGCGCACGAGCTGCTGGTGATGCAGGGCAATGGCGGCACGGTCAGCAGCCGCATCGTGGCCGAGGCCGCGGTCAACACGGTCATGTCCGGCCCGGCCTCGGGCGTGATGGCCGCGGCCTATACCGGGCGCCAGGCCGGCTATCCCGACCTCATCACCTACGACATGGGCGGCACCAGCTCGGACGTGGGTCTGATCCAGGGCGGCGTGCCGCGCGTCTCGGCCGAGCTCGAGCTGGAATACGCCATGCCGATCCACGTGCCGATGGTCGACGTGCACACGATCGGCGCGGGCGGCGGGTCGATCGCGCATATCGACGATTCCGGCATGCTGCGCGTGGGCCCGGAAAGCGCCGGCGCCAAGCCCGGCCCGATCTGCTATGGCCGCGGCGGCACGCGCCCCACCATCACCGACGCCAATCTGTTCCTCGGCCGGCTCAATCCCAAGGGACTGCTGGCGGTCGACTCGCCGGTGTCGATGCGGACCATCGCCGACGCGCTGGTCGCGGAGGTCGGCCGCGCGCTGGGCCTGGACGCCGAGGGCTCGGCCGCCGCCATCGTGCGCGTGGCCAACGACAAGATGGCGGGCGCGGTGCGCATGGTCTCGCTGGCCAAGGGCCACGACCCGCGCGACTTCGCGCTGTTCGCCTTCGGCGGCGCCGGGCCGCTGCACGCCGCGGCCCTAGCGCGCGAACTCGGCATCCCGCGCCTGTTGATCCCCGCAAGGCCGGGCATCACCAACGCGCTGGGCTGCGTCGTCGCCGACCTACGCCACGACTACGTCAACACGATCAACAAGCCGCTGCCCGCGCTGGACATGGGGCTGGTGAAGCGTACCCTGGAAGCGCAGATCGCCGAGGGCCGCGCCACCATCCAGCGCGAGAGCGTGGCGGTGGACGCGATCGCCGTGATCCACGAGGCCGACATGCAGTTCCAGGGCCAGAGCCACATCCTGACGGTCGCCCTGCCCTCCGTGGACGTGACGCGCGAGGCGCTGCACCAGGCCTTCGCCGACGCCTACTGGAAGCGCTTCGAAGTGGCGCTGCCGGAGATCCGCCCGGTGCTGGTGAACCTGCACACCGCCGTGATCGGCCGCCGTCCCACGCTGCCGCTCGATGCGCTGCTGCCGTCCGAGGGCCGCGCCGCCGATGTTGCCGGCGCACTGGTGGAGAACCGCAAGGTATGGTTCGCCGAGGGCGGGTGGCAGGAGACCGCGGTCTATCGCCGCGAGAAGCTGCCGGCCGGCGCCACGTTCGCCGGCCCGGCGATCGTCGAGCAACTGGATTGCACGATCGTGATCGAGCCGGGCGACCGCGTGGAGGCGGACAAGTTCGGTAACCTTGTTGTAAGCGTTGGCAGTTAGCGTGCGTCAATGCCCTCACCCTCCCAACGCTTCGCGTCGGGCCCCTCCCTCTCCCGGCTCCGCCGGGCGAGGGATTTCTTGGACCCTCGCCCGCCGCAGGCGGGAGAGGGTGGCGAGCGTAGCGAGCCGGGTGAGGGCCAGCGCGGGAGATCAGGCATGAACGACGTCGCCACCAAGACCAAGCTCGACCCCGTCACCCTGGCGGTGATCGAGAACGGCCTGCAGCAGGTCTGCAACGAGATGGACCTGGCCTTCGTCCGCGCGGCCTTCTCGCCGGTGATTTCCGAGGCGCTGGACCGGTCGGACGGCATCTCTCACCGCAGCACGGGCGAGCTGAT
>JADZDN010000190.1 GCA_020851015.1 Alphaproteobacteria bacterium | reverse complement strand
TCGGCCTTGGCGATGGCGTCGGCCTTGGCGCCGATCAGCTCGACGCCGAACTTCTCCAGCGTGCCGTTCTTGACCAGCGCCATCGCGGTGTTGAGCGCGGTCTGCCCGCCCATCGTGGGCAGCAGCGCCGAGGGGCGCTCCTTCTCGATGATCCGCGCCACGATCTCGGGCGTGATCGGCTCGATATAGGTGGCATGCGCCAGGCCCGGATCGGTCATGATCGTGGCCGGGTTCGAGTTCACCAGCACGATCCGGTAGCCCTCTTCCTTCAGCGCTTTGCAGGCCTGGGCGCCGGAATAGTCGAACTCGCAGGCCTGGCCGATGACGATCGGCCCGGCGCCGATGATCAGGATCGATTCGATATCCGTGCGTTTGGGCAAGGTCGGCTTCCATCCGTTCGGCCCGCGACCGGCCATCCCTCGAAAGGACGGGAGGGCGGGGCAGGCGCCGTGATGTCGCTAGGGCGCGGCTTTCAAGCACGTCCCGCCCGTCGTTTCAAGCATCCCGTCCCGCCTCGCAAGCGCTCCCGGGCAGGACTGGGGCGGCGGCCGGAAGGCTTGCGATTCCAAGGTCATGAACGAACCGGGCAAGCAACGGGCGATTGGCCCATTACCCCTATTGCGCACCAGTCGGGCCTTCGATTCGGGTTTCGCGGTCCGCGGGTCGGGGTTTTAACGCACGCACCAGCACCCCCGCCCCGACCCTCCCCCCCAATGGGGGAGGGTCAGGGTGGGGGGCCGAGCGGTTGCCCGACGACAGCGCTACAGGCCCAGCACCGCCTTGGCGATGATGTTGCGCTGGATCTCGTTGCTGCCGCCGTAGATCGAGGTCTTGCGCCAGTTGAAGTAGTAGGGCGCGATGCTGTCGGCGTAGTCCGGGCCGATCGGCGGGGCATTGTCGCCCTCGGACGGACTCCAGCGGTCGGGCAGCGCGTCATAGCCGGCAGCCTCGACCAGCAGTTCGGTGATCGCCTGCGCGACCTCGGTGCCCTTGATCTTCAACAGCGACGCCTCCGGGCCGGGCGAGCGGCCCTGCTGCTCGGCGGTCACGATGCGCAGCTCGGTCATCTCCAGCGCGCGCAACTCGATCTCGACCTGCGCAACGCGGTCGCGGAAGGTCGGGCTGTCGAGCCCTTGCGCGGCGGCGATGCGTTTCAGGCGGCGGAGCTGCGCCATCGAGGCCGCCACCATCGCGATGCCCACGCGCTCGTAGCCCAGCAGGAACTTCGCGATGGTCCAGCCCTGGCCGTCCTCGCCCACGCGGTCGGCGACCGGCACGCGCACGCGGTCCAGCCGCACCTCGTTGATCTCGTGCCGGCCGTCGAAGGTGATGATCGGGCGCAGATTCACGCCCGGCGCCTTCATGTCGATCAGGAAGAAGCTGATGCCCTCCTGCTTCTTGCCGCCGGTGCCCGTGCGCGCCAGGCAGAACATGCGGTCGGCGAACTGCGCCAGGGTGGTCCAGGTCTTGACGCCGTCGATCACGTAGTGCTCGCCGTCGCGCTCGGCCCTGGTGCGCAGCGAGGCGAGGTCCGAGCCGGACTCGGGCTCGGAATAGCCCTGGCACCACCATTCCTCGCTGGCGAGGATCTTGGGGAGGTAGCGCTGCTTCTGCGCCTCGGTGCCGAACTCGATGATCACCGGGCCCACCATGTTGAGGCCGAACGGGATCAGCCGCGGCGCGTAGGCGGCGGCGCATTCGTGCTGGAAGAGGTAGCGCTGCACCGGCGTCCAACCCGGGCCGCCATGCTCGCGCGGCCACAGCGGCGCCGACCAGCCGCGGCGATGCAGCGCGCGCTGCCAGTGCAGGTGATCGTCCTTGGCCAGCGGCCGCTGGTTCTCGACCTTCTCGGCGATCGCCTTGGGCAGGTTCGCGGCGACGAAACGCCGTACCTCGTCGCGGAACGCAGTTTCGCCGGCGTCGAGATCAAGGTTCATCCGCGTTCCCTCAGGCGGCGCGCTGCATGCGCTCGACCTGGCGCCAGGCCAGCTCGGCCACCGGCCGCGCCTTGGCGCCGGCCTCGCGCGCCCGCGCGTCGGTGGCCGTGCCGTCGCGCACGCGGCCCATGATGCCCTGGAAGATGGCGGCCATGCGGAACATCACGAAGGCCATGTAGAAGTCCCAATGCTCGATGCCTGCGCGTCCCGTGCGCCGGCAATAGGCGTCGATATAGGCCTGCTCCTCGGGGATGCCCAGCGCGCGCAGGTCGGCGCCGGCCAGGCCGCGGAACAGCTCGGGCGTGAAACGCCAGCTCATCACGTGGTAGGCGAAATCGCCCAGCGGATGGCCGAGGGTGGACAGCTCCCAGTCCACCACCGCGACGACGCGCGGCTCCGTGGGATGGAAGATCAAATTGTCCATGCGGTAGTCGCCATGGACGATGGTGGTCTCGTCGCCCGCCGGGATGTGCCGGGGCAGCCATTCGATCAGCTTGTCCATCGCCTCGATCGTCTCGGTTTCCGAGGCGCGGTATTGCTGGCTCCAGCGCGTGAACTGGCGGGAGAAATAGTTGCCCGGCTTGCCGTAGTCGCCTAGGCCCACCTTCGCGGGATCGACCTGGTGCAGCGCGGCGATGACGCGGTTCATGTCGTCGAACATCGCCGCGCGCTCGGCCGGCGACTGGTCGGGCAGGCGCGGGTCGTAGAGCACGCGCCCCTCGACATGGTCCATCACATAGAACATCGTGCCGATCACGCCGTCGTCGGCGCAGAGCGCCAGCATGCGCGGCACCGGGACCGCGCTGCCGTGCAGCGCCTTCATCACCCGGAATTCGCGGTCGACCGCATGGGCCGAGGGCAGCAGCTTGCCGGGGGGCTTGCGGCGCAGCACGTAGCGCCCGGATGGCGCGGCGAGGCGGTAGGTCGGGTTGGACTGGCCGCCCGACATCGGCTCGACCGAAAGCGGGCCGCGGAAGCCGGGCACCGCTCCGCGCATCCACTCCTGGAGCCGCCCCGTGTCGATTGCCGTCGCCGTCATCCCCAGGCCTATACCTTGCGCCGCCGCGGGTGCTAGCATCCGGCAATCGCGGGAAAGGGTCAAGGAACAGCGCGGATCGCCGTGGAAGATCAATCGGATATCGATGGGGCGCTGGCCGCGCTGGGGGCCGTGCTGGCGACGATCGGCCCGGCCGCGGTCGCGGTCAGCGGCGGGGTGGACAGCATGACCCTGGCCACCCTCGCGCATCGGCGAGCGCCGGGTCAGGCGCGCATGTTCCACGCCACCTCGCCCGCCGTGCCTCCCGAGGCGACCCTGCGGGTGCGCGCGCTGGCCCGGGCCGAGGGCTGGCCGCTCCAGGTGGTCGATGCCGGCGAGTTCGCCGATCCCACCTACCGCGCCAACCCGGTCAACCGCTGCTACTACTGCAAGACCAACCTCTACGGCGCCATCCGGCCGCTGACGCGGGCGCAGATCCTTTCGGGTGCGAACACCGACGACCTGGGCGAGTACCGTCCGGGGCTCGACGCGGCGCGCGAGCACGGCGTGCGCCATCCCTATGTCGAGGCGGGGATCGGCAAGCCGGTCGTGCGCGCGATCGCGCGGCGGCTGGGACTGGGCGATATCGCCGAGCTGCCCGCCGCGCCCTGCCTCTCCAGCCGGATCGAGACGGGCATCGGGATCGAGGCCGCGATGCTGGCGCAGGTCCACGCGGCCGAGCGCTTTGTCGGCGGCCTGCTGCGGCCCCGCACGGTGCGCTGCCGCGTGCGCGCCCAGGGCGTGGTGATCGAGCTGGACTCGCAGAGCCTGGCCGCGCTGGACGACGGCGTGCGTGCGGAGATCGAGTCTTCGGTCGCGCGGATGTTCGAGGGCCGGCGCGTCAGCATCGGCCCCTATCGCGTGGGCAGCGCCTTCCTGACCGACACCGCGTCGACGCATGCCGCGACGGCCGGCTGAGGCGGTCCTCGACCTCGGCCGGCGCAAGCGCATCGGCCTGGACGAGGCGGTGTTCTGCGCCGGCAAGTCGCCCGCGCAGATCGCTTCGATCCTGACCAAGCATGAAGCCGCGCGCACGCCCGCGCTGCTGACCCGGCTCGACGCCGAGAAGTTCGAGAATCTGCCTGCCGCTTTGCGGGCGCGCATCGACTACGAGTCCCTGTCGCGCACCGGCATCCTCGGCGTTGGGCCGCGCAAGGCCGGCGGTTGGCCGCTCGTGGCGGTCGTCACGGCCGGCACGTCGGACCTGGGCGTGGCGCGCGAAGCGGCGCGGACGCTCGGCTTTCACGGCATCGGCGTGACCGAGATCGCCGATGTCGGCGTGGCCGGGCTGTGGCGCCTGATGAAGCGCATCGACGCGATCCGCCGCCATCGCGTGGTGATCGTCGCGGCCGGCATGGATGCGGCGCTGCCCAGCGTGCTGGGCGGGCTGGTGGGCTGCCCGGTGATCGCGGTGCCGACCTCCGTCGGCTACGGCGTGGCCTCCGGCGGCACGACCGCGCTCAACGCCGCGCTGGCAAGCTGCGCGCCGGGCGTGGTGGTGGTGAACATCGACAACGGCTACGGCGCGGCCTGCGCGGCGCTGCGGATCCTCAACACGAAAGCGAGCGGCGGATGACGGCGGAGCGTCTGAAGATCCTGATGGAGAACATGCGCGAGCTGGGGGAGACGTTCGAGATCGATCCCAAGCGCTTCGCCGACGCGGCGGCGCGCCATCCCGCGCTGGCAGGACGGCTCGACCCGGTGTTCAGCCAGGACGGCAGCAAGTTCAAGGACACGATCGCGACCGCCGACGTGCTGATCGGCTGGGAATTGCCGTTCCGCGACCTGCCGAAACTGGCGCCGAAACTGCGCTGGCTGCACCTCACCGGCGCCGGCATCAACCACCTGCTGCCGCTGGACTGGAAGCCCGACCGGCTCACCATCACCAACAACCGCGGGGTCCATGCGCCCAAGGCTGGCGAGTTCGCGCTGATGGCGATCATGATGCTGAACAGCCGCATGCCCGCGCTGATGACGCACCAGCGCGCGCATCGCTGGCAGCAGGAGTTCACGCCGGTGATCGCGGGCAAGACCCTGCTGATCCTCGGCGTCGGCCACATGGGCGGCGCGGCGGCCGAGGCGGTGAAGCCGTTGGGTCTCAAGACCATTGGCGTGCGCCGCACGCGCGAACCGCATCCCGCGATCGACCGGATGGTCGGGCCGGATGACCTTGTCCGCGTGCTGCCGCAGGCGGATTTCGTGCTGGTGGCGGCGCCGCTCACCGGCAAGACCAAGCACCTGCTGGGCGCGCGCGAACTCGACCTGATGAAGCCGGGCGCGGGCATCGCCAATATCGGCCGGGCCGGGGTGATCGACTACCAGGCGCTGGCGGCGCGACTGAAGACGGGCCGTCTCGGCGGCGCCATCCTCGACGTGTTCGAGCCCGAGCCGCTGCCGGCGGACTCGGCCCTATGGGACACGCCGAACCTGGTGATCACGCCGCACTGCTCGTCGGACGACATCCAGCAATACGTGCCGCGCACGCTCGACCTGGTGTTCGACAACCTGGAGCGCCTGGCCGCCGGCAGGGCGCTGCGCTGCGTGGTCGATCCCGCGCTGGAGTATTAGAACCCGGCGCGGCGCTCCAGCGCGTAGCGCAGCAGGGCCGCGAAGCGGTAGATGCCGTGCACGAACTTGCCGTAGGGCAGGGTCAGGAACAGCGCGAAGACCAGGCCCAGGTGCAACGCCAGCAGCGTTCCCATCGCCGGGGTCGCGCGCAGCGCCAGCAGCAACAGCCCGGTCAGCCCGGTCAGGAACAGCATGGCGAGGAAGGCGACATCCATGCCGAGGCGCGGCGAATCCGCAAGCGCCGGATCGCGCCGTGTCTTCGCGAAGTACAAGCCGACCGGTCCCGCCACGAGACCGATGCCGCCCAGCGTGCCGAGCACGACCGGCAGGTCGTACCAGGGATAGGGCGCGATGCGCCCGAGCCCGTAGTGATAGGCGGTGGCCACGCAGGTGGCGGCGAAGCACAGGAGGAAGCCGTAGAAGGTCAGGTGATGGTAATGCCGGCGCCGGTCTACTGGCCGGTCGTCGTCGTTGAAGCAGCCGACACCGCCGCCGTCCAGGTAGCGCAGGCGCCCCGCATCCTTCGCCGCCTGCCACAGGGCAGGCAGGTCGACCGCCGCTTCGAGCGGGCCGAGCTCGCGCCAGAACCGACGGACGCTCATCGCGGTCGCGAGGACGGCGTAGAGAAAGGCGGCGCCGAACAGCAGGGCCATCGCGTTGTGCGGCATCAGCCGGTAGAACGCGCCCGGGCCGGACGTCGCGGCGAACAGGGCGGCCGGATCGTTCCATGCCACGAAGCCCGCGACGAAGCCGGCCACGCTCAGCGCGGCGGCGAGGGCGACGACCAGGCCGTTGCGCGCGAACAGGCCGGACAGCGCCGCCGGCCAGGCATGGGCCTGGTAGGACTGGGCGCGCAGCTCGGCCAGGACCTTGGGCACGCTGACGTCGAATTCGTGCGGCGGCGCGAACTGGCAGTCGTGGAAGCAGGCGCCGCAGCCGTGGCACAGGTTGGCGAGGTAGTGCAGATCGGCGTCGGCGAAGGCGCGGCGCATCTCCATCGCCGGGAACACGGCGCAGAGCCCTTCGCAATAGCGGCAGGAATTGCAGACCGTCATCAGCCGGTCGGCCTCGGCAAGCGCGCTAGTGGCGTGCATTGGCCGCGGCCTCCCGCCCCGCGATACGGCCGAACACGCTGCCGATCGTCATGCCGATCCCGGCGGCGTAGCCGCGCCCCAGCACGTTGCCCGCCATGATCTCGCCGGCCGCGAACATGTTGGCCGAGGGGCCGCCATCCTTCATGAGCATGCGCGCCGCGCGGTCCACGCGCGTCCCCAGGTAGGTGAAGGTGATGCCCGGCCGCACCGGATAGGCATAGAAGGGCGGCGTCTCGATCCGCCGCGCCCAGTGGCTCTTCGGCGGCGTCAGCCCCTCGGTGCGGCAGTCGTCCAGCACCGTGTGGTCGAAGCGGCCGGGCCGCACGGCGGCGTTGAACGCCTCGACCGTCGCCGCCAGCGTATCGGGATCCAGCTTCAATTCGCCGGCCAGCGCGCGGATGCTGGCGGCCCGGATCGGCGGGTAGAGCGAGGGCATGAACAGGTTCAGCGACGGCGCGTCGAACAGGATATAGGCGATCTGGTCAGGCTGGCCCGCGACCAGCCGGCCCCAGATCGCGTAGCGCTTGGGCCAGAAATCCTCGCCCTCGTCGTGGAACCGCTGGGCGTGCTTGTTCACGACGATGCCGAACACCACGCAGTCCAGCCGGGTGATGATGCCGCCGTCGAAGCGCGGCGAACGGGCGTCGATGGCGACGGCGTGGCACTGCGTCGGGTCGCCGACCGGCGCAACGCCCCTGTCGAGCAGGAGCTTCAGCAGCGTGCCGCGGTTGTAGGGCGTGCCGCGGATCAGGAAATTGTCGGCCGCGTCGCCCCAGTACTGCTTCAGCCAGTCGATGTCGGATTCGAAGCCGCCGGCGGCGGCGACCAGGCTGGAAGCGCGGACCTGCCGCCTTGCATCGCCCTGCGCCACGGTCGCCGCGCGAAATGCGCCGCCCTCGATGTCGAGATCGACCACCTCGGCATCGTATTCCACGGCGACGCCCAGCGCCTCGGCCGTGCGGTAGAGCGTGTTGAGCATGGCGCGCCCGCCGCCCAGGAAAAAGGCGTTGGTGCGCCCGAGGCTGAGCGTGCCGCCGAGCGAGGGCTGGAAGCGCACGCCCTGCTCGGCGATCCAGACCAGCATCTCCTTGGACTCGGCGATCATGTAGCGGGCGAGCTGTTCGTCGGTCTGGCCCTGCGTGACCTGCAGCAGGTCGGTCCAGAACTCGTCCTCGGTGTAGGGACCGGACAGGGTTTCGGTCGCCGCGTCGTGGGCGCAGCGCATGTTGCGCGTATGGCGCGTGTTGCCGCCGCGATAGAATTTCGGCGCGGCCTCCAGCACCAGCACGGAGGCGCCGGCGCGCCGCGCGGCGATCGCCGCGCACAACGCGGCATTGCCGCCGCCGACGACCAGCACGTCATAGGTTCGCGTCAGATCGGCCAAGCGAGTCCCCCTCCCGGCGGCGAAGCCGCGGGCGCACCTTAGCCGCCGCCGCGAACAAGAAAAAGCCCCGCGCGCATCGCTGCGCGCGGGGCCACGCCCGGGCGGTCGTCCGGGTCTAGTCGGCGGCCGCTGCAGATCAGGCGAGATCGAAGCGGTCGGCGTTCATCACCTTGGTCCACGCCGCCACGAAGTCGCGCACGAAGCTCTCCTTCGCATCCGCGGAGCCATAGACTTCCGCCAGCGCGCGGAGCTGGGAGTGCGACCCGAAGATCAGGTCCACCCGCGTGCCGGTCCACTTGACCTCGCCGGTCTTGCGGTCGCGTCCCTCGAACACGTCCGTGCCGTCCGACGATCCTTTCCAGGCCGTGTTCATGTCCAGCAGGTTGACGAAGAAGTCGTTGGTGAGCGTCTCCGGCCGCTTCGTGAAGACGCCGTGCTTGGACTTGCCGTGGTTCGCGCCCAGCACGCGCAGGCCGCCCAGAAGCACCGTCATCTCCGGCGCGGTCAGCGTCAGGAGCTGCGCCTTGTCGACCAGCAACTCCTCCGCGGCGATCGCGAACCTGGTCTTCTGGTAGTTGCGAAAACCATCCGCGATCGGCTCAAGCACCGCGAAGGATTCGACGTCGGTCTGCGCCTGCGCGGCATCGGTGCGCCCCGGGGTGAAGGGAACCTCCACTGCGTGCCCGGCCTTTTTCGCCGCTTCCTCCACGGCCGCCGCGCCGCCGAGCACGATCAGGTCGGCGAGCGAGACCCTCTTGCCGCCAGTCTGCCCGGTGTTGAAGCCCTTCTGGATGGCTTCGAGCGCCTTCAGCACCTTGGCGAGCTGGGCGGGCTGGTTGACCTCCCAGTCCTTCTGCGGCGCCAGGCGGATGCGCGCGCCGTTCGCTCCGCCGCGCTTGTCGGAGCCGCGGAAGGTCGAGGCCGACGCCCAGGCGGTCGACACCAGCTCGCCGATCGACAGGCCCGCGGCGAGGATCTTGGCCTTCAGCGCCGCGATGTCCTGCGCGTCGACCAGCTTGTGATCGACGGCGGGCATCGGGTCCTGCCACAGCAGCTCTTCCGTCGGGACCTCGGGCCCGAGATAGCGCGCGCGCGGGCCCATGTCGCGGTGGGTCAGCTTGAACCAGGCCCGGGCGAACGCGTCGGCGAACTGGTCCGGGTTCTCGTGAAAGCGCCTGGAGATCTTCTCGTAGGCGGGATCGGCGCGCAGGGCGAGATCCGTGGTAAGCATGGCCGGCGCGTGACGCTTCGACTTGTCGTGCGCGTCGGGCACCGAATTGGCGCCGGCGCCATGCTTCGGCCGCCACTGGTGCGCGCCGGCCGGGCTCTTGGTCAGCTCCCACTCATAGCCGAACAGATTCCAGAAGAAATTGTTGCTCCACTTCGTCGGCGTCGTGGTCCAGGTGACTTCGAGACCGCTGGTGATCGTGTCGCCGCCGCGGCCCGAGGCATACTTGCTCGTCCAGCCGAGGCCCTGCTCGGCGATGTCGGCGCCTTCCGGCTCGCGGCCCACGTGCGACGCCTCGCTGGCGCCGTGGGTCTTGCCGAAGGTATGGCCGCCGGCAATCAGCGCGACCGTCTCCTCGTCGTTCATCGCCATGCGGGCGAAGGTTTCGCGGATGTCCTTGGCCGCCGCGAGCGGGTCCGGGTTGCCGTTCGGGCCTTCCGGGTTGACGTAGATCAGGCCCATCTGGACGGCGCCGAGCGGATTGTCGAGAACCCGCTCGCCGGTGTAGCGCTTGTCGCCCAGCCAGGCGTCCTCGTAGCCCCAGTTGACGTGCTCCTCGGGCTCCCAGACGTCGGCGCGGCCGCCGCCGAAGCCGAAGGTCTTGAAGCCCATCGATTCCAGCGCGACGTTGCCCGCCAGGATCATCAGGTCGGCCCAGGAGATCTTGCGGCCATACTTCCGCTTGATCGGCCACAGCAGCCGCCGCGCCTTGTCCAGGTTCGCGTTGTCCGGCCAGGAGTTGAGCGGCGCGAAACGCTGCTGCCCGGTGCCGGCGCCGCCGCGGCCGTCGCCCGTGCGGTAGGTGCCCGCGCTGTGCCAGGCCATGCGGACGAACAGGGGACCGTAGTGGCCGAAGTCCGCCGGCCACCAGTCCTGCGAGTCGGTCATCAGCGCGGTCAGGTCCTTCTTCAGGGCCTGCAGGTCGAGCTTCTTGAACTCCTCGGCGTAGCTGAACCCCTTGCCCATCGGATTGGACAGAGAGGAGTTCTGGTGCAGGACGCCGAGATCCAACTGGTCCGGCCACCACTCGCGGTTCGTCCTGCCCCGCGATGTGGTGGGCTTGCGCGTTCCGCCCGTGACCGGGCACTTGCCTTCGTTCGCCATGTGTCCCTCCGATGGGTGGGCGATTGCTCCAGCTACATTAGAGCCATTCTAATAACACTATCGGCCGAGGAAAGCAAGTTGATTAGAATCGTTCTTAAGTACCAGGCCTAGGGGCCGCCCAGCACCCGGTCGAGGATCCAGTTGTTGAAGACATGCACGACCGGCTCGTCGGGCGCCAGGCGCCCGGCCACCGGCACCAGCGGCGAGAAGCCCTGGTGCTGGAGCTGCGAGATCACGTTGTCCTCGGGGATCGACTTGTCCCAGCGCCGGTAGTAGCGCTGGACGACCTCGGCGAAGTCGGCGCGCGCGACGGTCGATTTCGGAAACGCCGAGCCGACGATCAGCCGCGTGCGGTCCGGTCCGCGGGGATGCAGCTCCAGCCACCACATGCAGTCGCGCGTCAGGCCGAACATCGTGCTGGGGTAGATCAGGTTGAAATACGTCCCCATGTC
>JADZDN010000189.1 GCA_020851015.1 Alphaproteobacteria bacterium | reverse complement strand
CGGTGCCCATCCAGGTCCGCTCCAGCTCCGGCGCCAGCAGGTTGAGGCGCTGGGCGACGATGCCGGCGGCGCCGGCCGGATCGGCCAGCGCCTCGGGCGTCAGGACGCCCGCGATCGCCGCCTGCTCGATGGTCGGCAGGTGCCCGATGCGCCGGGCCAGCGGCACCATCAGCTGGCGCGCCTGGCGCGCCTCGTCGACCAGCGCCCGGAGGTCGGCGCCGACCCGCCGCATCCCGTCATGCTGGTCGAAGGCGGCGTCGTCGAGGCCGGCCGTCACCAGGTACTCGTCGAGCGCCCGGTCGTCCTTGAGGTAGACGGCGGAGTTGCCGCGCTTGGCGCGATAGAGCGGCGGCTGGGCGATGTAGACGTACCCGCCCTCGAACAGCGCCGGCATCTGGCGGAAGAAGAAGGTCAGCAGCAGGGTGCGGATGTGGCTGCCGTCGACGTCGGCGTCCGTCATGATGATGATGCGGTGGTATCGGCACTTGGCGATGTCGAAATCCTCGCGCCCGATGCCGGTGCCGAGCGCCGCCACCAGCGTGCCGATCTCGGCCGAGCCCAGCATCTTGTCGAACCTGGCGCGCTCGACGTTCAGGATCTTGCCGCGCAGCGGCAGGATCGCCTGGTTCTTGCGGTCGCGCCCCTGCTTGGCCGATCCGCCGGCCGAGTCGCCTTCGACGATGAACAGCTCGGACAGCGCCGGGTCCCGTTCCTGGCAGTCCGCGAGCTTGCCGGGCAGCGAGGCCATGTCGAGCACGCCCTTGCGCCGCGTCAGCTCGCGCGCCTTGCGCGCCGCCTCGCGCGCGGCGGCGGCCTCGACCACCTTGGCGACCACCCGCTTGGCGTCGGCGGGATGCTCCTCGAACCATTGCTGCAGGCGCTCGTTGACCACGCTCTCGACCACCGGCCGGACCTCGGAGGAGACCAGCTTCTCCTTGGTCTGGCTGGAGAATTTCGGGTCCGGCACCTTGACCGACAGCACGCAGGTCAGCCCCTCGCGGGCGTCGTCGCCGGTGATCGCGACCTTCTCCTTCTTCGCGATGCCGCTTTCGCTGGCGTAGTGGTTGATCTGGCGGGTCAGCGCGCCGCGGAATCCGGCCAAATGCGTGCCGCCATCCTTCTGCGGGATGTTGTTCGTGAAGCACAGCATGTTCTCGTGGTAGCTGTCGTTCCACTGCATCGCCGCCTCGACCGCGATGCCCTCGCGCTCCGCGGTGATGAAGATCGGTCCTTCGTGCTGCGGCGTCTTGTTGCGGTCGAGCCATTGCACGAAGGCGGCGATGCCGCCCTCGTAGTGCATGGTGGCGGCCTTCTGCTCGACCGACCGCGCGTCGGTCAGGGTCAGGGTCACGCCGGAATTCAGGAAGGCGAGCTCCCGCAGCCGGTGCTCCAGCGTGCCGTAGTCGAAGTCGGTCATCGTGAAGGTCTGGCGCGACGGCATGAAGGTGACCGTCGTGCCCTTGCGGCCCTTGCTGTCGCCGACGCGGGCCAGCGGCGCTTCGGGCTCGCCGTCGCGGAAGCGCATGAAGAACTCGCCGCCGTCGCGATAGATGCGCAATTCCAGCCATTCGGACAGCGCGTTGACGACGGACACGCCGACGCCGTGCAGTCCGCCCGACACCTTGTAGGAGTTCTGGTCGAACTTACCGCCGGCGTGGAGCTGGGTCATGATGACCTCGGCCGCCGACACGCCCTCCTCGGGATGGATGTCCACCGGGATGCCGCGCCCGTCGTCCGACACGGTGCAGCTTCCGTCGCCGTTCAGCACGACGTCGACCTTCGAGCAGTAGCCGGCCAGCGCCTCGTCGATCGCGTTGTCGACCACCTCGTAGACCATGTGGTGCAGGCCCGAGCCGTCGTCGGTGTCGCCGATATACATGCCCGGCCGCTTGCGCACAGCATCCAGCCCGCGCAGCACCTTGATCTGCTCGGCGCCATAGGCGGCGGCGTTGCCGTTTCCGTCGCCGTTTCCGGTCTGCGTGCTCATCCCTTCTCTCCTTCAGCGCGGCTGCACCGCGGCGTCGGCGACGCGGAAGAACCGCGCGCGGCCGGCCAGCGGCGCAAACAGCATCTCGTCGGTGCCGGTCATCCAGGCCTGGCAGCCGATCCGCCCGATCTCCTGGAACAGCGCCGCGCGACGCTGTGCGTCCAGGTGCGCGGCAATCTCGTCCAACAGCAGCAGCGGCGGCCGCCCGCGCTGGGCCGCGACCAGCCGGGCATGCGCCAGCACGATCGCCACCAGCAATGCCTTCTGCTCGCCGGTGGAGCACAGCCGTGCCGGCTGGTTCTTGGCGCGAAAGACCACCTGAAGGTCGTCGCGGTGCGGCCCGATGCCGGCCCGGCCCGCTTCGGCGTCGTGCCGGCGCGCGCGCGCCAGGCTCGCCGCCAGCTTCTCCTCGGCCTCCAGCGCCGGCATCGCGTCCAGCCACAAGGTCAGCTCGCCGGTCATGGCAAGCGCCGGGGCGGGAAAAGGCCCCTCCGCCGCGTCGGCCAGCGCCGCCAGCCGGCCGATCAACTGCGCGCGCGCCGCGGCAACCGCCACGCCCTCGCCGGCCATCGTCGCCTCCAGCGCGTCGAGCCAGGCGGGGTCGGCATTGCCGGCCTCCAGCAACCTTGCGCGCTCGCGCATCGCCTGCTCGTAGGCCGCCACGCGCCGGGCATGGGCGGGATCGAAGCCCAGCGCCAGGCGGTCGACGAAGCGACGGCGCGCGCTCGATCCGTCGGCGAACAGGCGGTCCATCGCCGGCGTCAGCCAGCTGATCGCCAGGTATTCGCCCAGCACCGCCGGGCCGCGCTGCGCCTGGCCGTCGATCCGCACCACCCGGCGCTCGGCCTCGGCGCCCGCATCCGGATCGCGCCCGGTGCCGATCAGGACCGGCCCGCCGGGCTGCGTCAGCGTCGCCGCTACCGCCCAGCGCGCCGCGGCCCCGTGACGCTCGATCTCGGCCAGCCCCGCGCGGCGCAAACCGCGCCCCGGCGCCAGGAACGACACCGCCTCCAAGAGGTTGGTCTTGCCGGCGCCGTTCGGGCCGGTCAGCACCACCCCGTGCCCGTCGGTCACAACCTCGGCCCGGCGATAGCAGCGGAACTCGCTGACCGTCAGGCGCAGCACCGCGGGCGGCGGATCGGCCGCGGGGCTGGGCGTCGGGTAGAACGGGGCGGCGGCGGCGTTGTTCACACGCGCATCGGCATCAGCACGTATAGCGCAGCATCGTCGTCCGCGTCGCGGATGATCGTCGGCGACGCCGCGTCGGCCAGCGCGAACCGCGCCTTGCCGCCGGTCACCTGCTGGGCGATGTCCAGCAGGTACTTGGCGTTGAAGCCGATCTCCATCGCCCCGCCCTTGTAGTCGACCTCCAGCTCTTCGCTGGCGGTGCCGTTCTCGGGACTCGATGCCGACACGGTCAGGCTGTTCTTCTTCAGGCTCAGCTTGACGGCCCGCGACTTCTCGGCGGCGATCGTCTGGCAGCGGTCGACCGCGGCGGCGAACTCGCGGCTGTCGACCTCCATGGACTTGTCGT
>JADZDN010000188.1 GCA_020851015.1 Alphaproteobacteria bacterium | reverse complement strand
TGCCCTGGACCTCGACGATGCCGCCCTTGCCGGTGAGCACGAAATTGGCGTCGGCGTCGGCGTTGCTGTCCTCGGCGTAGTCGAGGTCGAGCACCGGCGTGCCCTTGAACAGGCCGCAGGAGATCGCGGCCACCTGGTCGGTGAGCGGCGCCGTCTTGATCGCGCCGATCTTGCGCAGGTGCTGGATCGCCTGGTGCAGCGCCACATAGGCGCCGGTGATCGCCGCGGTGCGCGTGCCGCCATCGGCCTGGATCACGTCGCAGTCGATCTTGATCTGCAGTTCGCCCAAGGCCTTCATGTCCATGACCGCGCGCAGCGAGCGGCCGATCAGGCGCTGGATCTCCTGCGTGCGGCCGGACTGCTTGCCCCGCGCGGCCTCGCGGTCGGTGCGGGTGCCTGTGGAGCGCGGCAGCATGCCGTACTCGGCGGTCACCCAGCCCTGGCCGGAATTGCGCAGGAAGGGCGGCACCTTGTCCTCAACCGAGGCGGTGCACAGCACATGCGTGTCGCCGAAGCGGGCGAGGCACGAGCCTTCGGCGTGCTTGGAGAAGCCGGGTTCCAGGACGACGGGGCGGAGCTGGTCGGGCGCGCGGCCGGACGGGCGCATGGGAGCCTTTCACATGGGTCACAAGCGGTTGAAGACAAAGCCGGATCGGCGTCGGCCGGCAGACGGGCCTTCGTGTTGACGCCCCGGCAAGCGGCGACTACATACCACAGCGCCCCGGGAATTTCCTACCCGGGCCGGGCCTGGAAACGATGATCGGTGCGCTGAACGACCGCTCGCGGGAAATCTTCCGCCATATCGTCGACGCCTATGTCGAGACCGGCGAGGCCGTGGGCTCGCGCACCATCTCGCGCCGGCTGGGCATGTCGCTGTCCCCCGCCACGATCCGCAACGTGATGGCGGACCTGGAAGAGGCGGGGCTGCTCTACGCGCCGCACACCTCGGCCGGAAGGGTGCCCACCGAGGCGGGGCTCCGGCTGTTCGTCGACGGGCTGCTGGAGATCGGCGCCTTGTCGGCCGCCGAGCGCGAAAATATCGACGGGCGCTGCGCCGCATCGGGGCGCAGCCTTTCCTCGGTGCTGGAGGAAGCGACCAGCATGCTGTCCGGCCTGTCGAACTGCGCCGGCCTGGTGGTGGCGCCGAAGGCCGAGGCGCCGCTGAAGCATATCGAGTTCGTGCAGCTCGGTCCCGGCCGCGCCCTGGTCGTGCTGGTATCGGAGAACGGGCTGGTCGAGAACCGCATCATCGACATCCCGCTGGGCATGCCCGCATCGAGCCTGGTCGAGGCGACCAACTACTTGGCGCGCCGCCTGGTCGGCCGCACGATCAGCGAGGCGAGCCTGGCCATCAAGGCGGAGCTCGAGGCGCATCGCGCGCAGCTCGACGAATTGAGCCGCAAGGTCGTGGAGGCCGGGCTCGCCACCTGGTCGGACACCGGCGGCTACCTTTTGGTGCGCGGCCAGGGCCAGCTTCTGGCCGACGTGCAGCAGATGGCGGACCTCGAGCGCATCCGCGCGCTGTTCGCCATGCTGGAGACCAAGGAGGCGATGGTCCGCCTGCTCGACGCATCGGAAAAGGGCGAGGGGGTGCGCATCTTCATCGGCGCCCAGAACGAGCTGTTCTCGATGGCCGGCTGCTCGGTCATCATCGCGCCCTACGCCAACCGCGAGGAAAAGATCATCGGCGCCATCGGCGTGATCGGCCCAACGCGCATGAACTATGCGCGCATCATTCCGATGGTCGACTACACGGCCAAGGTCATCGGCAAGCTGCTCGGTTGATTTTTGCGCCCGATACCCCTACCTGACGCAACGAATTCATAGCCTGGACACCGGACATGACCGATCCCGCCAACAAGGCCGACCAGCCGGAGAACGACCCGGCCGAGGAGAGCCCTTCCACCCCGGCCGCGGCCGCCAAGGCCGCGCGCGCCTACCAGCAGTCGCCGACGCCGGAGGAGTTCCCGCCCGCCTCGCCGCCCGGCAGCGCCGAGGCCGGTGCGGATGCGGCCGGCGACGGCCAGCAGCAGGCCGAGGTGGCCCAGCTCAAGGACCAGCTTCTGCGCGCGCTGGCGGAGACGGAGAACACGCGCCGGCGGGCCGAGCGCGACCGCGAGGACGCCAGCAAATACGCGGTCGCCAATTTCGCCCGCGACGTCTTGACCGTGTCCGACAATCTGCGCCGCGCGATCGACGCGCTGCCGGCCGACGCCAAGGCCGGCAACACCGCGCTCGCCACGCTGATGGAAGGCGTCGAGCTGACCGAGCGCCAGCTCCAGTCGATGCTGGAGAAGCACGGCATCACCAAGGTGATGCCGATGGACCAGCCCTTCGACCCCAACCTGCACCAGGCGATGTTCGAGGTGCCGGGCACCGGCAAGCCCGGCGGCACGGTGGTGCAGGTGCTGCAGGCCGGATTCGTCATCCACGGCCGCCTGCTGCGCCCGGCGCTGGTCGGCGTGGCGAAAGGCTAGCGGCGCGCCCGCGCGGGCAGCAGCAGCAGCAGAACCAGGCCCAAGCCCGTCACCGCGCCGACCCCGATATAGGCCCAGCGATACCCGAAGAGCGTCGCGCCGCCGGCGAACAGGATCGGCGTGACGATGATCGCCAGGTAGTGGAAGAACAGCAGCCCGCCGGTGACGAAGCCCACCTGGTGCGGGGGTGCCATGCGCGAAACCTCGGCCAGGCAGACGCCCAGCCACGCCGCGCCGGCCATGCCCAGCAGCACCACGACGACGACCACCGCGGCAACCGGCCATTGCGGCGTCGTGAGACCGAAGGCCGTGGACATCGCCGCCATGGCGAAGCCGATCAGGATGAGGAACTGGTCGGGGGCGATCCACCGCCCCGCCGCGTAGCCGCCCAACAGGCGGCCCACGACGCATCCCCCCTGGCTGCAGGCGAACACCGTGCCCGCCAGCGCCAGCCCATAGCCCAGCTCGACCGACAGCAGCGAGACCTGAAACGACATCAGCACCGTCATCGGCACCGACAGCACGCCCGCGACAAGGGTCAGGCGCAGCAGGTCCGGCGATTGGGTAACCGCGCGGATCGAGCCCAGCACCACGCCGCGCGGCGGCCGGCTGGTCGGGTGCGCGGTATCGTAGCGGCGGCGCTGCGGCTCCTGCGCCAGCGCCGCTGCCGCGCTGATCGCGCCCAGGACGATCAGGCAGCCCTGCCAGCCATAGGTCGCGGTCAGCGGCGGCGCGATCAGCCCCAGCGTCGCCATGCCGACCTGCCAGCCCGTGCTCTTGGCCGAGAACACGAAGCTGCGCCGCGCCGCCGGCGTCACGCGGGTCAGAAGTTGCACGCTGGCCGGCACCTCCGGCCCGGCCGCCAGGCCCATCAGCACCGCCCCCGCCGCCACCAGCCACAGCCTGCCCGACGCCACGCACCAGGCCGCCGCCGCCGTGACCAGCATCATGACCTGCAGCGCGCGCACGGGCGCCATCCAGGCCAGCATCCAGCCCGACGCGAGCGAGCCGATCATCGCCGCGCTCCACAGTATCGCGGCATAGACGCCGAGCAGCGATATCGGCACGTCCATGCCCGCCGCCATGGCCGGCGTCAGCACCGAGGCGGCGCCGACCGGCATCGCCATCGCGATCTGGTTGCCGAAGGTGATGGCGAGCGCGGGGCCGACGGGCTGGGTCTGCCCCATCAGGGTCCCGGCCCGACCAGGAATTCGCCGTCCGGACGATGCGCCGCCAGGTTCCGCTTGGCCCGCGCGCGATCCGCTACCGCGTAGCAGTAGGTGCAGCCCTGGGCGCAGCTTTCGTAGGCGCCGATGTCGCGGCTCTCGCTGCACAGGCAGCCCGGCCGGTTGCCGCGTTGGCGCGCGTCGATCGGCCGGCCGGCCACGTCGGAAAGGCGCCCTGCATCGATGCAGCGCGCGGCGGGGAATTCCAGCCCGGGCTCGGTGCAGGCGGTCATGGCGATATTCTGGCCCGCCGCGACGGCCGCCAGTTCGCCCAGGAAGGACAAGGGATCGTCCAGCGGCGGCATCGGTGCGAAACCGTGCGCCAGGGCGGCGGCCGCGAGATTGCGCTTCGTCTTGCGGTAGGCATCGGCCAGCGAGACGACGGCCTCGTCGGTCGCGCCGGCGAGCGCCCGGGCCAGCTTGCCGACCTGCGCCAGGTGCCATTCGGGCGGCGTGAGGGTGGTGAACAGGATCGGGTCGTAGCGCCAGACGGCAACGCGCGGCCCATAGGCGTGGGCGAGCGCCCGGAGCTGCTCCACGGCGCGCGCCGCCGGCTGCACCGCCTCCTCCAGCGCGCGCGGATAGCCCGTGATGGTCATCTGCACGACGAAAGGCATGCCCCGGCGATGCAGCTCGGCCAGGACCGGCGCGAAGGGTCCGGGATTGCGGGTCCAGAAGACGAAACCTTGGACATCCGCCGGCCGGAGCGACACGGTCAGCGGCTTGCCGCCATAGGGATTGCGCACCCGGCAATAGCCGGCCTCCAGGCGCGCCTGGAACCAGGCGCCGTAGTAGGCCGGAATGTCCGTCCGGTAGCTGGCCGAGACGATCATGCGGGATGGTCAGCGCAGCGGCCGCGGCGGGTCGGTCCGCTTCATGGCCGCCCGCGCCAGGAGCTCGAACAGCACGTAGCCGCTGGCCCCGATCGCGATCAGCGCCAGCCCGACGAACTCCAGCACCGGCATGCCCAGGACCTCGCCCGGCACGCCCAGCCGGGGCGCCAGGTAGTGCAGCAGCATCCCCCCGACCGCGTCGCCAACGCTGATCGCCTGGATCAGCCGGAAAGGCCGCGCCCGCGCGCGAGCGGCGTCTGCCGCGGCAGGGTCCTGGTCCGCCGGGCCGCCTTGATAGAACAACGGCATGGGGCCAGCATCCCCATCCCTCCCGGGCCTGTCAAACCGGGGTCCGGACCCCATTTGGCGGCTTGCATGGCCCGCCGCCGGCACCTATATGACCCCACGAGCAACGCGCCTTAAGGCCGCCGGCCGGCGGTTTGGAGGCGCTCCAGATTGATGAACCCAGATTTTGGGGACCGGCTTGGTGCCGTTTCGGGCCTGGCCGCGTCCGCCACCGAGAGGGAAAAACATGAGCAAGGTAATCGGCATCGACCTCGGCACCACGAATTCCTGCGTCGCGGTGATGGAGGGCAAGGACTGGCGCGTCATCGAGAACGCGGAGGGCATGCGCACCACCCCCTCGCAGGTCGCCTTCACCGATTCCGGCGAGCGCCTGGTCGGCCAGGCCGCCAAGCGCCAGGCCGTCACCAACCCCGAGAACACGTTCTTCGCCATCAAGCGCCTGATCGGGCGGCGTTTCGACGACCCGATCGCGAAGAAGGACATGGGCCTGGTGCCCTACAAGATCATTTCCGGCGACAACGGCGACGCCTGGGTCGAGTCGCGCGGCAAGAAGTATTCGCCCTCGCAGATCAGCGCCTTCATCCTGATGAAGATGAAGGAGACGGCCGAGGCCTTCCTGGGCGAGAAGGTGACCCAGGCGGTCATCACCGTTCCCGCCTACTTCAACGACGCACAGCGCCAGGCGACCAAGGACGCCGGCAAGATCGCGGGGCTCGAGGTCCTGCGCATCATCAACGAGCCGACCGCCGCCGCGCTGGCCTACGGGCTCGAGAAGAAGAAGACCGGCACGATCGCGGTCTACGACCTGGGCGGCGGCACGTTCGAC
>JADZDN010000187.1 GCA_020851015.1 Alphaproteobacteria bacterium | reverse complement strand
GCGAGGCTTGCCGCGAGGATCGGCAGGTTGAAGGGCTGGTAGACCGCGCGCGCCTCGTCCGGACGCCAACCCCGCAGCATGCTCCAGGCCGTGGGCACCGCGCCGGACAGGCCGACCGAGCCGCTCATGGCGCCGCCGACGAAGCCGATCGCCGCATCGGCCGCGCGGCCGGCATGGCGCAGCACCAGCCGCGGCGACAGCAGCATGAACAGCGAATAGGCGATCATGAAAATACCGATCGACCGGCGCAGCACCGCCGGATCGAGCTGGGTCAGCAGCCAGATGCCCGCCGGTATGCCCAGGAACCCGCCGAGGATCATCGGCAGGACGCGCGTGAGGCGGATCGCCGGCCACACCGCCACCAGCGACATCGAGGTCGTGAACCCGCCGCAGATCAGCACCAGCGGACCGGTCACCGTCGGCGGCAGCACGTGCAGCCAGATCCCCAGCACGATCAGCCCGAAGGCGAACCCCGACAGGCCCGACACGAAGGCGCCCAGCAGCGCGGCCAGCGAGATGACAAGATCGGTCAGGGGGATCACCGGGGCGAGAAGTCTCTTGTTCCGTCATGGCCAGCCATGACGCATCGTCGGGCTATGGTTGCGCTCATCTGGCCAGGTTCAGCGCCATGGCCAACCCGACGAGCACCGCGAACCCCGCGCCGAGCGCGACGTAGGTCTTCTGCGCGTCGCGCCAGGGCAGGAACTCGATGGCGAGCAGGCGCAACCCGCCGGCGAGGTGCGCGGCCAGCAGTACGACGAGCAACCACTCCGCCGCCTTCACCAGCGGCCGGTCCGTCCAGCGCAGGAACCCGTCCAGCGCCGCCTCGCCCTGGATCGCCTGGCTCAGGGCCCAGAAATGCGCGGGCAGGAACAGCGCCAGCGCCACGCCCGAAATGCGATGGACGACGAAGGCCCAGAAGCCGGCGTGGCCGCGCGCGGGCCAGCGCCCGCTGCGGATGGCCCAAGCGGTCACGCCATCACCAGCCCGGCGACGGCCCGCCAGCCGAACAGCGCCAGCGCTAGGCCTGCGACCAGGGTGGCAACCTCCAGCCCTGGGCCGCGCCAGCCCAGCATTTCGCGCGCGACCGTGCGCAGGCCGATCGGCGCATGGATGGAAACCGCCAGCACGAACATGGCGTAGAAAACCGCCCAGGCGGCGCTGCCCTGCGTGCGCTCCAGGATTTCGCGCGCGCTCAACCCGCCGCGCACCGCCAGCACGATCGTGACCAGGTGAACGGGCACCCAGACGCCCAGCACGGCCGCGCTGGCGCGCTGGGCAAGCCACAGCAGGGTTTCCGCCCGCGCCGGGCTCATATCTCGCCCTTCAGCGCGGCCAGAGCCGCCAGGCGCTTCAGCCCGGCGATGGCGGCGGTCGGGTTGAGCTGCTTCGGGCAATGCGCGCGACAGGACTGGTGGCTGTGGCAGGAATGGCAGCCCGCATCGCCCGCCACCGCCGCCAGCCGCGCCGCACCGGCGCCGTCGCGCACGTCGTTGACCAGGGTCCAGGCGCGGTTGAGCGCGGCCGGGCCGAGATACCCGGGATTCCACGCAACGACGTCGCAGGCCGCGTAGCACACGGCGCAGCCGATGCACTCGATGCCCGCATCCGCCGCCTGGCGCGCCGCGCTTGCCGGCGGCACCGCCGCGAAATCCTGCGCCGCGCCGGCCGGCGCCTGGAACTTCCCCTCCGCGCGCCGCCACTTGTCGAAGAACGCCGTCATGTCGCAGGCCAGGTCCTTGACCACCGGCAGGTTGGCGAGCGGCGCCACGCGGAGCCGCAGGTCGGGCGCCACCGTCCCCACCAGGGTGCGGCAGGTCCAGCGCGGCTTGCCGTTGACCGTCATGGCGCAGGTCCCGCACATGCCCACGCGGCAGGCATAGCGGTAGGACAGGCCAGGATCGACGTGGCGCTGGATCCAGGTTACGACGTCGAGCACGGTCTGGCCGGGACGCGCGGGCACGCGATAGCCGCGGAACGCGCCGCCCGCGGCATCGCCGCGCCAGACCGTCATGTCGAGCGTCGTTTCCGTCATGGCTTGCCGCCGATCGGGTCGGCGTAGTGCTCGACCAGCGGGAACGGATCGTAGAAATGGTGCAGGCGCTGGCGCCATTCCGGATAGCGGTCGGACTGGCGGAAGCCGACCGTGTGGTCCTCGAGCTTTTCCCACCAGACCAGCAGCAGGTAGCGGCCCGGCGTCTCGACGCAGGGCCGGACCTCGATCCCCTTGAAACCGGGCGTCGCCGCGATCAATGGCCGCGCCTCGGCCATCGCCCGCTCGAAGGCGGCGGAGTGGCCCTGCGTCACGTTCAAGACGGCGGCTTCCAGGATCATGCGAAATTCCGCAGCACGCAGATCAGCGCGTCGCGAATGACCAGATCGTGCATCGAGTCTCGTCGCCTCCCGCACCCAGTATAGGCCGCGCCGCCGTCAGCGCGCGAGATCGAGCTGGCCGCCGTCCCAGCTCCGGCCGACCATCAAGCCGGCGCCGATGCCGAGCGCCGCCATGATCGCCATGCAATAGAAGCCGCCGGCGCCGACGCTGGCATAGAGCCAGCCGGACAAGGCCATCGCCGCCCCCATTCCGAAGGCGTAGGAGCCCGAGGCGAACAGGGCCTGGGCGGTCGCGGAATGGCTGACCGGCACGGCGCGGGCCAGGATGATCATCATGCTGAGATGGCAGCAGCCGAAGGTGGCGGCGTGCAGGATCTGCACCGCCGCCAGCGCCGGGATCGACGACACGACCGCCATCAGGCACCACCGCAGCACCCCGCCGACGCCGGCGACCGCCAGGAGCGCGATCGGGTCGATCCACCGCAGCAGGCTCTGGCCGCGCCAGAACAGCACGATCTCCGCCAGCACGCTGACCGCCCACAAGACGCCGATCGCGCCATCGCCGACGCCCAGCCGGCGCATCTCGAGTGTGCCGAAGGCGTAAAAGACCGCATGGCTGCATTGGATCAAGGTCACGGCCGCCAGCAGCCACAGGATCGTGCGCTGGCGCAGCAGCGGACCGATTTCGCCGCGCCGCGCGGCCGGCGGCCCGGGGGGTGCCGCCGGCAGGGCGAGGCTGAAGGCGATCATCACCGTCACCATCGCCAGCACCATGGCCAGCACCGTTTCCGAGCTGCGCCCGGCCAGGATGTAGCCCGCGCCGACCGTGCAGACGACGAAGCCCATCGAGCCCAGCGCGCGCACCCGGCCGTATTCGAACACGCGCGCCGTCGCCAGCAGCATGGCCTGGTTTTCCGCCAGCGGCCCGACCGCGCCGAACCCCACCGTCATCACCGCCGTCGCCAGCATGAAGTCGCCGATCGTGCGCGCGAAATGGAACAGCACGCCGGCCAGGAACGCCACGACGGTGGCGATCACCAGCACGATGCGCCGGTCGGGCGCGCGGTCCGACAGGCTGCCGATCAGGGGCATGGTGAACCCACGGACCAGAAGCCCGGTCGCCATCACCAGGCCCATGTCGGTCGGGGACAGGCCGCGGCCGGACAGCCATACCGGCCAGAACGGCAGGTGCACCCCGACGGTCCCGAACATCACGGCGAAGAACAGGCTCATGCGCAGGGCGGGGCTCACGCCGGCACCCTAGCGGCGATTCGCCGGCCCGACCACCGACAGGCCCGCATGGGCCCTAGCGCGCCAAAGCGTTAACCCTAATGGGCGATCCTGGCCGCGGTTGAAAACCCGGCCCGGCTTGGCTATGAACCCCGGCAATCCCGCCCGTCCCATCGCAAGCGAGAGTGAAACGCCCCCATGAAGACCACCCGGAAAGTCCGCGAGATCCTGTCGCACTACGAAAGCGACAACCCTGGCACCAAGGCGAACCTCGCCCGCATGCTGATGACCGGGCGCTTGGGCGGCTCGGGCCGGATGGTGATCCTGCCGGTCGACCAGGGCTTCGAGCACGGGCCCGCGCGCAGCTTCGCGCCCAATCCGCCGGCCTACGATCCGCACTACCATTTCCAGCTCGCGATCGACGCCGGGCTGAACGCCTTCGCCGCGCCGCTCGGCATGCTGGAGACCGGCGCCGATACGTTCGCCGGCCAGATCCCGCTGATCCTCAAGGTCAACAGCGGCAACTCGCTGTCCCGCGTCAAGGAAGCGGCGGCGCAGACGATCTACGGCTCGGTCAGGGACGCGCTGCGCCTGGGCTGCGCGGCCGTCGGCTACACGATCTACCCGGCCTCGGACGCGCAGTACAACATGATGAACGACCTGCGCGAGCTGATCGCTGAGGCGAAGTCGCACGGGCTGGCGTCGGTCGTCTGGTCCTACCCGCGCGGCGGCAACCTGTCGAAGCAGGGCGAGACGGCGATGGACATCGTCGCCTACGCCGCCCACATGGCGGCGCTGATGGGCGCGCACATCATCAAGGTCAAGCTGCCCTCGGCGCACCTGGAGCTGGCGGAGGCGAAGAAGGTCTACGAGGACCGCAAGATCGACATCTCGACCCAGGCCAAGCGCGTGGAACACGTGGTGCAGTCGCTGTTCGGCGGCAAGCGCATCGTGGTGTTCTCGGGCGGCGAGGCCAAGGGCGAGAACTCGGTGTTCGACGACGCCAAGGCGATCCGCGACGGCGGCGGCAACGGCTCGATCATCGGCCGCACCAGCTTCCAGCGGTCCAAGGACGACGCCATGAAGCTCTTGGACCAGGTGATCAAGATCTACCAGGGCAAGGACAGCTAGGCCGCGCCCCGACCCGCCCCGCTCAAGGGTGCCG
>JADZDN010000186.1 GCA_020851015.1 Alphaproteobacteria bacterium | reverse complement strand
GACCTCGTCGAACACCGCCTGCATCGCCTTCAGCATGCGCGGCCCGTCGAAGCCGCCCGCGCCGGTCAAGGGGGTCAGCACGCCGAGCTGCATCGGCGCGCCTTGCGCGCGCACGATCGCCGGCATCGCGCCGGTGAAGGCCAGCGCGCCGGCGCCCTTGACGAGCGCGCGGCGCGCGATGGTCGGAAGCTGCGTCTTCATGGTGCCTCTCCTGCTTGTTTTCGTTTCGTCATCCGCCCAGGAAGATCCGGCGGATATCCGGGTCGGCGGCCAGCGCCCTGGCGTCGCCGCTGCGATGGTTGCGCCCGTCCACCAGGATGTACGCGCGGCCGGCGATCGACAAGGCCTCGCGCGCGTTCTGCTCGACCATCGCGATCGCGACGCCCTCGCGGTTGATCGCGATCACGCTCTCGAACAGCCGCTCGGCTGCGATCGGCGACAGCCCGGCCGAGGGCTCGTCCAGCAGCATCACATCGGGCTCGACCATCAGCGCCATGGCCATGGCCAGGATCTGCCGCTCGCCGCCCGAGAGCCCCCGCGCCGCCAGGCGGCGCTTCTTCGCCAGCACGGGGAACCGCGCGAACACGCGGTCGATCCTGGCGCGCGCGCCCTTGGGATCGACATAGCCGCCCATCTCCAGGTTCTCGCGCACCGACAGGGTGGGGAATACGTTCTGCTCCTGCGGCACGTAGGCCAGGCCCAGCCGGCAGATCTCGCGCGGCAGGCGCCCGCCGATCGGCGCATCCTTGAGGCGGATGCTTCCCTTCCCCGGCCTCAAGAGGCCGGCGATCGCCTTCAGGAGCGTCGACTTGCCGGCGCCGTTCGGCCCGATGATGCCAACGATCTCGCCCGGTTCGACCGCGAAGTCGACGCCCTTCAGGATCTCGTCGTTGGCGCTGTAGCCGGCAACGAGCCCCTCGACGTTCAGGAGGCCCATTGGCGCCGCCCCATATAGGCTTCCTGCACCGCCTCGTTCGCCGCCATCTCGGCGAAGCTGCCCTCGGCCAGGTTGCGGCCCTCGGCCATCACCACCACGCGGTCGCAGAGCTGCGCGATCGTGTCCATGTGGTGCTCGATCAAAAGGATCGTCAGCCCCTCCTGCGTCAGCCCACGCAGGTGCGCGGCGATCTCGCGGGTCAGGGACGGGTTCACGCCCGCGACCGGCTCGTCCAGCAGGATCAGCTTGGGCTCGGCCATCAGCACGCGGCCGATCTCCATCAGCTTCTTCTGGCCGCCCGACAGCGCGGCGTCCGGGTCGTTCAGCACCCGCGTCAGGTTGAGCCGCCGCGCGACGGCGGCCGCGCGCGCCACCAGCTGGTCCTCGCGCCGGAGCGCGGCGGCCGGGCGCAGCAGCGCCGCGCGCACGCCCTCGCCCGGCTGGCGGTCGCCGTAGAGCAGCAGGGTCTCGAACACGCTCAAGCGCGGAAAGCCGCGGGCGATCTGGAAGGTGCGCACCAGCCCGACGGCGGCGATGCGGTCCGGCCGCCAGCCGGTGATGTCGCGCCCGTCGAAGACGATCGTGCCGGAATCGGGCGGCACCACGCCCGACACGCAGTTGAACAGCGTCGTCTTGCCCGCGCCGTTCGGGCCGATCAGCCCGGTGATGCGTCCCGCCGCGACCGTCAGGTCGACGCCGTTCAACGCATGCACGCCGTAGAAGCTGCGCTTGAGGCCCCTGACCTCGAGCAGCGCCATCGCACTCCCCCCGCGAACGGCCGGCTAGTAGTCGGCGAGCAGCACCGGCACCAGGTAGGCGGCGATCGCGCGCGCCGCGCGCACCTCGGCCTCGCCGAACTGATGGGCGGTGCCCGAGACGTTCATCGTGCCGAGCTGGCGGCCGCGGAAGCTGACCGGCACGTTCATGATCGACTCGACGCCCAGGCTCCAGATCAGCTCGTAGTCGGCGAAGGCGCGCTTCACCTCGTCCTTGTCGCGCGCGATATGCACCTCGCCGCGCCCCAGCACCTTGTCGCCCCAATGCGTGCCCTGCTTCACCTTGCGCCCGCCGACCGGATAGGCCTTCTCGTCGCTGCTGTAGACGCGCTCCACTTCCTGGCCGCCCTCGTAGATGCGCATGATCGTGAACAGGCGATGGCCGATGCGGCGCTGGACCACGTCGTCGACCGCGCGATAGAGGGCGCGCGCGTCGGGCGCGCCCGCCGCCTTCTCGTAGAGCGCGGCCAGGTCGGCGATGGTCAGGCGGTCGGTCATCGTCCCTCTCTACCAGGCCAGGGCGTAGGCCGGCCGGCGCGGATCGGCGCCCGCCGTCTTCAAGCCGGTGTCCGGATCGGCGTGGATCAGGCACATCGCGCCGGCGCGCCACACGAACTCGGGCCACCATTCGACCTTGTGCCCGCGCCCGGCCAAATCGTCGCCGGTCGCGCGCGGCAGGCGGGATTCCACCTTGAGCATTCCGGGCTGGTAGGCATGCGGCTCGAACGAATCCGGGAAGCTGTAGGTGGCGAAGCGCGGCGCCTCGACCGCCTGCTGCGGATCCATGCCGAACTCGACGCGGTTGACGAAGGCCTGCAGCATCGCCTGGATCTGCACGTCGCCGCCCGGCGTGCCGAACGGCAGCGCCTCGCGCCCCTTGGCGCCGCGCCGTCCCAGCGCGAGCGCGGGGCTTGGCGTCAGGCGCGGGCGCTTGCCCGGCGCCACCACCGAGGCATGGGCGGGATCGGTCCAGGACTGCGAGCCGCGCGTGGACGGCACCAGCCCGGTGCCCGGCACCACCGGACCCTCCGCCGAGGTGTCGCTGGGCGTGGCCGAGAACACGTTGCCGTGCTTGTCGATGACGCAGACATACGAGGTGTCGAGCGCGGGACGCGCCGGCGCGGCCGCGCTGGCCGCAAGGGCGCCGCCGGCGCCGCGCCCCAGGTCGCCGGGCGGCGGCAGGCCGGGCGACGCGCGATCCGGCCTGATCTCGCCGCGGCGCTGGCGCGCATAGGCGTCGGACAACAGCTGCTTCAGCGGCACGTCGACGAAGCGCGGGTCGCCGTAGTAGCGCTCGCGGTCGGCGAAGACCAGCTTCAGCGCCTCGGCCAGGGCGTGGATGTAGTCGGGCGAATTGTGCTTCAGCCCCTTCAGGTCCATGCCCTCGACCAGCTTCAGCGCCTGTCCCAGCGCCGGCCCCTGGCACCACGCCGGGCAGGTGTAGACGTCGTAGTCCTTGTAGCGGACGGAAACCGGCTTCTCGATCGGCGCGTCGAAGCCGGCCATGTCCTCGGCCGACAGCCAGCCCCCTTCCTTCCGGTGGAATTCGACGATCGCGCGCGCGATGTCGCCGGCATAGAAGGCATCGCGCGCCGCCTTCAGCCCGGCCGCCCGGCCGCGCCCGGCCGCCTTCTTCTCCTCGTCCGCCATGAACTGCAGCGTGCGCGCGAGGTCGGCCTGCACGAACAGGTCGCCCGGCCGCGGCGGCCGCCCGCCCGGCAGGTAGATCGCCGCGCTGGACGGGTAGCGCGCGTATTCGGCCTGGCTGTCGCGCACCACCTCGGCCATCAGCGGGTGCATCGCGAATCCCTCGCGCGCGAAATAGATCGCGCCGGCCGCGACCTCGCCGAAGCTCTTCGTGCCGAAGCGGTCGAGCGCGGCGATCCAGGCCGCCGGCGCCGCCGGCACCACGGTGCGCAGCACGCCGCTGGGAATCTTGCCGCCATGGTTCTTGCGGAAGAACTCGGCCGAGGCCGCCTTCGGCCAGGTGCCGAGCCCCGCGACCGAGAACACCTCGTCCTGGCCGGCGCTGTAGATCAGGGTCGGCGCCACGCCGGCGACATTGACGATGTCGCTCTGCAGCACGCCCAGCGCGATGCCCGCGGCCACGCCGGCGTCGATCGCGTTGCCGCCGGCCTCGAGCACGCGAAAGGCGGCGTGGGCCGCGCCGTAATGCCCGGCCACCACGGCGTGCCCGTGCCCGGCGATCGGCGGGCGGTAGGAACTCAGTCCGGTTTGCGGCGCCGATTGTTCCAGCACGGGCATCGCGGCCTCCCTCGCATCTTTGGCACTATAGGCCCGGTCGGACGCGACGCGCCACCGGGCAATCGGTTGCTGCCCGCCGGTCGCCGCGCTTTGTGCGCCGCCCCGGATGGGATATGTTTCAAATAAAACGATCTCGGGAACATTACGGAGGATTACCATGCACAGGCGAGACATGATGCGGCTGGCCGGGGCCGCCGCGGCGGTCCCCGTCTTGGCGCGCGTGGCCGGATCGACCCAGGCCTTCGCGAAACCCGACCAGGTCGTCTGCATGACCTGGGGCGGCCAGTGGGGCGACGCGATGCGCGACAACGTCGATGCGGCCTATACCAAGGCCACCGGCATCAAGGTGCTGCAGGACCGCGGCTCGAGCCCGGTCGAGCGCATCACCAAGCTGAAGGTCAGCCTCGGCAACCAGACCGTCGACCTGGTGCAGATCCATGACGGGCTGGTGCCGCTGGCCATCAAGCAAGGGGTGGTGGAGAAGCTCAACAAGGATTCGCCGCGCATGCCGCACGTGCGCAACATGGTGCCGGCGTTCTGGAACGACTACTGGGTGCCGATGCTGTTCTCGGTCACCGGCATCATCTACAACACCAAGCTGGTGAAGACGCCGCCCACCTCGTGGGCCGACCTGTGGAAGCCGGAGTACAAGGGCCGCATCGTGCTTCCCGAGGTGTCGCATTCGATCGGCACCTACATCATTCCGATCGGCGCGCTGGCGGCCGGCAAGGACCCAAAGGACGCCGAGGCCGGCTTCGAGATGCTGAAGAAGATCGCCGACCTGAAGCCGATCTTCGCCAAGGACACCGACTCGATCATGAACGCGCTGCGTACCGAGGAAGCGGTGATCGGCATTCTCTACAAGTCGCAGACCTACACGGTGAAAGGCTGGAACGCGCCGGTCGAATGGGCCTATCCGAAGGAGGGCGGCATCCCCTACTCCTCGGGCACCAGCATCGCCAAGGGAACCAAGAACCTGGAGGCGGCCGAGGAGTACCTCAACGTCACGATGGATCCCGAAGTCCAGACGTTCGTGGCCAAGGTCTACAACTACGCCGGCACCAACAAGGACATGGCGGCCAAGCTGACGCCGGAATTGCAGGAGCGCGTGAAGTTCCCGCCCGAGCAGATGGCCAAGCTGGTGAACCTGGACCACGACTTCATGAGCGAGCGCCGCGCCGAGTGGACGCAGCGCTGGAACCGCGTGGTCGCCGGCGGCTGATGGACGCGCGCGGACACAACGCCGCGCCCTTCCTTCTCGGCTGGCGGGCGAACGGCGACGGGCTCGACACCGCGCTCGTCGCCAACCGCCTGTCGGCGCGTGGCGTCGCGGTCAGGCGTCTTGCGTCCGACGGCGGCGGCGAGGCCGGCGACTACATCGTCGATCTCGACGCCGCCGCCCGAACGGCGCTCGCGCATCTTGGCGTCAGGCTCGCGGCGTGGGACGCGCCGATCCCGCCCGACGCGCCGGCGCTGGCCACGCCGGCCACCCTGCTGTTCGCCGGCACCGCGTCGAAGTTCCCCTACTATGCCTATTATTCGCTGGCGCTGCTGCGGCTCGGCATTCCCTACCTGCCGGTGGACGGCAAGGATCTGGCCGGCGATGCGCTGGACCAGGCCAACCTGGTGATCCTGCCCGGGGGATTCTCGACCTGGGGCATCGACAAGGCGGAGGACGCGCCGGGGGCCGACCGGCGCATGCGCGATTTCCTGGCAGAAGGCGGCACCGCCATCGGCTCGTGCGGCGGCGCCTTCTACCTGTCGGCCGGGCGGCCGGACTGGACCGGCACGGCGCGCGCCAAGCCGCTCTATACCCACGAATACCTGCAGAGCGGCGTGGGCGTGGTCGCGGTCGATCTGCCGCCGGGGCCGCTTTCCGCCGGGCTGCCGCCGACGATGGAGATTCCCTACTACCACGGCCCGATCTACGACCGGATCGACGAGGGCCTCGTCGTCGCCGGCCGCTTCCACGCGCTGACGCTGCCCGGGGGGCTGGCGATCGACAATCCGCTCACCCACGAGAAGTTCCAGCGCGACATGGCGGGCAAGCCCGCGGTCCTGCTGGCCGCGGGCAATCGCGGCCGCGCGGTGCTGTTCTCGCCCCATCCCGAGATGGGCGACCTGATCCGAAAATACATCGCGCTGGACGGCTACGTGCGCCACTACCTGCCGATCCGCGGCTACGGCACGATGCGCGACACGCTGCGCTTCTACCGCACGTCGGACGCGCCCAGCTTCCGCCTGGTGCAGAACGCGGTCGACCACCTGATGGCGACGGCGCGCCACGCCCGCCTGGCCGACGCGGCCGCGGGCCGGTCGGACCATGCGGCGTCGCTGGAACGAGCCTGCCGCGCCGAGCTCGCGGCCCTGCCCGGCTTCGGCGCCGACGAGGAAGGCCGGCTGCTGCGCGCGCTGGTGGACGACATTGCCGCACGCATCGAACCCGCCACGGCCCGCGTCGCCGCGGCCGAGGCGGCGCTGCCCGGCGGCGCGATGCGCGCGGCGCTCGACCACCTCGCGCTGACCGCCACGGCGCATTGGCGCGAGGCGACGCGGCGCTCGGTCAGCCAGCGCCTGATGGAGCTGGAGCTGGTGGCGGCGGTGATGGAATGCTGGGCGCGGATCGTCGAGGTCGACCGCGTCCTGGCGCAGGCCCCCGCCAAGGCCGTCGCGTGAGCGCCGACGCGCCCGACGTCCGCCTGGAAAAGGCGCGCAAGGCCTTCGGCGCGGTGGTCGCGGTCAACGACGTCGACCTGGCGATCGGCCGCGGCACGATCTTCTCGCTGCTGGGCCCGTCGGGCTGCGGCAAGACCACGACCCTGCGCCTGATCGCCGGCTTCGAGCAGCCGACCGCGGGCGAGGTGTTCATCCGCGGCCGGCGCGTGACCGACGTGCCGCCCTACAAGCGCGACTTCAGCATGGTGTTCCAGAGCTACGCGCTGTTCCCGCATTTGAGCGTGGCGGACAACGTGGCCTTCGGGCTGCGCATGCGCCGCGTCGGCCGCGCCCAGCGCGACGCGGCGGTCAAGGAGGCGCTGGCGCTGGTGAAGCTGGACGGCTTCGCCGACCGCTTTCCGCGCCAGCTCTCGGGCGGGCAGCAGCAACGCGTGGCGCTGGCGCGCGCGATCGTGGTCAAGCCTGCCGTGCTGCTGCTGGACGAGCCGCTGGGCGCGCTCGACAAGATGCTGCGCGAGGAGATGCAGGTCGAGCTGCGCGAATTGCAGCAGCGGCTCGGCATCACCGCGGTGTTCGTGACGCACGACCAGGAAGAGGCGCTGACGCTGTCCGATCGCGTGGCGGTCATGCGCGACGGCGTGATCGAGCAGGAGGGCGAACCGCGCCACATCTACGAAAAGCCGCGGACCGAGTTCGTCGCCGGCTTCCTGGGCGCCAGCAACTTCTTCGACGGCCGCATCGCGGCGCGCGACGGCGCCGACGCGGTGGTGGAGACCAAGGGCGGCCGGGTGCGCGTGGCCGACGCCGCGGGCGCGGTCGGCGCACCGGTGCGCCTGGCGGTCCGGCCGGAGCGCGTGCGGCTGCTGCGGCCCGGCGGCGATGGCATCGCCGCTGAGGTGCGCGACATCGTCTATCGCGGCTCGGTCACGCACTACTATCTCGACGGCGCCGGCGGGACGATCCTGGCCTACAGCCAGAACGCCAGCCCCGGCGCATCGGCCTGGGCGGTGGGCGACGCGGTCGCCTGCGCCTGGGATGCGGAGAGCGGCGTCGTGGTGACGCCCGACCGGCCGTGAGACGCACGCTGTGGGCAGCGGCCCTGCTGGGCCCGCCGCTCGCCGTGTCGCTGGTGCTGTTCGTCGGTCCGCTGGTCTACCTGTTCCATGTCAGCCTGCACGAAGCCTCGCAGAGCGAGCTCTATGGCGCCGGCCCGACGCTCGCCAACTATGCTGCGATCCTGGCCGATCCGTTCTACCTGACGATCATCCGGCGGACGCTTGGCACCGCCGCCTGGATTCTGGGCCTGGCCTTGCTGGTCGGCTACCCGGTCGCCTATTTCGTGGCCCTGCTGCCGCCCCGCCGCCGCGCGCTGGTGACGCTGGCGCTCTTGTTCCCGCTGATGGTCTCGAACGTGGTGCGCGCCTATGGCTGGGTCGCGATCCTGGGCCGGCGCGGCGTGATCAACACCAGCCTGCGCGACCTCGGCGTGATCGACGCGCCGCTCGACCTGCTGTTCAACCAGGAAGCCGTGGTGGTCGGCCTGCTGACGATCCTCTTGCCCTACATGGTGATCTCGATCGCCAACACCCTGGCGGCGCTCGACCGGCGCTACGAGGAGGCGGCGCAGGCGCTCGGCGCCGGGCCGTTCCGCACCTTCCTGCACGTGACGCTGCCGCTGTCCACGCCCGGCGTCGCGTCCGGGCTGCTGCTCGTGTTCCTCCTGACGCTCAGCGCCTACGTGACGATCACGCTCCTGGGCGGGCCGCGCTCGAAGCTGCTGGTCAGCCTCATCTTCGACAGCGTGGTGTCCTTCCAGTGGCCGCTGGCGGCGGCGCTCGCCTTCACCTTGCTTTCGATCGCGCTGGCCTTGACCGGGCTGATCCTTGTCGTGCTGCGGCCCCAGCGCGTGCAGGGGCGGGGCTGATGCGCTGGGGCGCGTGGATCCGCGGCCTGGCGACCGTGCTCGCCTTCGCGGTGATCCTCTGCCCGATCCTGGTGGTGGTCTTGGCGGCCTTCTCGCCGACCGACTACTTCGTCTTCCCGCCGCCATCCCTGTCGCTGCGCTGGTTCGCCGAGTTCTTCCGGCTGGACAACATGCGCAACGCGTTCCTGCTGAGCCTCGAGTTGGCGCTCAGTTCCGCCTGCATCGCCGCCACGCTGGGAACGCTCGCGGCGCTGCACCTGGCGCGGCGCAAGGGATTGGTCGCGGGCCTGCTGCAGTCGTTGTTCCTGGCGCCGCTGGTTTTCCCGACCATCATCCTGGGGCTGGCGCTGCTGCTGCTGTACAAGTCGGTCGGCATGCCGCCCCTGCCCGGGCTGATCCTGGCGCATTGCGTGGTCGGGATGCCGTACTGCTTCCGGACCGTGCTGGGCAGCGTGCAGTCGCTCGACCCCGCGCTGGAGGAAGCCGGCCAGAGCCTGGGCGCCGGGCCGCTGCGAACCCTGTTTCTGGTGACCTTGCCGCTGGTCTGGCCGGGAGTGCTGTCGGGCTGGCTGTTCGCCTTCATCGTCTCGTTCGGCGAACTCAACACGGCGCTGTTCCTGACCGGCCCGGGCGTCACCACCCTGCCGATCGAGATCTTCAGCTACCTGCAGTTCCAGGGAAGCCAGCTCGTGATCGCCGCCGCGTCGACGCTTCAGATCGCGCTCATCATCCTGTTGGTCGCGGGGATCGAGCGCGTCGTCGGGCTGGGCCGCATCATCCGCTCGCGCTGACGGCGCTCAGTTGCCCACCATCATGGCCACGGCGGCGAACCACACAATGAACCCGCCGAGCATCGTATGCAGGATGGGCGTAGGGATAAGCATGGCGTTGTTCATGGCTATCTCCCGGACGATGGGTGGACGAGGGGTCCTTGTTTCTTGGTGATGCATCCTTAACCAAGCGGGACCGCGACGCAGTGATGTGCATCACACAGGAATCGCAGCCCGGCCCTGTACTTAACAAACGGAAACTGTTTGATTTTCCCGGCTGCCATCCGGGTTCGGGAGCCGATAAGTGGCCGGATCGCGAAGACTCCGCCTCAGCGCAATCCGGCCCCTTGCGCGCGCGTTCGGGGGCAAGCCGGGCGTCGCGCGCCAAGAAGGTGGGAGCTAGACCCCCAGCGTGCCGCCGGTCAGACGCCGGACCGCCGAGGTCATCGACGCATTGATGAGGTTGGTCATGTCATGCAGCATCGCGCCGGCCGTATGGAACCACGCATAGACCAGCAGCAAGATACAGGACGCGAAGAAGGTAAAACGCGCCGTCGTCGCGCCGGATTCGTCCGATAGAAAATTCCGCATCACGACACCATTGCCCCTACCTGGGTGACGGCAGATGTTCGCCCCGCCGATCAACGATTCGTATAACATAAACGTTCCGCCGAGGCAAGTTTGACTTCGTGATTATTAATCAAACCACGCATTTTAGCGATCTTCCGGGCAAGTTTTACTTTCACTTTGCCGGAATGATCTGGATTGCGGAAATCGTCGTACCGCTGCCATGCCTCCGCCCGCTCTCCCGTGGTTCCGCCAGGACCTGCGCCTTGCCGACAACCCCGCGCTTGTTGCCGCGGCATCGCAGGGGGCGGTGCTGCCGGTTTACGTGCTGGACGACGCGGATCGCGGCCCGTGGTGCTGAAGCGGCGCGAAGCGGGCATGGCTCAAGCGCAGCCTCGCGGCGCTGGACCGGTCGCTGCGCGCGCGGATCGCGGCTCGTCCTGCGCTGCGGTCCTTGCGCCCGCCGCTGTTCTTCAAGCGCGAGCGCGCGTTCCGCGCGCAGCTCCAGCTCTGGCGCGG
>JADZDN010000185.1 GCA_020851015.1 Alphaproteobacteria bacterium | reverse complement strand
CGGGCGACTCGTTCAGCTTCATCCGGATGTAAACCGAGAAGATCAGCAGGATCAGCGAGACCAGGAACGGCAGGCGCCAGCCCCATTCGGCGAAGACCTTGGGCTCGATCCAGGTGCGGCAGCCCCCGATCACCAAGAGCGACAGGAAGAAGCCGAGGGTCGCCGTGGTCTGGATCCAGCTTGTCGCGTAGCCGCGCTTGCCGGGCGCGGCATGCTCGGCCACGTAGGTCGCCGCGCCGCCGTATTCGCCGCCCAGCGCCAAGCCCTGCAGCAGGCGCAGGCTCACCATCAGGATCGGCGCCAGCCAGCCGACGCTCGAGAAGGTCGGCAACAGCCCGACCGCGAAGGTCGAGCCGCCCATCACCAGGATGGTTACCAGGAAGGTGTATTTGCGGCCCACCAGGTCGCCGATGCGGCCGAACAGCACCGCGCCGAACGGACGCACCAGGAATCCGGCCGCATAGGCCGCGAAGGCCGACAGCAGGGCCGCCGTGTCATTGCCCGGCGGAAAGAACAGCGCCGCGAAGAACGGCGCCAGCGTTGCGTAGAGATAGAAATCGTACCATTCGAAGACGGTGCCGAGCGAAGAGGCAAAGATGACCTTGCGTTCTTCGGCTGCCGACACCAGGCGGCCCGACCCGATGGGCGCCGTTGCGGCCCTGGAAACCATTGTTGTCCCTCCCGTAAATGCGAGGGGCGGTCCGGCCCGCCCCGATCCTGGCCGCTCGTCCGGTCTGCCCGGTTCCGCGACCGCTCCCCCAAAACTGCCGTGGCCTTACACAGCCTGCCCATAATCCGGGCGGACGGCGTTACGGTTCAAGTCAGGTGCACCGGGAATCGCATTAACGTTGCATAAACACGCAACGGCGGGCGGGACGCTCAGGTGTTCTCGTGGAACTGGTCGGGCGCGACCAGGCGGTAGCCTACCCCCAGCTCGGTGACCAGGTAGTCCGGGCGGTTGGGGTCGGCCTCCAGCCGGCTGCGCAACTTGCGCACGAACACGCGCAGATACTGCACGTGCTCGCCATAGGCGGGCCCCCAGATCTCGGTCAGGAGCTGGCGGTGGGTGACCACCTTGCCCGCGTGCAGCGCCAGCAGGCGCAGCAACTGGTATTCCTTCGGCGACAGGCGGACCGGCTGGCCGTCGCGCGTGACCATGCGCCGGGCCAGATCGATCTTCAGCTTGCCGACCGTGTAGACCGGCTCGGGCGCGGTTTCGCGCAGGCGGCGGCGCAGCGCGCTGCGGATGCGCGCCACGAACTCGGCCATGCCGAAGGGCTTGCTCACATAGTCGTCGGCGCCGGCCTCCAGCGCGCGCACCTTCTCGCGCTCCTGGCTGCGCACCGACAGCACGATCACCGGCACCTGGGACCACTCGCGCAGGCGGCGCAGCACCTCCATCCCGTCCATGTCGGGCAGCCCGAGGTCCAAGACGACCAGGTCCGGCTGGTCGCGCGCGACGGCGGCCAGCGCCTCCCCGCCGCTGGCGACCTCCGACAAGGCGTAGCCGTGGACCGACAGGCCGGCGCGCAGGAACCGCCTGATCTGCGGCTCGTCGTCCACCACCAGGATGGATCCGATGACGTCAGCCACCGGAAGCCTCGCTGAAGGCGATCTCGCCGGGCTCGGCGTCGGCCAGCGCATCGCGCGGAATCGGCAGGCTGACCCGGAACACCGTGCCGGCGGGCCCGGCCGTTGCGACCGCGACGGTGCCGCCATTGGCCTCGACGAAGGCGCGGCAGATGGCAAGTCCCAGCCCGGTCCCGGGCGGCGAACTGTCGGGCGCGCCGGCGCGGAAGAACGGCTCGAACACCTGCGACAGCGCCGCGACCGGGATGCCCGGCCCCTGGTCGGCGACGTCGACCAGCAGCCTGCCGCCATCGACCGTGGCGCTGACGCCGATCCGGGTGCCCCGGGGAGCATACTTGGCCGCGTTCTCCAGCAGGTTCGCCAGCGCCTCTTCCATCAGGAAAAGGTCCAGCCGCATCATCGGCAAGTCGCGCGGCAGCTCGAGCGTGATCGCGTGCCCGCTGACCGCGCGGCGGACCCGGCGCAGCGCCGAGTTGACGATGTCGGGCAGCTCCACCAGCTCCAGCTTGGGCGCGATGGCGCCGGCGCGGATGCGCGTCATCTGCAGGATCTTGCCGACCACGCGCTCCAGGCGCTCGGCCTCCTCGCGGATCGTCGCGACCAGCTCGGCCTCCGCCTTCCCGGCATGCAGGCTGGCGAAGCCCTGCAGCGAGGTGGCCGAGCCGATGATGACGGCCAGCGGCGTCTGCAGGCTGTGCGAAACCGAATTGATCAGCGCCTCGTGCAGGCGGTCGCGCGCCTCCTTGACGCGCGTGTCCTCGATCGCGCGGGCAAGCAGCGTCCGCTCGATCGCGACCGCGATCAGGTCCAGCAACGGACTCAGCGCTCCAGCCGTGTCCTCGGGCAATTCGCCGCCGGCGATGCCCACGAGCGCGATCGGCCCGCGCCAGGTCCGCAGCGCCCGGAGGCGCCAGCCGTCCACCTCGATCTCGTCATCCTCGGCCAGGGCGGCCCGGTCGTTCCACAGCGCGCGGGCCCGCGCCTGTACCGGTTCGGGCACCATCCGGTCGTGCATGCGACCGGCCAGCACCACCAGGTCGCCGCGGTCGGGCAGGAACAGCAGGATGCCGCGACCGGTCTGCTGCTCCAGGTGCTCGATCGCGGCCAGGTAGAGCCCGCCTGCGTCGGCGATGCCGCCAAGCTTGCGGCTGAAGGCATTGAGATCCGCGGTCGCCCGCTCGCGCTGCTCGGCATCGCTTGCATGTGCGCGAAGCTGCGCCACCAGGTCGCTGACAATCACCGCCAGGACCGAGAAGCCGACCAGGTCGACCAGCCCGTCCAGCGCGACGACGCCGGGGTCGTAGTTCGGCGCGTAGAACAGGCCGATCTCGATCGCCACGCAAAGCACGGCGGACAGCAGCGACGGCGTCACGCCCCACAGGATCGCGTTCAAAGTCACCGCGGCCAGGAGCGGCGCCGAGACGTGCTTGAGCCCGTACTGGTTGGCGACGAAAGCCGCGGCGGTCGCCAGCGCGATGAGGCCGGCGCTGGCGATGTAGGGCACCGGCCAGGCAAGCTCGCGCGGCCGCCGCCACGCGCCCGATACGATGGCGGTCCAGGACTGGCGCAGGCCTGCCGCGCCCGACATCGTTCAGGCCTTCAGGCTTTCCAGATTGCCGTCGATCGAAAGGGCCTGGCCCGAGATCGTGCGGCCCGCGTCGCTGACGAGGTAGAGCGCCATGTTGGCGATGTCCTGGGCCGACACCATGGTGTGCATCGAGGCCAGGCTCAGGTAGCGCTCGCGCATCGCATCGATCGGAATGCCGCGCGCCTTGGCCTTGGCGCCGATCACCGCATCGATGCGCGGTCCCGCGACGATGCCCGGGCAGATCGCGTTGACCCGGATCTTGTGCTCGCCCAGTTCCATCGCCAGCGTCTCGGTCAAGCCGATCGTCGCCCATTTCGACGCCGCATAGGGGCTGCGCAGCGGATAGCCGAAGCGCCCGGCGGCCGAGGACATCATCACGATCGACCCGCCGCCGGCGGCCTTCAGCATCGGCACGGCGCGGCGCGCGCATAAATACTGGCCGGTCAGATTGACCGCCAGCGTGCGGTTCCAGTCCTTGGGCTCGATATCCTCGATCGGCAGGGTCGGGCCGGCGATGCCGGCGTTGTTGACGAGCGCGTCGAGCCCGCCCAGCGTGGCTTTCGCCTCGGCGAACAGCTTGTCAACGTCCGCCGGCTCGGACACGTCCGCGGGGGTGACGCCGATTCCCGGCAGCTCCTTGCGCGCCCGGTCCATCGCCGCCGGATCCACGTCGCAGATATGCACGCGCGCGCCGGCTTCGAGCAGCGTCTCGGCGATGGCGCGGCCGATCCCCGCCGCCCCGGCGGTGACGACGACGCGCAGGCCCGGACAGGCGATCTTCATTTCCTTCCTCCCCCCTGGGTGGCAGCACCGCGCTGGCGCGCGCATTCATATAGGGCGACGGCGGCGGCGTTCGAAACATTGAGATGCGCGATCGGTCCCGCGGTGGGCAGCCGCGCGGACAGGTCGCATCGCTCGCGGGTCAGCCGCCGCAGCCCGGGGCCCTCGGCGCCCAGCGCCAGGGCGACGCGCCCCGCCAGGTCTACCGCCGACAGGTCCTGGCCGGCCTCGCCTTCCAGGGCTACGCACCAGAACCGCGATTCCTTCAGTCGATCAAGCGCCTGGGCGATGTTGCCGACCCGGACCAACGCGACATGCTCGAGCGCGCCAGAGGCCGCCTTGGCGAGCGCCCCCGTGACCTGTGGCGCGTGGTGGCGCGGCACGATCACGGCGGCGGCGCCCAGGGCGGCGGCCGAGCGCAGGATTGCGCCGATATTCTGCGGGTCGGTCACCTGGTCGAGCAGCAGGATCGTGGCGCTGGCGGCGCCGGCCAGCGTGTCCAGCACCTCGTCGAGGTCCAGCTCGTCCAGCGGCTCGACCAGCACGGCAATGCCCTGGTGCACCGCGCCGGCCGGCACGGCGCGGTCCAGCGCCGCGCGCTCGACGATCTCGGCCTGCGCCTGGGGCGAAGCCGGGGGCCGCGGGCCGCCGGCCATTTCCCGGGTCATCAGCAGGCGCCGGACCCGCCGCCGCGGGTTGGCCAGCGCGGCCTGGACCGCGTGATTGCCGTAGATCCAGTAGGCCGGCCCTGCGCCCGCGCCGCCGGCGTCCCTTGCGCCACCGATGTCGCGCCGGCCAGGCCGGTCGGCTGCCGGGGCGGCGGAAGCCTGCCTAATGGATTGTCCTGATTGGAAAGGGCGCTTGCGCTTTGCCATGACGATGCTTACTATCACGGCTGGGTTTGACGCGAAAACGACCTCTGCGCCCGGATTTTCCACCGGAGAGGCGGCGGGGTTGCTTGCGCGTCCGTAGTCGTTTTTACAAGCGAGGTCAAGGGATTAGAGGTTCGCTGCACCGTCACCGCGGCGCGGCTGCGTCTGGCGGAGGGGTGCCCGAGCGGCTAAAGGGGACGGACTGTAAATCCGTTGGCGTCAGCCTACGTTGGTTCAAATCCAACCCCCTCCACCACCGCCGCTCCGCAATCGGGCATGTCCGCGTCAAGACCGACGGGGTAGCGGGTGCAGCCGTTCGCGGGTGTAGCTCAATGGTAGAGCTCCAGCCTTCCAAGCTGGCTATGCGGGTTCGATTCCCGTCACCCGCTCCAGGCAGCGCGACGTCATCCGGACGCGCGGACGATCAGCAGAAAACAAGCAACGCAACGACGAATACCGGGAACCGAAGAGATGGCGAAGGCGAAATTTGAGCGGACGAAGCCGCACTGCAATGTTGGGACGATCGGGCACGTCGACCATGGGAAGACGTCGCTGACGGCGGCGATCACGAAGACGCTGTCGCTGAAGGGCTTGGCGGACTTCTCGGCGTTCGCGGACATCGACAACGCTCCTGAGGAGCGTGCGCGCGGCATCACGATCGCGATCAGCCACATCGAGTACCAGACGGAGACGCGTCACTACGCGCACGTGGACTGCCCGGGTCACGCCGACTACATCAAGAACATGATCACGGGTGCGGCGCAGATGGACGGCGCGATCCTCGTGGTGGCGGCGCCTGACGGCCCGATGCCGCAGACGCGTGAGCACCTGCTGCTGGCGCGCCAGGTGGAAGTGCCGCGCATCGTCGTCTTCCTGAACAAGGTCGACATGATGGAGGACGCCGAGCTCCTGGAGCTGGT
>JADZDN010000184.1 GCA_020851015.1 Alphaproteobacteria bacterium | reverse complement strand
TGGCCTTCGTCTCGGCCCTGGGGCCGGGCATCGAGAACGCGGTGATCGCGATCGCGCTGACCGCCTGGCCGCCCTATGCCCGCATCGCGCGCGCCGAGACGCTGACGATCCGCAACGCCGACTTCATCGCCGCCGCGCGCATGACCGGGGCGGGGCCGTTGCGCATCGTGTTCGGCCACGTGGTACCGCTGTGCACCTCCTCGGTGATCGTGCGCGTCACGCTCGACATGGCGGGTATCATCCTGACCGCCGCCGGTCTGGGGTTCCTCGGCCTCGGCGCGCAGCCGCCCTCGCCGGAATGGGGCGCGATGATCGCCAGCGGACGCCGCTTCCTGCTCGACCAGTGGTGGGTGGCGACGATCCCGGGCGTGGCGATCTGCGTCGTCAGCCTGGGCTTCAACCTGCTGGGCGACGGCCTGCGCGACGTGCTGGACCCCAAGCAGCAATGAACGCGCAAGGCCCCTTGCTGTCCGTCGAGGACCTGCGGGTCGAATTTCCGACGCGCACCGGCCTGGTGCGCGCGGTGCGCGGGGTGTCGTTCGACGTCGGGCGCGAGAAGGTGGGCATCGTCGGCGAGTCCGGGTCCGGCAAGTCGCAGACCGGCCGCGCCATCCTGCGCCTGACGCCGCGGCCCGGCGTGGTGACCGCGAAGCGGATGGCGTTCGAGGGCATCGACCTGCTCGCGGCCAGCGAGCGCCAGATGTACGACATCCGCGGCAAGCGGATCGCGATGGTGCTGCAGGATCCGAAATTCTCGCTGAACCCGGTCATGACCGTGGGCAAGCAGATCGCCGAGGCCTATCGCGCCCACGGCACCCTGACCCGCGCCGCCGCGCGCCAGCGCGCGCTGGAGATGCTGGTGGCGGTCAAGATGCGCGACCCGCAGCGCGTCTACGACTCCTACCCGCACGAATTGTCCGGCGGCATGGGCCAGCGCGCGATGATCGCGATGATGCTGGGCACCGATCCCGATCTGTTGATCGCCGACGAGCCGACCTCGGCACTGGACGTCACCGTCCAGATGCAGGTGCTGGCGATCCTGGACGATCTCGTCAGCCAGCGCGGCATGGGGCTGATCTTCATCAGCCATGATCTCAACCTCGTGGCGTCGTTCTGCGACCGCGTGCTGGTCATGTATGCGGGGCGCATCGTCGAGCAGCTGCGCGCGAGCGAATTGTCGCGTGCCAGGCATCCCTACACGCAAGGCCTGCTGGCGGCGCTGCCGCGCATCGACCGGCCGGTGCCGGAGTTGGCGGTGCTGCGGCGCGATCCTTCGTGGATCGACGGGCCGGTCGCGTGAGGACGGGCGCATGACCGCGGCGGTGCGGCGGCAGGGACGGCTGCCCGAGCTCGATCCCGCGAGCCAGGCGATGCTCGAGGTCGAGAGCCTGCACGTGCGCTTTGGCGAGGTCCACGCGGTGCGCGGCGCGCAATTCGCGATCGCGGCCGGCGAGTCCTACGGCATCGTCGGTGAGTCGGGTTCGGGCAAGTCGACGGTGCTGCGCGCGATCGCCGGGCTCAATCCCGACTGGAGCGGCGCGATCCGCGTCGCCGGCGAGCCGCTGGGGCCGCGGCGCGCGCGCGGCTTCTACAAGCGGGTCCAGATGGTGTTCCAGGACCCCTACGGGTCGCTGCATCCCCGCCACACGGTCGACCGCGTGCTGTCCGAGCCGCTGGCGATCCACGGCATCGACGACGCCGAGAACCGCATCGAGCGCGTGCTGAAGGAGGTCGGGCTGGGGCCGGCTTTCCGCTTCCGCTTCCCGCACCAGCTCTCGGGCGGGCAGCGCCAGCGCGTCGCCATCGCCCGGGCGCTGATCGTCGAGCCGCAGATTCTGCTGCTGGACGAGCCGACCTCCTCGCTCGACGTGTCGGTCCAGGCCGAGATCCTGAACCTGCTGGCGCGGCTGCGATCGCAGCACCGGCTGACCTACGTGCTGGTGACGCACAACCTGGCGGTGGTCGCGCATATGTGCGAGCGGCTGGCCGTGATGAACCAGGGCCGCATCGTCGAGGAGATGACGGTCGCCCAGCTCCGTGCCCACGAGCCGGGCGAGGCCTACACGCGCCAGCTCCTGCGCGCCTCGCTGGGCTACGACCGCGCGGCGGCGCGGGCGATGGTGACGTTCGACTGAAGGGCGCCCCCTCATCCTTCGACAAACTCATCCTTCGACAAGCTCAGGATGAGGGTGTTGCGGATCAGGAAACCGCCTTGTCTTGAGCCCGTCGAAGGACGCTTGCGCCGGCCGCCCCTGCGCTGACCGCGATCGCCGTTTCCACCGCCCGTGTCATCGTCTCGAGCGCCATCGATGCGAGCTGCTCCGGCTGCCGGCCGGCCTTGGGTCCGGCGAGCAGGGCCGCGACCTGTTCGGGCATATAGGGCAGGTGGATGAAGCCGAAGGGCACGCCTGCGTCACGCTCCGCCAGCATCCGGCCGGTGAGGTAGATGCAGGCGTTGCAGAGATAGGTGCCGGCCGTATCCGACAGCCGCGCCGGAATGCCGGCTGCCAGCAGCGCGTTCAGGACCGCCCGGTTGGGCAGGGTGGTCGGAAAGGCGGCGGGACCGCCGGGCGCGATCGGCTCGTCCAGGCTCTTGCGCCCGTCGTTGTCGTCGAACGGGAAGTCGGCCAGGTTCACGCCGATGCGCTCGAGGCGGATCATCGATTCGCCGCCGGCGAGCCCAAGCGAGACGACCAGCCGCGGCCGCGTCTCGTCGAGCGCCTGGCGCAGCGCGTCCGCCAGCCGCCGCATCGAGACCGGCAACACCCGGCCCGCCACAGGCCGGCCGCCGATCGACGTGCCGTCGAGCGCGCGCGCGATCTCCCGCGATGGATTGCGATCGCCCCCGCCGAACGGCTCGAAGCCCGTGACCAGTACGTCCACCATTCACACCCGCCAGTAGCGCCACGCATAGTAGGTCGCCAAGCCCGCGCCGACCACGATCACGATCCAGCGCAACAATACGCTCGGCAGCACGCGGACCAGTTTTCCGCCCAGGTAGCCGCCGACCAGCGCGCCCAGCATGACGGCCAGCGCCTGCGGCCAACCCACGGCGCCCTGCGAAATGAAGATTGTCGCCGCGATCGCGCCAACCAGCGCGGACAGGATGTTCTTGATCGTGTTGATGGTGCGGAAGTCGCCTTCGTGCCCCAGCGCCAGCGCGGCCAGCAACATCACGCTCATCGCCGCGCCGAAATACCCGCCGTAGACCGCGATCGCCGCGACCATCCAGAGCTGGACCACCGTGTGCGTCCGCGCGCCATTCGCGCTGGCGGCGGCCCGGCGCGCGATCGCCCGCTTGATCCGGTCCGAGAAGGCGAACAGCGCGGTCGCCGCGCCCACCAGCAGCGGCACGACCGCCATGAATGCCGCCTGCGGCGTGAACAGAAGCAGCAAGGAGCCGGTCACGGTGCCCAGCACCGATACGACCAGCAACCCCAGGAACGACCGGTCCCAGGGCGGGATGCGTTCGCGGTCGGCCAGCGCCGCCGCCAGGCTGATCGGCGTCATGGCCACGGTGCTCGACGTGTTGGCGAGGATCGGCGGCAGCCCCGCCGCTAGCATGACGGGAAAGACCAGCAGCGACGAGCCGCCCACGACCGCGGTGATGATACCTCCCGCCAAGCCCGCGCAGACGAGCAGCAGCGTCGTTACGGCATCCACGCCGTTACGACCACATGCGCCGCAGCCGGTCGCGATGGAGCGCCAGGTACTGCAGGGCAATCACGGCGGTGGCGTTCTCGACGCGGCCCGCGTCCAGGAGCTTGAGCGCATCGGCCGTCGGCAGCACCAGCACGCGGATGTCCTCGTGCTCGTGCGCGAGCCCGTGGATGCCGCCGGCACCGGCGAGGTCGGCGCGACCGCAATAGATCATGCAGGTTTCCGAGGTGCCGCCCGGGCTCGCCAGCACGCGCTGGACCGGCTGCAAGGCGGTCAGCGAAACGCCGGCTTCCTCGACTGCTTCGCGGCGGACCACGTCCTCGGCCATCTCGCCGTCCTCGATGATGCCGGCGACGATCTCGATCACCCAGGGCGGCCGGCCGGCGGCAAAGGCGCCGATGCGGAACTGCTCGACCAGGGCCACCCAGTCGAGCTGGGGATCATAGGGAAGGACGGCCGCGGCATGGCCGCGCTCGAACAATTCGCGCATCACCTCGCCGGTCCAGCCGCCGGCGAACAGCCTGTGCCGCAGGCGATAGCGGTCGATCCGGAAATACCCCTGGTAGCGCGTCGTCCGCTCGATGATCTCGACATCGGCGGCGGTCAGCGGTGGTGAAGGCACCGGCGTGGCGCTCATCGGTTCTCGCCCGATTGGGCGGTGCGGGTGGGCGCGGGCAGGGCAGCGATCTCGCGCACCAGCTTCTGCAGGATCGCCTGCCCGAACGACTTGAAGTCCTCGGCGATCTGGACGAAGGCGCCCGGGCCGCCGATCACCGCGCGCTCGTAGTGCTGGTCCAGCGGTTCGCCGCGCAGACCTCCGACATTGCCCGAGCCGGGCTTGAAGATCGCCAGCGCGTTGATCGTGATGCCCGCCGCCACGGCCTCGTCGCGTGCTTGCGGCGCCGGCTTCACGCTGCGCAGGTCGGGCCCGTCGCCCGACAGGTCGATCACCCCGCGCTCCGCCTTGATCGCGGAGCTGCGGATCATGGCCGTTGCATGCGCCAGGGCGTCGCCGATGGCGTTGTAGCTCTGCGGCCGGCGCGGCTCCTTCAGCAGCCTGTCGGCCCAGGCCTCGGCCGTCGCCTGGTCCTTGATGATGGTCCAGTCGAGCACCGTGCGCGGTGCCGAGGGCGTGCCCCATTCGACATAGGCGACCGCGATGGCGCCCTGCGGACCCGAGCGGATCGCCGCCAGCACCTTCGGATCGGTCAGCGCCTGCGCATAGCCGCCGCGCTGCAGGCGGAACTCCTCCTCGTCGATGCTGCCGGACCCGTCGACGCACAGGGCCAGCAGCAGGTCGACGGCCTGGGCGAGGCAGATTCGCGCCGGGGCCAGAAGGGCCGCCGCCATCGCGAATCCCGCCAGTGCGGCCAAGCGAATTCGGGCAGCGGTCATCCCAATCCCCCACGTATGCGCCGCATCATAGCGCGGATTGGGCGGCGCCGAGCCAACGCCGCCGCTGCGGCCTCGGGTGCAAGCCACTATTCCGCGCGACGTCACAGCGCAGGCGTGACGGTCGACACTCTGCAAGCAATTTCAAGCGCTTGTAGTGATGGAGTTCACAGCGTCGGGGCGCGGAAGGAGCGATGCTCGGGCCATCAAGAGAGAGCAATCGCGGTCCCCGGAAACAAATTCAAGGAGAACCCCCATGCGCACCACCCTCAAGACCCTCGCCATCGCTGCAATCGTCGCCATCGCCGGCGCCAGCTTCGCCGCCCAGCCCGCCCTCGCCGCGCCTGGCGGCGGCAAGAACCACCATCATCATCATCACGGCCATCACAACGGCTACTACTGGGGCTTTGGCGGTCTCGCGACGGGCTTGGCGCTTGGCTATGCGCTGAACTCCGCTTCGCAGCCACCGGTCCAGTACGCGCCGCAGCCGGTCTACTCCCCTTATGCTCCGGCCTATCCGTACTACTACGCCCCGGCCCCGGTTTCGCCCTATGGCTACCCGGCCCCGGCGGTGATCGTCCCGTAACGGCGACGGCGGCAGATACGACGGCGCGGCAGCGATGCCGCGCCGTCGGCGTCAAACCTGTTCGAGGCGTTCTTCGCCCGGCCGAACGGGCTCGGCGCGGCGATGCAACAGCGGATGATTGCCAAGGACGAGTACCGCTCGCAGCGCCAGCCCGTGCTTGCATCGCTCGATGCCGGCCAGGCCAGCCGCTCGATCGGCGTCCAGCGGGGCCTGCGTCAGCTCAAGGCGATGATGGACGGCGGCAAGCTGACGGCCAAGGAATAGGACGACGGGCGGCGTCGCCGCTTGCGCGCGTATCGCCATCACAGCATCGGTGTGACGGCGGTCACGTCGCGCGCAGATTCAGGCTTGTCCTGTGATGGGTTGCACAGCTTCGTGCGCCGGAATGAGCGATCCTCGGTTCATCAGAGGCGGACAACGGGTCCGCACAAGCGGGACCAAGGAGAACAATCATGCGTGCCACCTTCAAGACCCTCGCGATCGCTGCAGTCATTGCTCTCGCCGGCGCAACCGTCGCGTCCCAGCCGGCCTTCGCGGGCGGCGGTGGCAACAAGAACTACCATCACCATCATCACAACAACGGCTACTACTACGGCTTCGGCGGCTTGGCGGCGGGCGTGGCGTTGGGCTACGCGGTCAGCGCCTATTCGCAGCCGACCGTCGAGTATGTCCCGCAGCCGGTCTACTACCCCTATGCCGCGCCGGCCCCGGCTTATCCGTACTATTACGCACCCGCGCCGGCCGCCGTGGCGCCGGCCGCTCCCTATCCCTACGCTTACCCGGCCCCGGCGGTGACGATCGTCCCGTAACGGCGACGGCGCGGCAGCGATGCCGCGCCGTTCGCGTTTCTGGCCTAGACTTCCGGCCGCGGACCGATCGGGAGGACAGTCATGGCAGAAGTTGTCGTCGAGGAACGCGGGACCGGGAAATTCACGCAGGACGTGCTTTCAGGGTCGCACCGCCTGACCGCCGACGAGCCGCGCGAGGCGGGCGGCGACGATACCGGCCCGGGCCCGTACGACTACCTGCTGGCGGCGCTGGGCGCCTGCACGTCGATGACGATCCGCATGTATGCCGCGCGGAAAGCCTGGCCGCTGCAGCGGGTGCATGTCCGGCTGCGCCACGCGAAGATCCATGCGGCGGACTGCGCGGATTGCGAGACCAAGGTCGGGATGGTCGACCGCATCGAGCGCGAGATTGCGCTGGACGGCGCGCTGTCGGCGGAGCAGCTGGCGAAGCTCATGGAGATCGCCGACAAGTGCCCAGTCCACCGCACGCTGACCTCGGAGATCAGCATCCTCACGCGGCGAGCCGGCGCTTGACTCAAGCCGCGATGGGCTCGGCCTTGCGCCTGGCGATGTAGTCCTTGAGCGCCGCGTCGGTCGCGGGATCGAGCGGCGGCGGCGCGTAGTTCGCCAGCAGCTCCTTGTAGATCGCGTTGGCGCGGTCGAAGGCTGTTTTGGCGCCGTCCTGCCGCCAGGTCTCGAAGTTGCGCCAGTCCGACAGGATCGGGCTGTAGAAGGCGGTCTCGTAGCGCTCCAGCGTGTGCTGCGCGCCGAAATAATGCCCGCCCGGCCCGACCTCGGCCATGGCGTCGATGCCCATGGTCGCTTCCGTGACTTCGATCGGGCGCAGGAACTCGGCCATCATCTGCAGGATCTCGGCGTCGACGATCATCTTCTCGAACGAGGCCACCAGCCCGCCTTCCATCCAGCCGGCGGCGTGCATCACCAGGTTGGCGTGGCCCATCACCGCCGACCACACCGACATCTCGGAGTCGTAGGCCGCCTGGGCATCGACGATCGTGCAGGCGTTGGCGTTGCTCGAGCGGTAGGGAATGCCGTAGCGCCGCGCGAGCTGGCCGCCGGCCAGCGCCGCCCGGGCATATTCCGGCGTGCCGAAAGCGGGCGCGCCCGACTTCATGTCCACGTTCGAGGTGAAGCCGCCCTCCATCACCGGCGCGCCGGGCCGAACCATCTGGCACAGCGCGATCGCCGCCAGCGCCTCGGCATTCTGCTGCACCAGTGCGCCGGCCAGCGTGACCGGCGCCATCGCGCCCGAGAGGGTGAACGGCGTCACGCACACGACCTGGCCATGCGCGGCCATCTCGAACAGCCCTTCGATCATCGGCGTGTCGAGGCGCAGCGGCGAGTTGGTGTTGACGATGGTGATCAGCGCCGGCCGCTCGATCTGCGCCTGTTCGTCGATCCCGCGCGCGATGCGATCCATCGCCAGCGCGTCGACGATGCGCTGGCGGCCCAGCGAGTAGGGGTGCCAGACCTTGTCCGTCAGCGCGATATAGCCGTAGTAGCAGTCGAGATGCCGCGTCGGCGCGGGCAGGTCGATCGGCTCGACCGGATAGCCCGCGCAGAGATGGACGATGTTGAGGCTCTGTGCCAGGCGCAGCAGGTTCTTGTAGTCCTCGTGACTGCCCGGCCGGCGACCCTTGTCCATGTCCGAGCAGTTCGGCGCGCTGGCGACGGCCGAGAACACCGCCGACCTGCCGCCGATCGCCAGGTCGTGGGCCGGATTGCGGGCGTGCAAGGTGAAGCGCTTCGGCGCCTTGGCTACGTGCTCCATGATCATCGCGGGGTCGAAGCGCACGCGCCGCGTGGCGCGGTCGACGGTGGCGCCCGCCTTCAGCAGCAGATCGAGCGCCTGGTCGCCCAAGAACTCCATGCCCAGGTCGCGCAGAACCCGCAGCGAGGCAGTGTGGATCGCCTCGACCTGGTCGTCGCTCAATACCTCGATCGGCTTGTAGGGGTTCTCGATCGCCCGCCAGGCGAGCTGCTGCGGCCCGCGCGTCGTGCGGCGCTCGCGGCGGCGGACATTGTCTCGGGCCATGGGGCTACCCTTGCGCTCGGAAGAGGAGCCGGACCCTACGAGCCGGGCCGGGCTTTGTAAATCGCGTCCCGGCGGAGTCAGCCCAGATCGGGGTAGCCCGTCGCCACGGCTTGCCGCTCGATTTCCGCAATGGCCGAATAGGCGGCATCGGGTAAGAGCGATGCCCCCTCAATCAGCAATTCGGCGCGCAGATCGGCAAGTGCCGGATCGGCCAGGGCGGCTTGCAGCCCGTCGCGCAGCCGCCGTAGCGTGAGCGGGTCGGTCGCGGCGGCGGTGATGTAGGGCAAGGCCGGCGCCGGCGCCGTCCGGCAGAGTACCCGCGTGCCTTCCAGGCGCTGGGGCGCGTGGCGCGCATAGAGTGCATGGCTGACGCAATCCAGTGCGGCCAGGTCGGCCTCGCCGCGCTGAACCATCGCGGCGCTATGGATATGGCCGCCGCTTTGCAGTACGCGGCCGAAGAACCGCCCGCCGCGGGCCAGCGGCGCGATGGTGGCACGCAGGATGTTGTGGCCGGAATGCGAATCGCGGCTGTTGAAGCAGGCGGTGCGGCCGCGCAGCTCTTCGATCGAGCGGAACGGCGCATCGGCGCGGACGATCAGCAGGCTGCGATAGTAAGGCCCCTCGCAGCCCGGGGCCGCGTAGCAGGGCGTAGCCACGAGCTGCCAGCACCCCGCGAATGCATGGGTAAGCGGATAGCCGCAGCTCTGGCTGAACAGCAGCGCGGGCGAGCGCCAATGCGCATGAAGGTCGCCGGGTCGCGTCAAGGCGTCGGGAACGCCGGCGATTCCGGCGGCACGGAAATGCCGCGCCAACCCCTGCCACCAGGAATCGGTCAGCGCCGCCAGCTCCGGTGGCTGGTACATGGGCAGGCTGACCGTCAAAGCCCCCTCGGTCATCGCGGAGGGGCGGCGTGGTCGGTTTCGTCGAGAAGCCGCTGCAGATAGGCCCCGACGGCGTTGGGCTGCACGCGGGCGGCCCGGATCAGGCCGTCGACGTGCCGGCCCAGGGCGCGGATCTGCTCGGTGGCGCTGAACACCAGGTACATCTGGCCGACAAAGACCGCGGCGCGCTGGGGTCCAAAGATCGTGACTGGCGCCGAATAGCGCTCCAGCCCGTCGAACAGGAACCAGCGGAACCCCGGATAGAGCTCGTCCACCAGCGCGATCATCCGCCGCAGCTGGGCCTTGCGGGCCCCGACCGGCAGGCCCCGCCAGATCCCCTCGCCGCGGGCGAAACCCTCCACGCTCTGGAGGCTGGCACAGACCTCCATGTCGGTGTCGGGGCGCCGCTGATAGCTGAGATTGCCCTGGCTGATGCCGAGTTCGAGCGTCGAGCGGCCGACGCCTAGGGCGCGGCACTCGAAGGCGATCACCTCGTCGGTCTTGAGCAGGTCGGGCAGGTTCGCGGGCACATAGCGGATCTTGTAGCCCGCGGCTTCGGCATGCCAGCGCGCCAGCCTTGCGTCGAGCGGGGTGTTGTCCGTCGGAGCGATTTCCAATGGAGCCGTCTCGACGATGGCGCCGCCCAAGTCGGGCCGTTGGCTAAGGCCCACCAGCCAGTCGATGCTGACGCTCCGGGCGGCGGCAACGGCGGCCAGCGTGTCCAGCCGGGGCAGGCGGTCGGTGTCCGGCGAAAGAAGCTGGGACAACGTCGACCGTTCGATCCCCGTCTCGGCGGCAAACGCCGCCCGGTTGAGCCCGGATCGCGCGATGACCTCTGCCAGCCGCTGGCGAAACCGGTCGACCAGGCTGTTGCGCCCTGCCGGGAAATCGTCGGTCCCCTGAAGGCCCATCGGTGCATTCCTTTATTCACAGAATACAGCGATCTGTGACTTAACGCTTCACAAATCCAGCAATTTTCACATTTCGCTTCAGAGGTCACGGAACGCATCTTGAGCCGACTCTCGCGCGCGGCATATAGGTTGACGATGCCTGTGAATCAAATAGATAGGCCAACACTTTGGAGTCGGTTTGAAGGACCGACCTGGCTGCTGATCCTTGGCGTTTACGGTTCCTGGCTCGCGCTGACGTGGTTTTACGAGGATCTCCGCTGGTGGGTGCTGTTGCCCGCCGGCGCCTATGTGGTCGCGCTGCACGGATCCCTGCAACACGAGTTGCTGCATGGCCACCCGACAGGCTGGCGTTGGCTGAATGACCTGCTGGCGCGGCCGGGCCTGTGGCTCTGGCTGCCCTATGGCATCTATCGCGACAGTCATATTGTCCATCACCGGACCGACCGGCTTACCTGCCCGGTCTCGGACCCGGAATCGAACTACGTCCTGCCCGCGCAGTGGCAGGCGATGGGACGCCTCGCGCGCGCCGTCCACCTGGCCCGCAAGACCGTGCTGGGGCGGCTCGTCCTGGGGCCGCCGGTCGCCGTCAAGCGGTTGCTCGGCCATGAACTGCCTCGGCTGATCCGGGGCGATGCGCTTGCCTGGCGCCAGTGGGCCGCCCACGCCGCGGTCACCCTGCCGCTGCTCTATTGGGTCATCGAGGTCTGCGGCATCCCCTTTTGGGGCTATGTCGCCTTCTTCGCCTATCCCGGCCTGGGGTTGGCGCTGCTGCGGTCGTTCACCGAACATCGGCCCCATCGCAACCAGGCCCACGCGACCGCGATCGTCGAGACGTCCTGGCCGATGGCGCTGCTCTATCTGAACAACAACCTGCACGCTGTCCATCACGAGCGGCCCGGCGTTGCCTGGTATGGTTTGCCGGCGCTCTATCGGGCCGAGCGCGAGGCGGTGCTGCGCCGCAACGGCAATTTCCTGTTTCGCGGCTATGGCGAGATTCTGCGGCGCTATTTCCTGACGCCGCGCGACGCGGTGCCGCACCCGTTTTACCGGACCCCGGTCTAGCGACGGCGCCAGGCCTGGGTGGTGCCTTCCAGGCGGCGCGTGATCAGCACGTGCGCGATCTTGACGGCGGCCGAGGTGAACACGATCGTCATCGCCATCGCCGCGGCCGCCGCGGTGAAGCCCGACTCGTCCATGTTGACGATCGTGACCGAGGCAAGCTTGGTGTCCGTGGAGTAGAGGAAGATCACCGCCGATACGGTCGTCATGGCATTGACGAACAGGTAGATCGACACGTCGAAGAGGGCCGGCAGGCAGACCGGCACGGTGACCCGCACCATGGTCCGCAGCAAGGACACCTTGAGCGACGCGGACACCGCCTCGAACTCGGGATCCATCTGCTTCAGCGCCGTTGTCGCGGTCAGGTGGCACACCGTGTAGAAGTGCGTGATCGAGTTGAGCACCATGATCGCCAGCGTCGCGTAGAGGAACCCGAACGGGTTCCAGCGTGCATTGAAGAAGAAGATGTACGACAGGCCGAGCACCAGCCCCGGCACGGCCATCGGCAGCATCGCCAGGAATTGCGCGACCGCGCGGCCGAGCGGGAAGTCGCGCGACTTTTCCAGCAGATACGCGCCGACGAAGATGACCACCGTGCCGATGATCGCCGTCCAGGCGGCCAGCGACAGCGAGTTCCAATAGGTCTCCCACCCGTTGGTGTCGAAATTGGCGAAAGCGTAGTTGTTCAGCGTGAGCGCGAGATTGTAGGGCCAGCGGGTGATCAGCGACGCCCAGAACGACATCGCGAGCACGCCGAAGATCAGCCCGCCCACCACGCCGCAGAACGCCAGCAACGTCCAGTCGCGGCGCGGCGCCGGCTTTGGCTCGAGCGGCACGGCACGGGCGGACAGCAGCGCCATCTGCCGGCGCTGGATGATGCGGTCGGCCGTGAAGGCCACGATCGCCGGCACCAGCAGCACCATGCCCACCACCGCGCCCATCTCGAAATTCTGCTGGCCGATCACCTGCTTGTAGATGTCGGTCGCCAGCACGTTGAAGCGCCCGCCGATCACCTTGGCGATGCCGAAGTCGGTGATCACCAGCGTGAAGACGACGAAGGCGGCGCTGATCACGCCGTACTTGGCGCCGGGGAGGGTGACCGTGAAGAACACGCGCAGGCGCGAGGCGCCGAGGACGTCGGCTGCCTCGTACAGCCGCGCATCGGCCATGCTAAGGGCGGCGACCAGGATCATCAGCGCGTGCGGGAAGCACTAGAACACCTGGGCCAGCACGATGCCGCCCTCGCCGTAGATGGAACCGCCGAGCAGCAGCTCCTTCATGACGCCCTGGTTGCCGAACAGATAGATCAGCGAGATCGCCGGCAGCAGGGACGGGGCGAGGATCGGGATCAAGGCAAGGGCCTGGAACAGCCCCTTCCAGCGCATGCAGCTTCGCGTCAGGGCGTAGGCATAGGTGAAGGCGAGCGGGATGACGATCGCGGTCGACAGGACCGCGACCTCCAGGCTGTTGAACACCGAGGCGAACAGCGCGGGCGTCGAGAAATACTCGACGTAGTTGGCCAGCCCGACGAAAGCGCCGTCCCGGTCCTCGAAGCTCTTGGACAGCAGCGACCAAAGCGGCAACGCCAGGGTGAAGGTGAGCCATGCAATCAGGAGCGCGATCCCCAGCCGCATCATCACGTCGTCGCGGTCTAGGCGGCGGCGGATGGCCGGCGCGGCGGCGGCGATCTCGGGCGTCGCTTCGCGGGCGGGCGTGGCGGTCGCGGTCACGGCGCCTGCGGCGGCCGCGCGAACACCCTGAGCCGGTCCGGCGGCAGGGCCACCGGCATCACCTTGCCCTCGGTGATCGACAGGTCGCGCACGGCGTTGATCGAGAAGTCGGCCACCAGCGCCGGATCGCCGCCGTTGATCGCCAGGCCGACGCGGCAGAACGAGCCCAGGAACTCGATCTCCGCTACGCGCGCCTCGAAGGTGTTGGGAGTGGCGGGGCCGATGTTGCGCACCACCACGTCCTCGGGCCGGATCGCCAGGGTGACGTCCTGGCCGGGGCCGATATTGAGGCTGAGTTCGCAGGCCAGGTTGATCTCGCCCAGCCGCACATGGTCGGGTCCGGCCACGACGGCGGGCAGGAAGTTGGTGGTGCCGACGAAGTCGGCGACGAAGGCGCTGGCGGGCTTGCGGTAAACCTCGGTCGGCGAGCCCATCTGCTCGATCACGCCGTGGTTCATCACGACGATGCGGTCGGCCATGGTCAGCGCCTCTTCCTGGTCGTGCGTCACCATGATCGTGGTGACGCCCAAGCGCTGGTGCAGCCGCCGCAGCTCGACCCGCAGATGGGCGCGCACGCGGGCGTCCAGCGCGCTCAGCGGCTCGTCCAGCAGCAGGAGCCCCGGCGAGAGCGCGAGCGCGCGCGCGACGGCGATGCGCTGCTGCTGGCCGCCGGAGAGCTGGGCCGGATACTTGCGTCCCGAGTCGGGCAGGCCGACCAGGCGCAGCAATTCGTTGACCCGGGTCTCGATCTCGACCCGCGCGAGGCCGCGGCTGACCAGCCCGTAGCCGACATTGGCCGCGACGGTGAGGTTGGGGAACAGCGCGTAGGACTGGAAGACGATGCCGAAGTCGCGCTGCGAGGAGGGCAGGGCGGAGATGTCCTTGCCGGCCTGGAAGATGCGCCCCGAGGTCTGGATGTCCAGGCCGGCGATGGCGCGCAGCAGCGTGGTCTTGCCGCAGCCCGAGGGGCCCAGGAAGCAGATAAACTCGCCCGGGAAAATCTCCAGCGAGATGTCCTTGAGCGCGGTGAAGGCGCCGAACTGCTTGGTCAGCCGCTCGATGCGCAGATACGGCGTGCTCTTGTCTTGCGTCATGGCAATGGACTCGGAGCCCCTGCCCGGCCCGGATGGCGCGGGGCAGGGGCCGCAACGAGCCTCTAGGAACGGCTGCTTACTTGGCGGCCGACTTGATGTCGTAGCGCTTGGTCCATTCCTTCAGAATCGCGTCGCGATCCTTGCCCATCTTCGCCACGTCGATCTTGATCATCGCCGCGTCGGCCGAGGGCGGATAGTTCGGCGGCGCCGGATTCAGCCCCGGCAGGCCCACGATGGCGTAGAACTTGCCGTAGAGTTCGTAGGCCGGCTTCGTGATCGCCCAGTCCGCGAGCTTCTTGGCCGCGTCCATGTTCTTGGTGCCCTTGACGATCGCGGTGGCTTCCATGTCCCAGCCCGCGCCTTCCTTGGGCAGGATCACGTCGAGGGGCGCGCCCTGGGTCTTTTCGCGCGCGCCGCGCATGTCGAAGCCGATGCCGATCACGCGCTCGCCCTTGCCGGCCTGCACGCAGGGCGCCGAGCCGGAATGGGTGTAGACGGCGACGTTGTCATGCACCTTGTCCATGTAGCTCCAGCCCTGGCTGTCGCCCATCATCTGCAGCCAGGCATAGACCTGCTGGTAGCCGGTGCCGGACGAGGCCGGGTTCGGCATGACGATTTCGTTCTTGTAGACCGACTTGGTAAGGTCCGCCCACGAGGTCGGCGCGGGGATGTTCTTCTTCTTGCCCTCGACCGTGTTGTAGCAGATGACCGCGAGCCAGGCGTCCATCCCGGTCCAGGCGAGCGGCGCCGTCGGGCTCTTGAACTGCGCCTTCAGCGCGTCGGTGCCCTTGGGCGTGTACGGCTCGAGCAGCTTCATCGAGTCGAACAGCGCGATCGACGAGGCGCCCAGGCCCCAGATGATGTCGGCGCGCGGGTTGTCCTTCTCGGCCAGGAAGCGCGCGGTGATGACGCCGGTGGAATCGCGCACCCAGGCGATCTCGACGTCCTTCACGTCGTTCTCGAATGCCTGCTTGTAGGGGCCGAGCTGGTCGTTCTCCAGCGCGGTGTAGACCGTGATCTTGGTGCGCTGCGCGAGCGCCGGATCGGCGACGAGTGCCGTCGCGGCAATGGCGGCGGCGCCCGCCAGCAGGCGGCCGAACGAAGGATGCGACATGGATTTCATGCTCCCAGGCAGTGTGACGGCGGAACGGGCCGTGGGCCCTTCCGGACAGCCGGAACGGACGCGGTCGGTCAGATCAATGCGGCTTGACCCCCACCGGCGCTCCGCGCGGATACCCGGTTCTTGCTCCCCAAACCCATTCCACCCCAATCCCTGCTTCCAGTAAAGGGGATTGATGACGCATTTGTTGCGATTGAGACAGGGGTATGTGACAGGCCTACCGAAGGCTGCCTTCGAATCCCTGCATCGCGAGTTTAAGCCAGACAGGAAGCTCCGCGGCGCGGCTTACGACACGCCCTCGCTGCAGACTCAATAAGTGTATCCCGGCGGGAGGCGGGCCGGAATTGTCATAGAGGCTGGCAAACTCCGCGAGACGGCAAAAGCGCGCCAAATTGGCCATGGAGCGCCCATATCGGCGGCGGACGTCGGCCGGTGGCACGCCATGCCCACCGACTTCCACGCGGCTACGTACGCGCTGGATTGCGAGTTCCGGATCCGATAGGCCGACATAAAGGAGGATCACTTGCCAACCTTGCTGTTGGGCATTGGCGGCGCGCCGAAAGTACCCATGGCCGGACAGCGTTGTTTCGACCGCGAAACTGGTTCGTGCTGCCAGGGCGTGGTCTATCCGCCTAAGTGTCTCTTGACCGGCTGCAATGGCGCCCAACTCTGGATTGACGGCTGCCAGTTCGATCGCGATTTCATCGGGATTCAAGCGATTGTGCGCCAGCTCGGCCAGAAGTTTCGAAGCGAGCGACGTCTTTCCTGCGCCGTTGGGGCCAGCAAGGAGGATAAAAATCGGCTTCGCGGTCAAGGCCGCACAGGCAGTTCGTTCGTTTCTTCCTCTGTACTATCTGGAGCTAGTCGAATAACCACCCGTCGCCCATTTGAATACTCTTTGATGAGTTGTCCGGCCCGGTTCCGGAAATAAATTGGCGCACCTCGTGTTTTGTGCTGTTCAATTGCAATTGCGATTGCTTGCTCAGCCAAGGCTGTAATTGTCGCTGTCGTTTCACTCGCGGTGTTCGGGTTCGTGAAATCGAGAGATAGCCAGCGAAAGGATGCCCGTTCTGTCAAATTTGCGATTCCTACCGATATGCCCCAGTCAATGTCACTCCGCCGCCTGCGGCCGGAATTGCGGCACCACGTAGGGGCCTTCGGGGATGACGGCGACATGGCGGTCGCCCGAGCGCGCGACGCTGGCGGCGATGGCGGCGCGGACGTCCTCGATCATCGCGACGCCGGTCAGCCCGCGCAGCTCGCCCTTCAGCCCCTCGGTGTAGAGATGGATGGCGCCCGCCCGCGCGGCCTTCAGCTGCATCTCGGTCTGCCATTCGTCGATCTCGGCCCGTGTCTTGGCCTTGATGCCGTCGAGGAAGCCGGCATTGCCCTGGGCCAGCAGGCGGCGCTGGGCCTCGACATATTCGCGGCTGCCCATGCCCTCGGAGCAGGCGGAGGCCACGATCAGGTCGCCGCCCGGCGCCAGGATGTCGACAGGCGCCACCATGCCCTTGACCGTCTGGTAGTAGGTCTTGTCGAGCGGATAGCCGGCCGCGCTGGTCACCACGGTCGCGAAGCGCCGGCGGACTGGCACCTCGGCGTAGCGCCGGACATGGGCGACGGCGTCGGCGTGGCTGGCGACGATCTCGCCGAAATTGACATGGGACATGCGCCGGTGATCGTCGATCACCGTGTTGACGGCGAAGGCGCTGCCCAGCATGCCCATGATCTCGATCTGCTCCTCGTGCAGCGGATTGCCTTCCAGCACGCAATTGGCCGCGTTCGGGTGCTCCATGAAGGCGGCGCTGTGCAGGCGGGTGATGGTCTCGGCATGGGCGACGCCCGGCACGATCACCTTGCGCCCGCCGGACCAGCCGGCCATAAAATGCGGCTCGACCAGGCCGGTGGCGATGCGCAAATCGGCCGCGACCAGCCGGCGGTCCAGCTTCACGCGCGTGCCGCGCTTCGTCGTGCCCAGGTCGACATGGTCGGCGTCGTTGCGCGCGAAATGGTTCTCGACCCTGACCGTCCGCAGCACCCAGGGATCGCCGATCAGCTCGGCCAGCTCGGCGCCCTCGTTGGGGCGATGCAGGCCGGTCGCCACCACGACCTGGATGTTGGCCGCGTGCATGCCGGCGGCGATCAGCTCTCGGATCAGCACGGGCAGGATCGTGCCGTTCGGCACCGGCCGCGTGATGTCGCAGATCAGGATGCAGCAGTTCTCGCGACCCCGCGCCAGTTCGCGCAGCGGCGGCGCGCCGATCGGCTTGGCGAGCGCCGCGGCGGTGGCCGCCTTGGGATCGGGCAGCACGGGCATGGCGGGCTTGCGGATCACCTGCACGTCCAGCCCGTCCGGCAGCTCGACCGGCAGCATCCCCTTGCCGTAGTTCAGTTCGACGCGCATCCGAGGCACCCCGGGCCTTTCGTAATGAAACTTAATCCTATCACAAGCCTACCAGCGGATAAGCGCGCGCGCGAGATAGGCAAGCATGCCTGTCGCCGCCACGCCGGCGGCCCAAAGCGCCGCGAACCAGGCAAGGCGGCGCCGGCGGTCCCGCATTCCCGCCGTCATGAATGATAGCCGGCGCCCGTCACCTTGCCGCGGAAGACCCAGTAGGCGTAGCCGGTGTAGCCCAGGATCACCGGGATCAGCACCAGGACGCCGACGAGCAGGAAGCGCTGGGCCTCGGGCGAGGATGCGGCCTGCCAGATCGTGACCGCGGGCGGGACCGCGTGCGGCCACAGGCTGATGCCGAGGCCGAGATAGGACAGGACGAACAGGCAGAGCGTCAGCAGGAACGGCAGGGCTTGGCGCCGCCGGCGCAGCGCGCGCCACAGCGCCAGGCCGACGATCGCCACCAGCAGCGGCACCGGCGTCAGGTAGGCGAGGTTCGGCCAGGCGAACCAGCGATCCGCGATGGCGGGCGACAGGAAAGGCGTCCACAGGCTGACCGCCGCGACGAAGCCGAGCACGACCAGGCCGAGCGGGGTCATCAAGGCGAAGCAGCGCTGCTGCAGCGGCCCCTCGGTCTTCAAGATCAGCCAGCCGCAGCCCAGCATGACGTAACCCGCTGCCAGTCCGACGCCGGTTATCAGGCTGAACGGCGTCAGCCAGTCGAACGCTCCGCCGGCGAAGCCGCGGCCGGCCACCTTGATGCCCTGGATGAAGGCGCCCAGCGCAATGCCCTGGCCCAGGGCGGCGACGGCCGATCCGCCGGCGAAGGCGGCGTCCCACAGCCATCGGCGGCGGCGGGACTTGAAGCGGAACTCGAACGCCACGCCGCGGAAAACCAGCGCGATCAGCATCACGGTCAGCGGCAGGTAGAGCGCGGGCAGGATCACCGCGTAGGCGAGCGGAAAGGCGGCGAACAGTCCCACGCCGCCCAGCACGAGCCAGGTCTCGTTGCCGTCCCAAACCGGGGCGACGGAATTCATCATCGCATCGCGGTCCGCGCGTTCCTTGAACAGCGGGAACAGCATGCCGACGCCCAGGTCGAAGCCGTCCATGACGACATACATCAGCACGCCGAACGCGATGATGACGGCCCAGACGGTCGCGAGGTCGAAGGGCACGCTGCTCATGGCGCGGGCTCCGCGGGCGCGGCGGCCAGCGGGCGCATGCCGGCGGCCTCGCCTTGGGGCGTTGCCGGGGGCGCTACATGATCCGGCCCGGCCGCCATCAGCCGCAGCAGGTAGAAGACGCCCGCGCCGAACACCGCGCAGTAGACCGCGACGAACAGGGCCAGCGACAGCGCCACGTTGCCGGGCAGCACCGGCGACAGGCCGTCGAGCGTGCGCATCTGCCCGTAGACCAGCCAGGGCTGGCGTCCCATCTCGGTCGTGACCCAACCGGCGATCAGCGCCACGAACCCCGCCGGGCCCATCGCCACGCAGCCGCGCAGGAACCAGCGCGCGTGGTAGAGCTCGCGGCGGCGCCGCAGCCACAGCGAAACGAGACCGACGAGGATCATCAACGTCCCCAGCCCCACCATCACCCGGAACGACCAGAACAGCGTGGTCGAATGCGGGCGCTGGTCGGCCGGCCAGTCCTTCAGGCCCTTCACTTCGCCGTTCCAGTCATGGGTGAGGATCAGCGCGCCGGCATGCGGGATGGCGAGCACCCATCGCGTCTCCTCGCGCGCCATGTCGGGCCAGCCGAACAGGTAGAGCGGCATGCCCCGCTCGGTATTCCAATGCCCTTCCATCGCCGCGATCTTGGCCGGCTGGTGCTCCAGCGTGTTGAGCCCGTGCAGGTCGCCGGCGACGAGTTGGATCGGCGCCACCAGCGCCGCCATCCACATCGCCATCGAGAACATGACGCGGGCCGGCTGGTTGTAGGGATCGCGCAGCAGGTGCGAGGCGCCGGTGGCGCCGACGACGAAGGCCGTCGTCAGGTAGGCCGCCAGCACCATGTGCGCGAGGCGGTAGGGGAAGGACGGGTTGAAGATGACGGCGAACCAGTCCGCCGGCACGAACCGCCCGGCGCGCATCGCGTAGCCCGCGGGCGTGTGCATCCAGCTATTGGCAGCGAGAATCCAGAAGCTCGAGATCAGCGTGCCCAGCGCCACCATGCAGGTGGCGAAGAAATGCAGGCCGCGTCCCACGCGGTCCCAGCCGAACAGCATGACGCCCAGGACCCCGGCCTCGCGGAAGAAAGCGGTCAGCACCTCGTAGCCGAGCAGCGGACCCAGGATGTCGCCGGTCGCATCGGCGAACCGGCTCCAGTTGGTGCCGAACTGGTAGCTCATCACCACGCCCGACACGACGCCCATGCCGAAGGTCACGGCGAAGATCGCGGCCCAGAAGCGGAACAGGCGACGGAACTCCGCGCGCCCGGTCCACAGGTAGAGACCCTCCAGCACGGCAAGGTAGCTCGCCAGCCCGATCGTGAAGGCCGGGAACAGGATGTGGAACGACACGGTGAAGGCGAACTGGATGCGGGCCAGTTCGGCCGCCTCGAAGCCGTGCATGCGCCGCTCCGGTCAGGGGCGTTAGCTTAACTGGAGAACTATAACACCAAAGCGCGCTGATCAGGACGGTCCATCGATTGCCGGTCCCAGGCGTAGCGCTGGCGCTCCGCCGGCTCCATCGCGTCGATCGGGCGGCGCGCCAACTGCCCGCCGGGCAGCGGCATCACGCCGCGATCCTCCGTCTGCCGGCGGGAGTCCTCCGCCAGGTAGGGCGAGGCGGTGAACCGCTCCGGCACGCGGCGCGTGCCCGTCGCCGTCATGGAAGCGCGGCGCAGGTTCGCGCGAAGTCCATCAGGCGCGTGGCATGTCCGTCGAGCTGGAACTCGAAGGGCGCGCCAATCCATCGAGGCTGAGATGCAGAACGTGACCAAGGAAAAGCCGCCGCGTGAACGCCCGCAACTGCGCAGCGTCGGCTGGCGTCGATCCTTCGTGACGCGGCAGCCATTGTTCCACGATCGGCGTCTCGCCATCAAATGTGTATTGCACCATGGCCCGCTTCGGCGCGATCGCCGGATCGGCGGGCCTGACGATCGGCCCACGAACGCGGCCGGCCGCGACAAGTTCAAGTTTCTTCGAAGCGTCGCAGGACAACGCGATCGTCGCATGGCCATCGACGGAATCGAGAGTCAGACGCGCCCTCGCTTCCGCGCTCCCGATCGGCGGCAGAACGAGCATTGCCGCGATCGACGCGCCGCGGACAAGATTCGCGAAGGCGTGTGACAGGGTCGTGCGCATTCGAACCATCCACCGTTGGGCCAGTTCGCAATTCATATGTCACGCCATTTCTCGAATTGCTCCCAAGGCGTGCCAGCAGTAAATGGACCTTCCTTCTTTCCCCAGTCGGCATAGCGCGCCTTGGCCGGGTCGGACATCGCGCGGATGGCGGCCTGGCGCGGGGCGTCCATCGCCTCCCAGTCCGAGGCGTAGCGTTGGCGCTCCGCCGGCTCCATCGCGTCGATCGGCCGTCGCGCCAACTGCCCGCCGGGCAGCGGCATCACGCCGCGATCCTCCGTTTGCCGCCGGTAGTCCTCCGCCAGGTAGGGCGAGGCGGTGAACCGCTCCGGCACGCGGCGTGACAGCACGTCCGGGTCATAGCCGTGGCCGCGCAGGAATTGCTGGTAAAGCGGGCCGACGATGCCTTCGTCCGCCGCGGCGCGCCCTGCGGCGATCATTGTCACCGCTTCAAACGGGCGTCCTCCCGCGTGGGATATAGTTCGGCCCATGCGATTGAATCGAACTCATCTGGCTCCAATCGATCGCGGTTTTCGGGTACCGCTACTTTCAATCGTGCGACGTGCACATAAAGAGGCCACTCGGAAATCGGGAATAAGGACGCGCCTTGATGTCGCGTCGCGACGATCACTTCATGGATATCTTCGCCGCCTAGACCATATTTCTGGCCGACCAGCGGCGGTTCGATCCGGACCAGCAGCAAGTCGTCGCGGCTTTTGGTTGATAGCCGACGAATACGCCAGCATGCGCGCGGCGCATCCATATCATACCCCTCGCTGGACGCTAGGTAAAAGTCGGGTTTGGTGATTTCGCTCGGCATCAAAACTCTGGGTTAAGGCCCTCGACACTTCGAAGATCAATCTTGGACTCGGCATCTGGAATGAGCACTTCGTCAAGGCCTCCACGGTTGCCGTGCAACGATTCTGCGTTCCTTCGGCCAATTCCGCGAGTATCGCGTAGCGTTCCCGAACTCAGGAACCGACCTGTGTTCTGATCTGGTAAGCCAGCCAAGTCACGATAGTCTGGAACCGATTTCGGATCGGCTGTTGTCCATGAACGGCCCCATGGTCGGGCATCATCTCCCCACACGCGATAGATGGGGCTGTTCTTTAGTGCTGCCTCTATCTCATCAGGCCTTGCATTCCGTCCCAACCTATTGCGCACGGATTGGACGGTGAAGTTAACAACATCGACCAGTTCCTGCGCGAGCTTGGGCGACTTCGTGACGCCGGCGAGTGCGTTCACGGACTTGGGCACGTAGCCGATGAAGCCCTCGGGCGTCGCCGATGCTGCCAGGATCGAACCGAGCAGGTCGGCGGCGCGCTCGCCGGCGGTCTGGGCCGGCGAGACATCGGTGTGACGTTCAAAGCCTTCTCGCCAGTCGGCATAGCGCGCCCTGGCGGAGGCGGACATCGCGCGGATTGCGGCTTGGCGGCGGCTGTCCATCGCTTCCCAGTCCGAGGCGTAGCGCCGGCGCTCCGCTGGCTCCGTCGCGTCGATCGGGCGGCGCGTTGATTGCGTGCCGGGCAGAACAGCGCGGCCAATGCAAAGACATCGCCAAACTATGTGGAAGGTCTTGGCGGCTCAAGCATCGGTCCGAATACGAGGCTATTGGCCGGCGGCGTCTCGACATGTGGCGAAAAAGACCATTCCTCGGCGACAATATCGTAACAACCGACGTCATCCATGTGGAAGCGATAGTGATGAAGCCTCTTGAGCGATGGAACCTGTGTCGTGACTTCCGCCAACGTTTGACATGCCCATGCGGACTCCTTCACCTCAATCAATCGGTCGTATGCTTCGCGATGATCGCTCGACGCAAATGCGTGAGCAAAATTGAGCCGAAAAACGCCGAGAAATGCCAGCATCCCCCAATCATACCAACCCCCATCGGTTTCGTATGGAAGATAGAGGCGAACGGCCGAACGATTTGCCTCGATCCAAGGTCCTCGCCAAAATGACGTCGAAGGAGTTGGCAATTGCCAAAGGACGATGTTTGCGGATTCGCTCATGGCTTCCAAACGCTCGCATCCGGACCGGCGCCTTGGATCTTAATTGTATCCGTCCCCGTCGGCCCTAGGCGATTTCGCAAGAGCCGGCCAGTCAGATCCTTCTCCGACTGCAGGATACCGGTTAAGTCTTCCAGCGTGAATCGCGAGGGATCAATGCCCGCCTGGCGGAGTGCGACAAGAGAACGATTATTCATCGAAATCTCGCGACCGTCACGCGTGATCACTTTTAGCGGCAGCTGCGATGGGCCAATCTCACCAGTACGCAACCGTTCCGCCGTCTCAAAGATCGACTTTCCCGCCAACGGGCCTTCGTCGCCGAAATAGGGCTGCGCCGTCCGCTGCGAGAAATTCGGCATCGCGGCGCGGAGTTCACTTGGCGTCGGATTGCGACCCAGGCGATTGCGGAACGATTGTACGACCGCGTTAACCGCATTCGCGAGTTCGCGCGCCAGGGAAGGCGCGTCTCTGATGCCGGCGAGCGTGTTGACGGAGGCGGGCACGAACCCGATGAAGCCCTCGGGCGTGGCGGCGGCGGCGAGGATCGAGCCCAGCAGGTCGGCGGCGCGCTCGGCGGCGGTCTGGGCCGGCGGGACATCGGTGTGACGCTCAAAGCCTTCGCGCCAGTCGGCATAGCGCGCCTTGGCCGGGTCGGACATCGCGCGGATGGCGGCCTGGCGCGGGGCGTCCATCGTCTCCCAGTCCGACGCATAGCGTTCGCGCTCCGCGGCTCCATCGCGTCGATCGGGCGGCGCGCCAACTGCCCGCCGGGCAGCGGCATCACGCCCGATCCTCCGTCTGCCGGCGGTATTCCTCGGCGAGATAGGGCGAGGCGGTGAACCGCTCCGGCACGCGGCGTGACAGCACGTCCGGGTCGTAGCCGTGGCCGCGCAGGAATTGCTGGTACAGCGGGCCGACGATGCCTTCGTCCGCCGCGGCGCGTCCGGCCACCGACAGGATGCGCGGGATAAAGCCGGGGCGGGCCGGGCTGGATGGCGGCATGGCACCCAGATCGCTGGGGTTGGCTTCCAGATAAGCCGCAATCCTGTCCGCACGATCCCTATCGTTGCGCGGCGCGCGGCCGCCGATCTCAAAAAACTCAGTCAAAGCAATCTCCAGGCGTGGAACCGTTAATAAGGTCGACTATGCGAGAAAGAACAATACCAGAACTTCGTGATCCACGCAATACTTTTTTGTAGCGTTCACGATACGCGATACATTCCGATGGATGGGGTGGCCTGGGCAGTGGCGGTCCCTTACGGCAACTCCACCGCGTAGCTCGCTACCGGCGGCATCGCCTTCACCAGGCCCTTGTCCTGCAGGAACTTGGCGAAGCGCTGGTAGCGCCCGTTGTCCATCGCGGCGGGGCGCTTGTCGAAGCGGGGGAGCGTGTCGCGCCACGCGCGCTTGTTGAGCTCGTCGTCCAGGTCCTTGTGGCGCGCGACGAACAGCTTCCAGCTCTCGTCCGGATTGTTGGTCAGGAACATCACGCCGCGCTCCAGCGCCGTCACGAAGCGCTTCAGGCGCGGGTCGGCCAGCTTGTCCTTGTTGGCGACGACGATCAGCTCGTCGTAGACCGGCACGCCTTCCTCCTCGACATGGAAGGCGCGCCCGGGCTTGCCCTCGATCGCGAGCTGGTTCAGCTCGAAGTTGCGATAGGCGCCGGTGACGGCGGCCACCCGGCCGGTCAGCAGCGCGGGGGTCAGCGCGAAGTTGACGTTGACCATCTCGACGTCCTTCAAGGTCAATCCGTGCTTTTCCAGGATCGTGCCGAGCACGGCCTCCTCGGTGCCGGCGACCGAGAAGCCGACCTTCCGGCCCTTCAGGTCCTTGATCGACTTGATCGGCCCGTCGGCCAGCACGACCACGCTGTTGAGCGGAGTCGAGATCAACGTGGCGATCCGCACCAGCGGCAGGCCCTCGGCCACCTGGATCTGGTGCGTCGGCTGGTAGCTGACCGCAAGCTCGGCCCTGCCGGCGGCAACCAGCTTGGGCGGGTCGCTGGGATCGGCCGGCGGCACGATCTCGAGGTCGAGCCCGGCCTCGGCGAAATAGCCCTTCTCGGCCGCGACGATGATCGGCGCGTGGTCGGGGTTGACGAACCAGTCGAGGATGATGGTCATCTTGTCGGCGGCATCGGCGCGCGTGGCCAGGGCGATCATGGCGAGCGCCAGCAGCAGGCGTATCATGGCGGGGCTCCTTTCATCGGTCAGTCGTCGTCGGGCACCGCGTCGGGCGCCCAGGAAATCAGTCGCCGCAGCACGGCGTCGAGGGTCGCATAGAGCGCCACGCCGAACACCGCCAGCACCAACAGGGCGGCGAACAGCATGTCGATCTGCATGCGGGCGTTGGACTGCAGCATCAGGTAGCCGAGGCCGCGGCTGGCGCCGACCCACTCGCCGATGATCGCGCCGATCGGCGCGAACACCGCGGCGACGCGGATGCCCGTCGCGAGCGAGGGCAGGGCGGCCGGCACGCGCACCAGCCACAGCGTTCGCCAGGGCGAGGCCGACATGGTGCGCGCGAGGTCGAGCCAGCCCGGCTCGGTGCGGCGCATTCCGTCGTAGAAGGCGGAGGCGACCGAGAAGAAGATTACGATGATCGACATCACGACCTTGGACAGAAGCCCGTAGCCGAACCACAGCACCAGCAGCGGCGCGATCGCGAAGGTCGGGATCGCCTGGCTGGCGATCAGCACCGGCAGCAGCCAGCGCCGCGCCAGGCGCGACGCCATCAGCACGAGCGCGCAGAACGCGCCGCTGAGCACGCCCAGCACGAGGCCGAGCGCGATCTCCAAGACGGTGATCCGGGCGTGCTCCCACAGGATGTCGGCGCGCGCCCACAGGGTCTGGGCGACGCGGCTGGGCGCCGGCAGCAGGTAGTGCGGCATGCCGGTCAGCATGACGAGGCCCTGCCAGAGCACGATCAGCCCGGCGAAGGTGACGATGGCGCGCAACGCGATCATGCGGCGTCGCGCGCCTCTGTCAGGTGACGCAACAACTCGCCCTGCAACGCCAGCACCTGCGGGTCGTCGAGCGCGCGCGGCGGCGCGCCCGGCGGGACGATCGCCGGACCAAGCGCCGCGGGCCGCCCGGCCATCACGTGGACGGCATGGCCGATCCGCAGCGCCTCCAGCGGGTCGTGGGTGACGAGCACGACCGTCCGCCGCGCGAGCAGCCGCGCGGCCTCCTCCTGCAATGCCAGGCGGGTGATCGCGTCGAGGGCGGAGAAGGGCTCGTCCATCAGCACGATGGGGCGGCCCTCGAACAGCGTGCGGGCCAGGGCCACGCGCTGGCGCATGCCGCCGGACAGCGCGGCGGGGCGGTCGCGCTCGCGGCCGGCGAGGCCGACCCGCGCGAGCATCGCATCCGCGCGTCGCAGCGCGTCGGCATGGGGAGTCTCGCCGCGCAGCCGCGCGCCGATCGCGACATTGCCGCGCGCGCTGAGCCAGGGCATCAGCGGCTCGGTCTGGCCCATCCAGGCGACGCGACCTGCGACCGGCATGCCGTCGCTGCCGAGCACATCGCCGCCTGCCCCGGTCGGGGCCAAGCCCGCGATCAGCCGCAGAAGGCTCGACTTGCCGACCCCGCTGGGGCCGAGCAGGCAGGTGCAGCGCCCGCCCGCGAAGCGCGCGTCGAGCTGGTCGAACAGCACGGCGCCGCCGTAGCTCAGGCGGGCGGAGCGGATCACGATGTCGGGAGAATGCGGCGCTTCGGCGCGGACGACCATCTCTCACCAGTCCCTACGGCGGTACGAACCGCATCAGGTTCTGGGGTCGTCCCCCTGGGCGCCCTGGCGCCGCTTGGGACCTCTCAGCCGGAACGCCGGCTCCCCCCAGTGACGAGGGGAATATGAAACAACGCGGGCCTTGCCGCAAGGTTGCAATCGGCCCGGCCGGCGGAACCGGCCGGAAAAGGAGGCGTTCTGGCCTGCATGGCCAGCCAGCAAAGGAGGCATTGCCATGACTGCAGGTACCTATATCCGCAGGTTCACCGCCACGACGGCCGTGGCGCTGCTCCTGACCGGCGCCGCCAGGGCGCAGACGACCCCGCCCGCGGCCGGCCCGACCAGCCCGCCGGCGGCGGCGACCACGCCGAGCACGGCGGCGCCAAAGCCGTTGCCGCCGGCGGTCAGCCCGCTTGCGCGCGAGGACGTGTCGAAGATCATCGGCTCCACGGTCTATGGACCGGACGACAAGAAGATCGGCACCGTGTCGACGCTGCTGTTGCAGCCGGGCACCAAGCAGATCACCAAGTTCGTGGTCGCGGAAGGCGGTGTGCTGGGGATCGGCGCCCATCTCGTCGCGTTGCCGATGGAGGAATTCGCCTGGGATCAGTCCAAGGGCGTCTTCAAGGTCTCGTACAGCTCCGACGAGCTGAAGGCGATGCCGGAATGGAAGGAGCAGGTTTCCCAGGTCCAGTAGGCCGCGACTAGCTGTCCGATCAAGGCGCCCGGTGGCAAGCTCCACCGGGCGCTTGCGGTTAGGGGAGGGGCGCGCCTTGCGCTATCCTGCGCCGCCATGTCCCGGCCGTTGTTCATCGGCAGCGAGATCTATCGGCACTTCGGTTTCGGCCGCAACCATCCGCTCGCCATTCCCCGCGTCTCGACGGTCATCGACCTGTGCCGTGCCCTGGGTTGGCTCGACGACGCCAATTACGTGGACAGCCCGCACGCTACCTCCGAGCAACTCGCCCGCTTCCACGACCCCGCGTACGTCGCTGCGCTGATGGACGTAGAGCGCAGCCAGACGGCATCGCCGGAGGTGCGCGCGCGCTATAACCTGGGCAAGCTGGAGAATCCGATCTACCCGGCGATGTTCCGCCGGCCGGCGACCGCGTGCGGGGCGTCGATCCGTGCCGCCGGGCTGCTGCGCGAGGGCGGCGTCGTCTACAGCCCGGCGGGCGGGACCCATCACGGCCGTCGCGACCGCGCCAGCGGCTTCTGCTTTTTCAACGACCCGGTGCTCGGCATCCTGGCGTTGCTCGACCAGGGCATCGCGCCGGTCAGCTATGTCGACATCGACGCGCACCACGGCGACGGCGTGCAGGACGCCTTCGCCGACGAACCGCGCGTGCGGGTGATCTCGGTCCACGAAGAAGGACGCTGGCCCTTCACCGGCGGAACGGCCGACCGCGGCGGCGGCAACGCCCGAAACATTCCCGTGCCGCCGGGATTCAACGACAGCGAGATGGCGTTCGTCGTCGACCAAGCGCTGGTTCCGCTGGCCGCCGCGCCCGGGCCGCAGGCGCTGGTGCTGCAATGCGGCGCCGATGCGTTGCAGGACGATCCGTTGAGCAAGCTCGGCCTGTCCAATCGGGCGATTTGGTACGCGGTCGAGCGTCTGAGGCCGATCGCGCCGCGCCTGCTGGTGCTGGGCGGCGGAGGCTACAACCCCTGGTCGGTCGCGCGCTGCTGGGCCGGCGTCTGGGCGATCTTGAACGACTGCGATATTCCCGATGACGCCATCCCGCCGGCCGCCGAGGCGATCCTGCGCGGGCTGACCTGGTCGCGCAGCGAGGGGCGCAACCCGCCGGCACGCTGGTTCACCAGCCTCGCCGATCCGCCGCGCCCCGGCCCGGTCCGCGACGAGGTGCGTTAGGCGGTCGCCGCGGCGCTGCTGGCGTGAACGAATTGCCCCGCGGCCGCGCGCGCCATAAAATCTACGCCATGAACCGCCGCGCTTTCATCGCCTTGGCCGCCAGCGTCGCGCTTGCCGCGCCGGCCGCCGCCGTCGTCACCTTCGAGAAATCGGAGCTCAGCATCGAGAGCGACGGCAAGAGCCACCGTTTCGCCATCGAGATCGCCCGCACGCCCGAACAGTCGCAGCAGGGGCTGATGTTCCGCACCAAGATGGCGGCCGATGCGGGGATGCTGTTCCTCTACGATCCGCCGCAGCCCGTGTCGATGTGGATGTACCAGACCATCCTGCCGCTCGACATGCTGTTCATCGGCGCCGACGGCAAGGTGGTGAACATCCGCGAGCGCGCCGTGCCGGGATCGACCGAGACCATTCCCTCGGCGGGGCCGGTGCGCGCGGTGCTGGAGCTGAACGGCGGCACGGTCGCGCGGCTGAAGCTGAAACCCGGCGACCGGGTCCGCCACGCCGAGATCGCGAAATAGACGCCGTTTCTTCGGAATCTTTCCGCCCGGCTCCGTTCGATTCACGAATCCTCAACGAAGAATCGTTGCGTGCTTTAGGCAATGCTTAACGCGGCGCGTCGATGATGCGCAGGCAGGGAATTGGGCCAAGTAGGCTCCAGAATGGAGATCGACATGGCGTTCCGTATGGTCCCGGCCCTGGGACTGGCGCTTGCTCTGCTGGCGATGCCGGCCGAGGCGCAGCAGCGGCCGGCGTGCGGCGATCGAAGCGATCTGCTGGCGCAGCTGAAGGACAAGTACCAGGAAACCCCCACCGGCTTCGGCATGACGGGCCAGGGATCGGTGGTCGAACTGATCACCTCCGAGCAGGGCACCTGGACCCTGGTGCTGACCTATCCCAACGGGCGATCCTGCCTGATGGCGACCGGCGAGGGCTGGGAGCTTTGGCGCGCCCGTCTGGCCGGCAAGGGCGCCTAAGCGGTTGCCGCCGCGCGGCGGCGGCAGAGCATCATGCCGTCGCCGATCGGCACCAGGCTGCACGTGACGCGCCGGTCGTTGCGGATCTTGCGGTTGAGCGAACGGATCGCGACGGTGTCCTCGTCGTTCTTCGCGGCATTCGCCACGTCGCCGCCCCACAGCATGTTGTCCAGCGCGATCAGGCCGCCCGGCCGCACCAGCTTGAGGCAGCGCTCGTAGTAGGCGTCGTAGTTCACCTTGTCGGCGTCGATGAAGGCCATGTCGAACCGGTCGCTGTCGCCCGCCGCGAGCAGGGCATCCAGGGTGTCGCGGCCTGCCCCGAGTCGGAGGTCGATCCGATCGGCGACGCCCGCGCGCTGCCAGTAGCGCCGCGCCACCTGGGTCCACTCGTCGCTGCGGTCCAGGCAGGTCGCGCGGCCCTCCACCGGCAGGGCGAGGGCCACGGCCAACGCGCTGTAGCCGGTGAAGGTGCCGATCTCCAGGTAGCGCCGGACGCCGAGGAGTTCGACCAGGAAGGCCATGAACTGCCCTTGCTCGGGCGCGATCTGCATGCCCGCCATCGGCAAGGCCGCCGTCTCGCGGCGCAGCTCGGCCTGGATCGGCGCCTCCCGCAGCGTCGCATCCACCAGGAATGCGTGGATGGCGTCGGTCATCGCCAGGGTTCGGTTGGACATGCAGGAGGTTCCTTTCCACGCGGCGCATATCTTGTACAGGATGTCCCCGCTATGATATCCGAACCCAGGTCCGTTTGGCGGGGCGTGGCGCAGTCTGGTAGCGCATCTGCTTTGGGAGCAGAGGGTCGTGGGTTCAAATCCCGCCGCCCCGACCATCGGGATCGAGCGAAACAGTCCGGGACATTGGGGCGATGACCGTCAGGATCTACCGGCCGGCCAAGACGGCGATGCAGTCCGGCCGCGGCTTGACCCAGGAGTGGTTGCTGGAGTTCGAACCGGGCGCGCGGCGGCCCGAGCCGCTGATGGGGTGGACGGCCTCGGACGACACGCTGGCCCAGGTGCGGCTGCGCTTCGAAACCAAGGACGAGGCGATCGCCTACGCGCGCAAGCATGGGCTGCAGTTCGTGCTGGAGGAGCCCCAGGAACGCCGGATCAAGCCGAAGGCCTATGCCGACAATTTCCGCTTCGGCCGCCTGAGACCCTGGACGCACTAATAACTACAATGACGGCCCCGTAGCTCAACTGGATAGAGCACCGGCCTTCTAAGCCGGTGGTTGCAGGTTCAAGTCCTGCCGGGGTCGCCAGGACTCCTTGCGCTCTCGATCCTGGCCGCGCGGATCATCTGTAGCCGAATGGGTCGATCCATGACGCGGACCATGGAGTTCGACCTTCGGGTCAGGGCAAGGTGACCGGGGTGAAGCCATACTTGGCTAGCACCTGCTGGCCTTGCTCGCCGAGGACGAACAGAGCCAGGTCCTCCGCCCCGGCCCGGGCGCCTTTGAGGACCGCCAGACCGTAGGCGGGACCGACGCGGAGCTGGTCGGGCAGGCCGGTGATCTCGAGCCCCGGCACCTGCGCCGCGAGGCGGCGAGCGGTCGTGCAGTAGCTGACGTGGAGTTTCATGCGCCCGTCCTTGAGCAGCGCCGAGGCAAGGTCCTCTCCGGACGCGAGCGGGCGGCCGAGCACGCTTTCGGAGATCACGATCGCCCGTCCGCGCAACGCCGCGTTGGCGCCCGGGCGGATCGCGTCGAGGCGCTGGAAGAGTTCCAGCGTATAGTCGCCGACCGGGTCTTGGACCGCGGGAAACACGCCCAACGGCAGCGATGCGTCGAGCAGCCGGTCGACCAGCGTGTCCTCCTTCAGCCCCGTGCCGGCGGGAGCCACGAGGCACAGCGTATTGCGGGTGAAGAGCACAACGCGGGTGGCGCGGCCGTCGCGGAGCAGGCGTTGCGGGTGGCCCATATCGGCCGACGCAAAGACATCCGCTTCCTCGCCGCGCTCTATGCGCTCGCGCATCAGGCCGGAAAAGCCGAAGGCCGTGGTCACCGGCCGGCCGTTTGCCTGGGCGTAGGCGCCGGCGATCTCCGTCATCGCCTCGCGCAGCGAACCGGCGCCGAACAGGCGCAGCGGCTCCTGGGCATTGGCAGGCAAGGCGAGGATCGCGGCCATTGCGGCAGCGAAAATGGCTGGCTTTATCATGGACATGCCTTTTTGGCGTGGGGACGGAACCGTCAGTGTCGCCGCGGGAATCCGGCCCGTCAATCGTTATATTCCAATGAATATATCGCGCGCCCTCGGATCAATCCGAAGGCCTATGACGACAATTTACGCTTCCGCCGTGCCGGTCCTGGCTGCGGCTTGCGTCACAGTGCCCGCAATTGCAGCTTGCTTTCCGGACCGTGCTGCCAGCCAGGTTCGGCGCCATGCAAATCCGCGCCGTCGATCATCGCCACGGTCCTGTAGGCGACGCCGGCGATGCGTTCCAGCCCTTCGCGATCGAGGATGTGAATATCGCCGCGCTCCAATCGCAGCAGCCCATGGCCGCGAAGGCGGTCAAGCGTGACGGTGACGCCCGGGCGCCTTACGCCGAGCATGGCCGACAGGAATTCGTGGGTCAGCTTGACGTGATCCGACCGCGCCCGGTCGCATACCATGAGCAGCCAGCGCGCTAGACGCTCCTCGATCGTGTTTCTTCCATTGGCGACGCACGTCGATGCGACTTGCATGAACAGCTCGTGGACAAACGGCAGGAGCGCCCGGTGCAGCGATCGGCTCGCCTCCAGGCACGCGACGAACGTGGACGCTTCGAGCCGCTGTCCCCCGCCCGCCACCTGCATGAAAACGTCGTGCCGGGCCCTCCCGGCTTCCAGGAGAAGCGCGAAACCGGACATGCCCTCGTAGCCGACGATGCCTACCTCGATGCTGTCGGTGGCGTTCGTGGCGACGATCGACGCCACGCCGGACTCGATGAAATACACGTAGTCGATCTTGCGGTTGCGCGTCTCCAGCGGGCGACGAACGGGCAGGTCGACCGGCTCGAGATGGGCGGAGAGGATCTCGAAATCCTCCTCGGAGAGGCGGGCGAGCAGGCGGTTCGGGCTCCGCGCTTGCTCCATCCTCGTCGGGTCTGCCACGATGTCTCCCATCGGATCAGGGCAGCATCGCCAGCTGTCGCTTGATCTCCCCGCAGGCAGCGTTCGCCTTCGACGCGGCCGAGCGGATCTGGGCAAGCAGGTGGATGGCGGCGGCCGGATGCGCAAACTCGGCTCCCTCCAGCTCCGCGATCCGATGCGACCCGCTGACGACATGAAAGAAACAGCGCACCGTAAGGCCCCCTGGGCTGAAGGTTGCTCTCCGCCGCAGTACCAATGTACGAATTGAGTCAAAGGTTGCGCGCGGTCAGGGAATAGTATTGTACCAGATCGTACAATCGTCAAACAGGGCGTGCCGATTAAGCCTTACGCTCGGACCGGCCGCACGGTACTGGCAAAGCCGGCGGCCCCCCGACGCGATCGTGGGCTCCATCGGCCGGGCATGGCAGGAACTGGCCGCGGGGGCAGGCCGCATGACCTAGCGGTCGGCGAGTCCGAACCGTTCGCGCAGCAGCTCCCAACTCGCGCGCATATCCGCAACCACGTCGCTGTTGCTTCGCTGCGCTTCGAGCGGTTGAAGATCCGAACGAAACGCGGCTTGCCTTCTGCGCAGGTCCAGCATCGCGCGCTGCAACTCGATCGACAATTGCCGCAGACCGGCGCCGGTCGTCTCCCGCCCCTGCGCCGCGCTCGGTGGCGATAGGCGCCGCCCGCGGCGGCCTTCCGGCGCCGTCGGCGCCTGCGACTGGCCGGCCTTGACGCGGCCGAGGAATCCATCCGGTCCATAGACGTTGATGTCGACGCCCCGCCAGCTCGCGGCCTTCCGCGCGCGGGCCATCACCTGGCCAGGATCGCCGCATTCGAACTCGATCAACCAGTCCTGCAGGCCCTGAACCTGAAATCGGTAAAGCATCGCCGCCGCTCTCGCTGGTAACAAGCCCCCAAGTGGTCGCCCCCGGCATACGCAGCGTTATCGCGTTGCGACTCGAACATCCGCCCGCGCCAATGTGCAAGCAGGACATTGGTCCGCTAGAGGACGGTGGGCCATGGCGCAATCGCGGCTCCACCCAACGCCACAAGACATCCATCGCAATTGCCCGAGGCCCCGCGCGGCTTTGCGGGCCGCCGTCGGTCGGCAGCCCGGCATGCTATAAATGGCCCCACTGCGTCGTCAAATGTTGCCCGGCTGGATGATTCCAATTGCGGCCCGGGGGGACGGCGGGTAAGAGGCCTTTCCGCCCGTCCGCTCCTTGGAGGAACTAGGTCGACCCATGAAAATCGGCATGATCACCGACAGCCTGTCGGCCCTTTCCTTCGACGAGCTGCTGGCGACTTCGGCGCGGCTCGAGCTCGACATGCTGGAGTTCGGCTGCGGCAACTGGTCGTCGGCGCCGCATTTGAATCTCGCCGAGATGCTGGAAAGCGACAAAGCGCGGCGCGCGTTCAAGGCGCGGCTGGCGGACCACGGACTTGCCATCAGCGCGCTCAACTGCTCGGGCAACCCGGTGCATCCGGGCGAGCAGGGACGCAAGCACGACAAGGTCACGCGCGACACCATCAAGCTGGCGAGCCTGATGGGCGTCGATCGCGTGGTGATGATGTCGGGCTGCCCCGGCGCGCCGGGCGACAGCCACGCCAACTGGATCACCACCGAATGGCCGCTGGAGGTGCGCGAGATCCTGCGCTGGCAATGGGACGAGGTGCTGATCCCGTACTGGCGCGACCTGGTCGCCTACGCCAACAACCTGGGCATCCGCAAACTGTGCCTGGAATTGCACGGCTACCAGAACGTCTATTCCGTCGCCACGTTGGCGAAGCTGCGCGACGCGGTGGGCGAGACGGTGGGCGCGAATTTCGATCCCAGCCACCTGATGTGGATGGGCGCCGACCCGATCCTGGCGACGCGCGCGCTGGGCGACGCGATCTACCATGTCCATGCCAAGGACACGCGGATCGATCCGGCGATCGGCGGGATTAATGGCACGATCGAAACGGTGCCCGGCGACCAGTGGAAGCAGCGGAGCTGGAACTACATCACGCTGGGCTATGGCCACGGCGAGGCGTGGTGGAGCGCGTTCTGCGCCGCGCTGGCCGGCGCCGGCTACGACGACGTGCTGTCGATCGAGCACGAGGACCCGATGATGCCGGCGCTCGAGGGCGTGGAGAAGAGCGTGGCGCTGCTGGAGCGCGCGGCCTTCCACCGCCCGCCCCGGCGCGCCGCGAACTAGGCCCGCCGCCATGGCCAAGCGTTCGGTGGTCGTGTTCGACCTGGGGGGCGTGCTGATCGACTGGAACCCGCGCTACCTCTACCGCAAGCTGTTCAACGGCGACGTGGCGGCGATGGAGATGTTCCTGACCGAGGTCTGCTCGCCGGACTGGAACGAGCGCCAGGATGCCGGGCGGCGCTTCCAGGAGGCCGAGGAAGAGCTGATCCGCCAGCATCCCGACAAGGCGAAGCTTATCCGCGCGTGGTGCGCGCGGTTCGACGAGATGATCACCGGCGCGATCGACGGCACGGTCGCGGTGCTCGACGAACTCAAGACGCGCGGCACACCGCTCTACGCCTTGTCCAACTGGTCGGCCGAGACGTTTCCGCCGCAGCGCGACCGCTTCCCCTTTCTCGGGCACTTCGCCGGCATCCTCGTCTCGGGCAACGAGGGCATGATCAAGCCCGATCCCCGCATCTTCCGCCTGCTGCTGGACCGCTACGGTTTGCGCGCGGAGGACTCGGTGTTCATCGACGACAATCCCGGCAACGCGCGCGCCGCGGGCGCGCTGGGCATCCACGGCATCCATTTCACCTCGCCGGCCGCGCTCCGGGCGGAGCTCGGCGCGCTGGGCCTGCTTTAAGATCGCGGAGTCCGACATGAGCGTACGCATCGGCATCAATCCGATCACCTGGAGCAACGACGACATGCCGGCGCTGGGCGGCGACACGCCGCTCGAGGTCTGCCTCGCGGAGACAAAGCAAGCGGGCTATGCCGGCATCGAGATGGGCGGCAAGTTCCCCAAGACCACGGCCGAGCTGCGTCCCGTGCTGGCGCGCCATGGGCTCGACTTCATCTCGGGCTGGTACAGCGCCAAGCTGCTGGAGCGCGACGCCGAGGCCGAGATCGCGGCCATCGCCGGCCATCTCGACCTGATGGCCGGCATGGGGTGCAAGGTGATGGTCTTCGCCGAGGGCTCGGGCGCCACGCATGGCGACCGCACCCAGCCCGCCGGCAAGCGCCGGACGATCGCCGACGCGGAATGGGCGGACTATGGCAAGCGCGTCACCGCGGTGGCCGAGCACATGGCCAGGCGCGGCGTCAGGCTGGCGTTCCACCATCACATGGGCACGGCGGTCCAGACCGCCGAGGAGGTCGACCGGCTGATGGCCGCGACCGGCGAGGCGGCGGGGCTTCTGCTCGATACCGGCCACGCCACCTATGCCGGCGGCGATCCCCTGGCGCTGGCGCGCAGGCACGCCAAGCGCATCGTCCACGTCCACTGCAAGGACGTGCGCCGCCCCGTGCTGGACCAGGCGCTCAAGAAGAACCAGAGCTTTCTCGACGCGGTGGTCGACGGCGTGTTCACCGTGCCGGGCGACGGCTCGATCGACTTCAAGCCGGTGCTGTCGCATCTCGCCGGGCAAGGCTATGCCGGCTGGCTGGTCGTGGAGGCCGAGCAGGATCCGGCCAAGGCGCATCCCCTGACCTACGCGACCATGGGCTGCCGCAACCTCAGCAAGCTGGCGAAGGATGCCGGCTTCGCGGTGGCGGCATGAGCGCGGCGATGGGATTCTGCCTGATCGGCGCCGGGTTCATCGGCCCGGTGCACGCCGCCAACATCGCCGCCCATCCGCGCGCGCGGCTGCGCACCGTGGTCGACCTCGACCGCGCCGCCGGCGAGCGCGTGGCCGGCAAGCATGGCGCGACGGTCACGACCTCGCTCGCCGAGGCGCTGGCGGACACGAAGATCGACGCGGTGGTGATCTGCACGCCGCCGCGCACCCATGCCGCGATCATCGAGGCGGTGGCGCGGGCGGGCAAGGCGATCTTCTGCGAGAAGCCGGTCGACCTCGACCTCGCCAAGGTGGACGCCTGCGCCAGGGCGGTGCGCGAAGCCGGCGTGCCGTTCTTCGTCGGCTTCAACCGGCGCTACGACCCGACGCACCGCGCGATGTTTGATGCGATCAGGAAGGGCGAGATCGGCCGTCCGGAGATGATCGTGCTGTCGAGCCGCGATCCCGAGATATCGCCGCCCGACTACGTCAAGGCGATGCCCTACGGCATCTTCTACGACACGATGATCCACGACTTCGACATGGTGCGCTGGCTGACGGACCAGGAGCCCGTGGAGGTCTATGCCCGCGTCTCGGTCATGCTGGACGACAAGATCAATCCGCACCGCGATCCCGACACGGCGATGGTCACCCTGACGCTCGCCAGCGGCGCGCTGGTGCATGTCAACTCCAGCTTCCGCGCGGTCTACGGCTACGACCAGCGGATCGAGGCGTTCGGCGAGAAGGGCATGCTGGTCTCGCGCAACCAGCAGCCGACGACGCTGGAGCGCTACGACGCCCAGGGCATCCGCCAGGACCCGCTGCATTACTTCTTCATCCAGCGCTACGCCCAGGCCTATCGCGACGAGCTGGAGGATTTCATCGCCGCGGTCGAAGCAAAGCGCCCGCCGAGCATCACGCTCGACGACGGCCGCCGCGCGCTGGCGATCGCCTACGCGGCGATGGAATCGGCGAAGTCGGGCAAGCCGGTAGCACTCCGGCCCTGAGACGCGTCACGTCGCCGCCGGGACGGCGGCGGCGGCCCGGCGAATGCGCCGCTCGCCGATCAGGAGCTGGATGCCCAGGATCGCGGCCAGCATCAGGACGATGAGGACGGACGCATAGGCGATCGCCATGCCGTAGGTGCCGGACTCGGCCAGGTTGACGATGTAGACCGTGGACAGGGTGATGCCCGGGCTGACCAGGAAGATCACCGCCGAGATCGACGTCATCGCCGACACGAAGCCATAGACGACCCCGGCGAGGATCGCGGGACGCAGCAGCGGCAGCACGACGCGCCGCACGGTCGCGAAGGAGCCGGCGCGCAGGGTCTGCGATGCTTCCTCGAGGCCTGCGGTCGATCTGCGCCAATGCGGCCATGCCGGCGCGCACGCCCGGCCCCATGTTGCGGACGACGAAGCTGATCACCACGATGGCGCCGGTCTGCACGAACTCGAGCGGCGGGTTGTTGAAGGCAAGGATGTAGGCGATGCCCAGCACCGTGCCGGGTATGGCGGCCGCGGTCAGCGTGCCGATTTCGAACGCCGCGCGCCCGGTGAAGTGCCGGCGCGACAGCAGATAGGCGGTCATCAATCCGAACACCGCCGTCAGCGGCGCGGCGATCAGCGCCAGACGCAGCGTCGTGAACAGCGATTCCCAGGCCTGGCCTTCGAACCGGAAGCCCGATGGCGCCAGCGACAAGCCGAAGGCGCCGGCATAGTGGCGCAAGGTCAAGGCATGGTTCAGGCCCCAGTTCTCGACGAAGCCGCCGAACAGGATCATGCCGTAGATCGCCAGGGTCAGCGCCGCCCAAGGCAGGGCGACGGCCTGGCAGAGCCAGCGCACGGCCGGCGGCAGCGGCAGCGGCGCGCCGCCCTGGCCCTTGCCGGCGATGGTGACGAAGCTCTTGTCGGCCAGCGTCCAGCGCTGCAACGCGAAGACGATCATCATGAAGGCGAGCAGGATCAAGCCCAGGACCGCGGCGACGCCGCGGTCCTGGCGCGCGCCGACGATGGCGAAGTAGATGCTGGTGGCCAGCACCTGGAAATCGCCGCCCAGCAGCAGCGGGTTGCCGAAATCGGCCAGGCTTTCGATGAAGCCGATCAGGAACGCGTTGGCGATGCCGGGCAGCGCGAGCGGGAGGGTGATGGTCCGGAACACGCGCGCGGGCGTGGCGCGCAGGGTTTGCGCCGCTTCCTCGAGCGCCGGGTTGATGCCCTGGACCACGCCGACGAGCACCAGATAGGCTACCGGGGTGAACGACAGGGTTTGCGCGAACCAGACGCCCTGGAAGCCGTAGATCCAGCGGCCGCCCTCGAAGCCGAACGCGTACTCCAGCAGCCTGTTGATCGCGCCGCTGCGGCCCATCAGCAGGATCAGCGCCAGGCCGACGACGAAGGGCGGGGCGATGATCGGCAGGATCGACAGGACGCGCAGCGCCCGCCGCGCGAAGAACGTCGTGCGGTCGGTGACCAGGGCGAAGGCCAGCGCGAGCAGGGTCGAGGACGCCGCGGCCGAGAGGCCCAGCATCACGGTGTTCGCGACCGGCCCGCCCCAGCGCCAGATCGACGGATTGGCCAGGCGCGGCCAGAACAGTTCCGGCGCGAAGGCGCCGCGCGGGGTTTGCACCGCCCCGAGGCCAAGGCGGATCAGCGGGTAGACGACGAACACGCCGATCACGGCCGACACGACGCCCAGCATCGCCGCGGTGAAGAAGTCGCCGCCGGCGGCACCGCGCGCGGCCAGGCCGCGACACAGCAGCATCAGGCCGGCCAGGGCATAGACCATCGCGCCGACGCCTAGTCCCGGATTGCGGCGGGGCAACGCCCCGAACAGCGAGGCGGGCAGGGACCAGGTCCAGCCGCGCAGGTCGATCGACAGGGCGATGGCGAGCAGCCAGAGCAAGGCGAAGGCGCCGAGCACCGCCAGCGCCGTTCCGTCGCGGCGCTCCAGGCGCGGTTTCCGCAGGGGAACGATCGCCAGGACCGGCGCAATGGCCAGCGGCAAGAGCCAGGGGCGTGCGCCCGCCACCGCCTGGCCCAGGGCCGAGCCGCCCGCGCCGGTGGGCCAGGTCGCCCACCACGCGAACGCAAGGAGGCCGGCATCGTCGCCGTTCCAGGGCAGCAGTCCAAGGGCGAACCAGGCGCAAGCGAGCCACAGAAGCCCGGCGATGCGCCGGTCCCGCCCGGTCATGTCGGCGCCGCGGCGCCGATCGCGCGACTCACTTCGGCGCGGTCTTCACTTCCTTGTCGAAGCGCGCCAGCACCGCGTTGCGCGTTTCGTCGGTGGAGTACTTGAGGATGTCGTAGTTGATCAGCTTCACCTGGTCCGGGCGCGGCGCCAGCGGATGCAGCTTGGCGTTCCTGTTCGACTGGATCTGGAACTTGCTCATGTCGAACGAGACGTTCTGGCCCTCGACGCTGAGGGCGAAGTCGTACCACTTCTTCGCCGCTTCCAGATTGCGCGCATCCTTTACGATGGCCACGCCCGGCATCTCGAAGCCCGTGCCCTCGCAGGGCGCGACGGTCTTGACCGGGAAGCCCTGCACGGCCTGGGCTACCGAGTCGTGCAGGAAGGCGATGCCGATCGTGGTCTCGCCGCGCCCGGCGGCGCGGATGCCCGCCGTGCCGGACCGGGTGTATTGGTTGATGTTCTTGTGCAGCTCCTTCAAGTAGGCGAAGCCCTTGTCGTCGCCCATGATCTGCAGAATGGTGGTGACCATCGTCAGTGCCGTGCCCGAGGTCGACGGGTCGGCCATCTGGATCTCGTTCTTGTAGGCGGGGTTGGCCAGGTCGGCCCAGCATTTCGGCTCGGGCATGCCTTTCTTGGCGAGCAGGTCGCTGTTGTAGCCGAAGCCGATCACGCCGGTATAGATCGGCGTCAGCGTGTACTTCGTGGACTCCGCCGCCTTCTGCGCCCAGTCGTGAAGCTCGGGCAGTTTCGGCGACTTGTAGCTTTCCAGCAGTCCTTCCTTGTTCGCGATGGCGACCACGTCCGGTCCGGCCGAGTGCCACACGTCGAAGCGCGGGTTGCCGGCCTCGGCCTTGAGCTGGGCCATCACCTCGCCGTCGGTCTTTCGGCTGATGGCGGCCTTCTGGCCGGTGGTTGCCTCGAACTTCACGCGCATCGCCTCGCACCACTCAAGCTCGAAGGTGCAGTTGACGACGACTTGCGCGCGGGCCTGTCCGCTGGCGAATGCCCAGGTCAGGGCGGCGATTGCGGTGGCAGCGGCGATGACGGCACGGCGTTTCATGACCAATTCCCCCGGCTGCGGCGGCGATCGCGCCGGGCTCGCCGCCAAGCGCGTAGCGGAACGCTAGCAGACAAATGGTCTTTTCATAAGTACCAGTTCTCGTTATCAAAGGGAGCCATTTTTCTTTCCGGTCCGGGACCCGGCGCCATGCCTAAGCGTGCCTATCAGGTCGATGTAATGCCGATCCGGCTGGACAAATCGGCCGGCGCGCCCCTGTTCCGCCAGCTTTATGTCGCGCTGCGCGACGCGATCCTGAGCGGCCAGGTGGCGGCGGGGGCGCGGCTGCCCGCCACCCGCGCGCTGGCAGCCGGGCTCGCGGTCGCGCGCAATACCGTGCTGAACGCCTATGAGCAGTTGCGGGTCGAAGGCTATCTGGAAGGCCGCGTCGGCTCCGGAACGGTGGTGGCGCGCGATCTGCAGGTCGACCAGCCGCCGATCGGGCAACCCGCGCCCGCGGTCCCGCCCCGGCGCGACCGGCGCCTGACGGCACAGGCGCGCACGGCCGCCGGCTTCATCGCCGGCCGCTCGCGCCGGGGCGACGGGGCGTTCGAGATCGACACGCCGGCGTTGGACGCGCTGCCGTTGGAAACCCTGCGCCGGCTGCTGACACCCAAACTCAGGACCGAGTTCCGCCGGCTGCTCACGCAGTCCGATCCCGCGGGGATCGAGCCGCTGCGGCGCGCGATCGCCGAATGGGCGCGCGCGTCGCGCGGCATCGCCTGCTCCGCCGAGCAGGTCGTGGTGACGGCCGGCGGCCAGCATGGCATCGACCTTGTGGCGCGCGCGCTGCTGTCGCCGGGCGAGACGGCCTGCGTCGAGGACCCGGGCGATCCGTTCGTGCGCACGCTGCTGCAGGCGCTGGGCGCGAAGGTCGTCGGCGTTCCGGTGGACGACGAGGGGATGATGGTCGACGCCTTGCCGCGGGCCGAGGCCGGCGCCCGGCTGATCCATCTGACGCCATCGAACCATTTCCCGATGGGCGGCACGCTGCCGATGGCCCGCCGCACGGCCTGCCTCAACTGGGCGCAGCGCGCCGGCGCGGTGATCCTCGAGGACGACTGCGACAGCGAGTTCCGCTATTCCAGCCGGCCGCTGGCCGCGTTGAAGGGGCTGGATGCCGGCGGCAACGTGATCTATGTCGGGACGTTCAGCCGGATCCTGCTGCCGTCGCTGCGCCTGGGCTACCTGATCCTGCCCGACGACCTGGTCGATCCCGTGGTGGCGATCCGTTCGCTGACCGACCGCCATCCACCACCGATCGAGCAGCTTCTGGTCGCCGAATTCATGCTGAACGGGCATTTCTCCACCCATGTCCGGCGGATGCGCAAGCTCTATGCCGACCGCCAGCAGATGCTGGTGGGCACGCTGAAGCGCGAGTTCGGCGAGCTGCTGGACATCCGGCCGGCCGGCGCCGGCATGCACATCATCGCGTGGCTGCCGCCGGGCTGCGACGACGCGGCCCTGGCGCGCGAGGCGGCGGGCAAGGGCCTGATCCTGCGGCCGCTCGCGCCCTTCTATTACCGCCGGCCGCCGCGGTCGGGCATCCTGCTCGGCCATGCCGGGCTGACCTCGAGCCAGCTGCGCGTGGGCATCCGACAGCTTGGAACGTCGCTGGCCCTGCTACAGGCCAGGATGCTCGCCTAGACCTGGGTCAGGCAGTGCCGCTGCCAAGCGAGTTCCTCCGCCAGCGCGGCGGTGGCCGCCCGTCGTTCGCGCGGCGTCGGTGCCTCGCGGGCGCGGCGCCGCAGGCGGTCCGCGCGCCGCCCGCTCTCATCGGCAAGGTCGCGCCACCGCGCGGACGCCGAACGGGCCACCGGGCCGGGATCGGCGAAGATCCAGCGCCGCTCGTGCGCCGGGATCGGGCCGTCGAAGAAGCGCTGCAGCCGGTCCAGTCGTTCCAGCCAGCGCCCCGACGGCGAATCTTGTATCACCCGGATACGATACTACACGAATTGTTCCGGGGCAATTTCAATCGCGCCCGCCGCCGGTTGCCAGGCGGACGCGGGGCCCGCAGAATTGCCGGTGACGGGAACCATGCGCCGAGGAGAGGAGCCGATGACCGCGGTCACGCCGGATATCGCCGGCCAGGCGGCGCTGCCGCCGAGCGTTTCTCGGCCGGTGGCCGTGAACGATCTGCCGTGGCGCGCGACGCCGTTCGCCGGCGTCGAGCAGAAGGTCCTGCTGCGCGACGAGGACCGCGGCCTGATCACGGCCTTGATCCGGATGGCGCCCGGCGCGCGATTGCCGCTGCACGAGCATGTCGATATCGAGCAGACCTACGTGCTGGACGGCAGCCTGGCGGACGACGAGGGCAACGAGATCACGGCGGGCGATTTCATCTGGCGCCCGGCCGGCCACCGGCACGTCGCGTGGTCGCCGAACGGCGCGTTGATGATCGGCATCTTCCTGCAGCCCAACCGGTTCCTGGAACCGGCGGAGTAGGCCTAGAGCCCGAGCAGCTCGGCCGGGGTCAGCACGCGCCAGAGATTGCGGATGCGTTTGTGCTCGATCTCGAAATCCTGCTTCTCGCCGGCCGGCGGGTTGAACTGGCGCAGCACGACCTTGTCGGCGGTCCGGCGCAGCAGCCGCTTGATGTAGCAGGCGCCGGCGCCTTCGCCGTGCTGGGGCGCCATCTCGACGATCACGTCGCAGCCCGGGGTGGGCGGGCGCGAGGGATTGACGAACACCAGGTCGCCCGACTCGAAGCGCGGCGACATCGAATCGCCGTGCACGTAGACCGCGAACACCGCGCTGGCGCCGGCGAGGCCCGGCGGGCGGCGCACCAGGTCGACGACATCGCCGTTGAACGTGAAATCGCTGTCGTCGCCGCCGATCACCGTGCCGCGCACCGGCACGTCGCGCTTGAGCGCCGCAATGCCGCGCATCGGCATGCCGGCGGCAAGGTCGATTTCGGCCCCCGCCATGCCGCCGCCCGCGAAAGCCTGGGGCGGGAAGGGTGACGTTGGGGTCTCGGCGGCGCGGCCTTTGCGCGACGCGCGCGGCTCGCCCTCGCCGGTGAACAGCCATACCCAGTTGACGCCGAGCTTCTGCGCCAGCTCGCGCGCGGCATTCTCCGGCAGGTTGCGCGTGCCGTTCTCGTAGGCGCGGTAGGTGACCTCGGATACCTCGGCCGCCCGCGCGAAGCTCGCCGCGTTGGCGTGGCCGGCCGCCTGGCGCGCCCAGCGCAGGCGCTGTGCCTTGGGATTCATCATGAGACGCCATGTAGCGCAAAATATGGATAGTGTCAACGCAATTTGTATTGCATCGAAGCGATCCTTTGTGTATTATCGGAGCCATGGTGGGGCTGATCGAGTGGGGCGCCGGGCCGCAAGGTCCGGCAGCCGGGGGCGAGCTGGGCGTACCGCCCGGGAACCGTCCGAACGGGGAACCGACGCAGCGGGAAGCGCCGGACAAGCCGGGGGAAGAGGCGCGGGGGCGAAGCCCGTCCGCGATGGCGCGGCTTTATGCCGTGCTGTGCCGCGCCGCCGACGCGGGCGAGGCCTGTCCCAGCAACCGCGCGCTATGCACCGACGTCGGTGTCGCGCGCGAGGCCAAGGTCGCGAACCTGCTGGGCGACCTCGCGGCGCGGCGGATGATCGCGATCGAGCGCACGGCCTTCTTCGGCGGCGCGCGCCGCGTCGTGATCCGCGCCAGCGGCAGGCGGACCGCGTGGAGCCAGCATGGCCGGCGGCCGACAGGCGATGCCGATGCGATCCCCGCGAACGGAATGGCGGTGCTCGCACGCAGGCTTCGCGCGACCGGCTTGCGCTTCGCCGACGTGACCGTCGCGGAGGCGCGTCGGATGGCGAAGGGTACGCCGCCGGATCCCGGCATGCCGATAGCGCCGGCGCCGCGTTCGTACATGGGCTGCGCCCTTGCGAGCGTGATCCGCGACGAGCCGGATGCGGATGGCGCGCCAACGGAGCCGGGGCGATGAGCCGGATCATATCCGCGCGCCGACCCGCGATCTGTCCGCCCGCGATCGCGCCGCATCGGCTGCAGCACGACCGCTTCGAGGATGCGGCGGTCGAGGTCGACGGCGCATCCGCCGTCGTGAAGCGCATCGTGACCCAGACGCCGCTCGACCGCTATATCGCGCGCAAGCTGATCGATCGGCGCCAGTTCGAGGCCGGCGAGCGGCTGTCGCGCGACTGGCAGTTCGCCCGCATGGAGCCGCGGATGATCGCGAGCTATCGCGACCTGATCGATTGCGGCGGCATGCCCGACCCGGCGGTGGACCGCGCCCATGCGCGCAAGCGGGTGGCCCGCGCGGTGGCGGCCGTGGGGCCGATCGCATCGAGCGAGGTGGTGTCGGTGTGCTGCCTGGAACGGCCGGTCGGCGGCAACGTGGCCATGGAGATCCTGCGCCGCGGGCTCGACGTGCTGGCGGATCACTATGGCGTCTAAGGCTCCGGCGGTGAAGCCGCGCGGCAAGGCGAAGGCAAGTCGCGCCGGCGCCAAGCTGGAGGCGATGCGCCTCTATGGCGAGAAGGCGCTGAAGCGACTGGCCTGGCTGATGGAGAATGCGGACAGCGAGCAAGCCCAGGTGGCCGCCGCGAAAGAGCTGCTGGACCGCGTCGCGGGACGGCCATTCGCCGCGGCCGAGGGCGAGGCGCGGCCCGGTCTCGACGATGTCGTGGCGCGGCTGCGCGCGCTGCGGGCCGGTCGGCGCGATGGATGACGTCGGGCTGGTCGCCCGGACGCTGAAGGCCTGGGGCGACGATCCGCGGCGCTTCGTGCGCGAGGCGCTGGGCGTCGTGCCGGAGCCGTGGCAGGACGAGGTACTGGCGCGGATCGCGAAGGGCCGGCAGCGGCTCGCGATCCGATCGGGCCATGGCGTCGGCAAGACGGCGCTGCAGGCCTGGCTGGTGCTGTGGTTCGGCGTGACGCGGATTGACGCGAAGATCCCCGCCACCGCGCCGACCTCGCACCAGCTCGTGGACCTGCTGTGGGGCGAGGTGGCGAAATGGCACCGCGCGCTGGCCGAGCGCCTGCCGGCGATCGCCGGCGCGATCGAGATCCGTGCCGACCGCATCGACTTCAAGCCCTGGGGCGGAACCGCCTATGCCCGCACCAGCCGGCGCGATCAGCCGGAAGCACTTCAAGGATTCCATGCCGACAACCTGTTGTTCCTGATCGACGAGGCCTCGGGGATCGACGAGCGGGTGTTCGAGGTGGCAGAGGGCGCGCTGTCGACGCCCGGCGCGCTGATCGTGATGGCGGGCAACCCCACGCGCGCCGACGGGTATTTCCATCGCGCCTTCACCCGCGACCGCAAGCGCTGGTGGACGCGCTGCGTGCCCTGCGCGGAGAGCGGGCGCGTGTCGAAGGACTACGTGGCGAGCATGGCGTCGTCCTATGGCGAGGACAGCAACGTCTATCGCGTGCGCGTGCTGGGCGAGTTCCCGC
>JADZDN010000183.1 GCA_020851015.1 Alphaproteobacteria bacterium | reverse complement strand
TATTCCGGTGCCATGTTGCCGATGGTGGCGCGGTCGGCGAGCGTGAGATGGTCCAGGCCCGGCCCGTAGACTTCCACGAATTTGCCGACCACACCTTTCTTGCGCAGCATCTGTGTGACCGTCAGCACCAGGTCGGTCGCGGTCGCGCCCTCCCGGAGGGCGCCCGTCAGGCGGAAGCCGATCACCTCGGGGATCACCATGGAGACCGGCTGGCCCAGCATGGCCGCCTCGGCCTCGATGCCGCCCACGCCCCAGCCGAGCACGGCCAGGCCGTTCACCATGGTGGTGTGGCTGTCGGTGCCGACCAGCGTGTCGGAATAGGCGAGCGTGCGGCCATCCTCCTCGCGCGTCCAGACGACCTGGGCCAGGTACTCCACGTTGACCTGGTGGCAAATGCCCGTGCCCGGCGGCACGACGCGGAAATTCGCGAAGGCCTCCTGGCCCCAGCGCAGGAACTCGTAGCGCTCGTTGTTGCGCTCGAACTCCAGCTTGACGTTCTTCTCGAAGGCGCCCGGGCCGCCATACTGGTCGACCATGACCGAATGGTCGATCACCAGGTCGACGGGCGACAGCGGGTTGATCTTCTTCGGATCGCCGCCCATCGCGGTCATCGCGTCGCGCATCGCGGCCAGGTCGACCACCGCCGGCACGCCGGTGAAGTCCTGCATCAGCACGCGGGCCGGGCGATAGGCGATCTCGCGCGTCGACTTGCGCTCCTTCAGCCATTCGGCCACGGCCTTGACGTCGTCGACGCTGACGCTGCGCCCGTCCTCGTAGCGCAGCAGGTTTTCCAGCAGGACCTTGAGCGAGTAGGGCAGGCGGCTCAGATCGCCGAGCCCGGCCTTCGATGCCTCGGGCAGGCTGAAATAATCGTAGCTGTCGCTGCCCACGTTCAACGTGCGGCGGGTCTTCAGGCTGTCCTGTCCGGTAACGCTCACGGTGTCTCTCCCTCACCTCTGGGCCGGGCTTTGCGGCCACGATAACCATGTTGCGGCCGAAGTCCAGCGCGGGCCCGGCGGCGGCCGAGCCTAATCGCGCATCTCTTGACCCTTCGTTACCAATGGGTTAGGTCTGCAATACAAGGGAAGGCGAGCTGAGCCGGGATCAACGCCGGCCGGTCCGCTAGGGGAAAGCGCCTGGGAATGCCCGCAGCGATTCGGCCGCTGCCGGGCAGCGATGGCGTTGCCCGTTCCGTTCGGGGAGGGAGTGGCGCCATGGCAAGCTCTGGCGATCTGACTGAGGCAGGCTATCGCCCGGCCTCGGCCGACACTTTCCCCAAGCTGCTGCGCTACCAGGCGGCGACCCGCGGCGACCGCCCGGCCTCGCGCGAGAAGTCGTATGGCATCTGGGAGTCCTGGGCCTGGTCGCAGGTGCGCGACAACGTGCGCGAACTTGCCTGCGGCCTGCACGTCATCGGGGTGAAGCGGGGGGACAAGATCGCCATCGTCGGCGACAACCGCCCGCGGCTCTACTGGACGTTCGTCGCCGCCCAATCGCTCGGCGCCATTCCGGTGCCGGTCTATCAGGACTCGGTCGCCGACGAGATGCGCTACGTGCTCGACCACGCCGAGATCCGCTTCGCCGTCGCCGAGGACCAGGAGCAGGTCGACAAGCTGCTCGAGATCAAGGACCGCTGCCCGCTGCTCGAGCGCATTGTCTACGAAGACCCGCGCGGATTGCGCCACTACGACCATCGCGCGATCGAGGCCTATAACGAGGTTCAGAAGCGGGGCCGCGATTTCGCCCTGGCCAATCCCGGCTTTCTCGATGCCGAGATCGACAAGGGCAGGGGCGCGGACGTTGCGGTGATGCTCTATACGTCGGGCACGACCGGCCAGCCCAAGGGCTGCATGCTGAGCTTCGACAACCTCTTGATCACCGCGGAGAACGCGGCGCGGTTCGACAGGCTGACGGCGGACGACGAGGTGCTGGCCTACCTGCCGATGGCATGGGTCGGCGACCACATCTTCTCCTTCGCGGAGGCCTATGTCGCCGGGTTCTGCGTCGCCTGTCCCGAGAGCGGCGACACGGTCCTGAACGACTTGCGCGAGCTTGGGCCGACCTTCTTCTTCGCCCCGCCGCGCGTGTTCGAGAACCTGCTGACGACCGTGACGATCCGCATGGAGGACGCGGGCGCGCCGAAGCGCTGGATGTTCCGCTTCTTCATGGGCGTCGCCAGGCGCAGCGGCAGCCGCATCATGGACGGCGAGCCGGTCTCGGTCCTGGACCGCCTGCTCTACGCGCTGGGACGCTGGCTGGTCTACGAGCCGCTGAAGAACACGCTGGGCTTCAGCCGCGTGCGCATCTGCTACACGGCGGGCGAGGCGATCGGGCCGGACATGTTCGCCTTCTACCGCTCGCTCGGCATGAACATGAAGCAGCTTTACGGCCAAACCGAGGCCGCGGTGTTCATCGCCATGCAGCCCGACGGCAAGGTCAAGCGCGACACGGTCGGCACGCCGGCGCCGCAGGTCGACATCAAGATCGACGATACGGGGGAGGTGCTGTTCAAGAGCCCGGGGGTGTTCCTGGAGTACTACAAGAACCCCAAGGCGACGGCCGAGGCGAAGACGGCGGACGGCTGGGTGCATACCGGCGACGCCGGCTATCTCGACCAGGACGGCCAGCTCAAGATCATCGACCGCGCCAAGGACGTGGGCAAGCTCGCCAACGGCGCGCTGTTCGCGCCGAAATACATCGAGAACAAGCTGAAATTCTACCCCTATATCCGCGAGGCGGTGGCGTTCGGCGACGGGCGCGACCGGGTCTGCGTCTTCATCAACATCGACATGGCGGCGGTCGGCGACTGGGCCGAGCGCCGCAACATCGCCTATGGCGGGTACCAGGAGCTGGCGGGCCGGCCCGAGGTCTACGATCTGATCCGCGGCAACATCGAGGAGGTCAACCGCGACCTCGCGGCCGACGCGCACATGGCCGACGCGCAGGTCAGCCGCTTCCTGATCCTGCCCAAGGAGCTCGACGCCGACGACGGCGAGCTGACCCGCACCCGCAAGGTCCGGCGCGGCTTCATCGCCGACCGCTACAACCTGCTGGTCGCGGCGCTCTACGCGAACCGCGACCATGTCGAGCTGAAAATGGAAGTGCGGTTCGAGGACGGCCGCGCCAGCGCGATCCAGGGCCGCGTGCGCGTCGGCCAGGCCAAGACCTTTCCGCCGGCGCAGGCAGCCGGGCCATCGCCCGGCGCCGCCTCCGGCCGCAAGGCCGCCTGAGAAGCGCCGCCGGCATGCAGCGCATCCGCCCGGTCGGCGACGTCCTGCTGCAGGTCGACGACATCTCGCTGTCGTTCGGCGGCGTGCAGGCGCTGAGCGACGTCAGCTTCGACATCCGCCGGCACGAGATCCGCGCCATCATCGGGCCGAACGGCGCCGGCAAGAGCTCGATGCTGAACGTCATCAACGGCTTCTATCATCCCCAGCAGGGCCGCATCACGTTCAAGGGCCAGACCCGCCGGCGCATGCGGCCGCACGAGACCTCGGCCCAGGGGATCGCGCGCACCTTCCAGAACATCGCGCTGTTCCGCGGCATGTCGACGCTCGACAACATCAGGACCGGCCGGCTGCTGAAGATGCACCGCAACTTCCTGTGGCAGGCGCTGTGGTGGGGGCCGGCGGAGCGCGAGGAGATCGAGCATCGCGAGCATGTCGAGCGG
>JADZDN010000182.1 GCA_020851015.1 Alphaproteobacteria bacterium | reverse complement strand
TGACGATGTTCAGCACCAGGTCGATGTCGTGGATCATCAGGTCGAGCACGACGTTGATGTCGGTGCCACGCAGCTTGAACGGCGAGATGCGCTGGCATTCGATGAAGCGCGGCCGGCGCAGCACCTTGGCCAGGCTGGCCACCGCCGGGTTGTAGCGCTCCAGGTGGCCGACCTGGAACACGACGCGCTTGTCCTTGGCGATGCGGATCAGCTCGTCGGCCTCGGCCAGCGTGCTGCTGATCGGCTTTTCCAGCAGGACGTGGATGCCCTGGCGCAGGAACTCGCGCGCGATGTCGAAATGGGCGTTGGTCGGCACCACGATGCTGACGGCATCGACCTTGCCGAACAGGTCGCGGTAGTCGAACACCGGCGTGGCGCCATGCGCGGCGGCGCATCCCATCGCCCGTTCGCGATCGATATCGCAAACGGCGACCAGGCGGCCGCGACCGATTTCGGCGTATTTCGCGGCGTGCAGCTTGCCGAAATACCCGGCGCCGACGACGCCGATTTTCTGCATCAACGAACAATCCCCTACCGCCGCCCGGACGTCCCGCTTTCGGTGATCCGGCGGCAACCGCCGCATCATCCTCCAAGTCCGAGGAACGCGTCAAAACGACGACGCGGCGGAACCTGCCCCCACTTCCGGGAGAACCATACACCATCCGCTCTATCGGGGCCAACGCCAACCTGCGATTACGATGGTATCTCAAGGCGCTGGAGGCTATTGTGCGGGCGCTTCGCGAACCCGAAGGGGCGCGGTTTGACCGACTCGCTGTCGTTGATGAAGCCGGATACGCGCGCGCTGCTGGCCTGGCTGGCGCGGCGCTACGGGCGTTCCCAGTTCGGCCGGCTGGCGCTGGCCGGGCTCTGCATGGTGGTCACCGCGGCCACCGCCGCCGGCTTCGCCTGGCTTGCCAAGCCGGCGCTCGACGAGGTGTTCCAGAACCGCGACCAGACCATGCAGCTTCTCATCCCGCTGGCGGTGCTGGCGATCGTTTCGGTCAACGGGGCGGCGCTCTATGCCCAGAACATGCTGCTGCAGTCGGTCGGCCAGCGCGTGACGGCGGGGCTGCAGGTCGAGCTGTTCGAGCATTTCGTGCGCGCCGACCTGCGGCGGCTGAGCGAAGTCAACTCGGGCAAGCTGGTGTCGCGCTGCGTCTACGACTCGATGCAGCTTGAGGCCGCGGTCTCCGACCTGCTGGTGGGCATCCTGCGCGACCTGCTGATGGTCGTGTTCCTGACCGCGGTCATGCTGCTGCGCGACTGGAAGATGACGCTGGCCACGATCCTGATCCTGCCGGCGCTCGGCATCGGGATGCGCAAGATCGGCCGGCGCTCGCGCCTGGCCTCCTCGGGCATGCTGGAGGAGACCGAGCAGATGATCGCCCGCTTCGGCGAGGCCTTTGCCGGCGCGCGGCTGGTCAAGGTCTACGACGCCGAGGCGCGCGAGGTGGCGCGCGCGCAGACGATCGCCGAGGCGCGGCGCAAATGGTGCATGCGCATGGCGCGCAACCGCTACCTCACCTCGCCGATGACCGAGGTGCTGACCGGCGTCGCGCTGGCGCTCACCATTCTCTATGGCGGCTGGCGCGCGGGGCAGGGCGACCTGACCCTGGGCGCGCTGGCGTCGTTCCTGGCCGCGCTGGTGCTGTGCTACCGGCCGCTCAAGCGGCTGGCGCAGCTCAATGCCTCGTTCCAGGAAGGCATGGCGGCGGCCGAGCGCATCCGCGATGCGCTGGCGATCCAGCCGGATATCGTGGCCGAGCCCGGCGCACCGGCGCTCGAGGTCGCCGGCGGCGGGGTGCGGTTCGAGCGCGTGGGCTTCGCCTATGACGCCGAGCGCGGGGTGCTCGACGGGTTCGACCTCACGGTCGCGCCCGGCAAGGCGGTGGCGCTGGTCGGGCCGTCCGGCGCCGGCAAGTCGACCGTGCTCAACCTGATCGCGCGGCTCTACGATCCGGCGCAGGGCCGCGTCCTGATCGACGGGCAGGACGTGCGCGCGGTCAGCCTGGCCAGCCTGCGCGCGGCGATCGGCCTGGTGACGCAGGACACGATCCTGTTCGACGATACGATCCGCGCCAACATCGCCTATGGCCGCCCGGACGCCGACGACGAGGCCGTCAAGGCCGCCGCGCGGGCGGCCGATGCCGCGCAGTTCATCGAAGCGCTGCCCCAGGGCTACGACACCCTCGTCGGCGAGCGCGGGGTCAAGCTGTCGGGCGGCCAGCGCCAGCGCATCGCGATCGCGCGCGCGATCCTGAAGGATGCGCCGATCCTGCTGCTGGACGAGGCGACCTCGTCGCTCGACGGCGAATCCGAGCTGGCGGTGAAACGCGCGTTGCAGCGCGCGATGCGCGGACGCACCACGGTGATCGTGTCGCACCGCCTGAGCACGGTCAGCGACGCCGACGAGATCCATGTGCTGGTGGCCGGTCGCATCGTCGAATCGGGCCGGCACGCCCAGCTCCTGGTGCGGCGCGGCTACTACGCGCGGCTCTATGCCCAGCAGGCCGGCGCGGGCGATGGCGCGGCGGCGCCGACGGCCGCGGCCGGTGCGTGAGGCATGGTGGCGCGGGCCGATGCCGCGGATGCGTCGGGCCTTGGCCGTGGCCTGGGGCGCGGCGCAGCGCTGATCTTCGTCGCGGCGTCGGCGATCTGCGCGATGCCGTTTCTCCTGCACCCCGAGATCGACCTGGTCGTCGCGCGCTGGCTCTGGGACGCGCAGGGCGGGCGCTTCCAGCCGCCCACGGGCTGGTTCTGGCCGATCTATGTCGGGCTGCGGCCGCTGGTCTACGCGACGGCGGCCGGCGTGGCGGCGGTCGGCGTCTTGAACGCGCTGCGCGGTACGCGGCTGCTGGGGCTTGACTGCCGGGCGGCGATCTACGTGCTGCTGGCCCTGGGCCTGGGGCCGGGGCTGGTCGCGGAGATCGGGTTCAAGGACCACTGGGGGCGCGCCCGGCCGCGCGAGATCGTCGAATTCGGCGGCACGCAGCGTTTCACGCCGGCCTTCCAGCCGGCGGACCAGTGCGCCACCAACTGCTCGTTCGTCTCGGGCCATGCCGCGCTGGCCTTCGGCTTCGCGCCGCTCGCCTTCCTGCTGCACGGGACGCGGCGTCGCGCGGCGCTGGCGGCGGTGACGGCGGCGGCCCTGGGCATCGGGGCGATGCGCATGGTCCAGGGTGCGCATTTCCTCAGCGACGTGATCTTCGCCGGCTTCGTCGTGGTCGGCATCGCCTGGGCCCTGGCGGCGCTGATCCTCAAGCCCGAGCCGCGCACGGGCGCGCGCTAGGCCGCCATGGCCGCGGCCGCGCCCTGGATGAGCGTGATCATCCCGACCCACAACCATTCGACCGCGCTGCTGCGGGCGCTGGAATCGGTCTCGTCGCAGGGCGACCGGGACGTCGAGGTGGTGGTGGTCGACGACGGTTCGACCGACGACACGGCGGCGCGGCTGGAAACGCTGCGCTCGTCCTTCCCGTTGCCGCTGGTCGTCGTACGCCAGGAGAACAAGGGGCCGAGCGCGGCGCGCAATGCCGGCGTGCGGGCATCGTTCGGCGCCTATCTCTATTTCCTCGACGCCGACGACCGCCTGTTTCCCGGCGCGCTGAACCGGTTCAAGGCCGAACTGGCGCGCCGCCCGGTCGACATGGTGTTCGGCGGGCGGATCGAGCACACGCACTACCGCACGCGCCTGATGTCGCCGCCGCCGCTGGCCGGCGACCGCGCGCGCGACTTCGCCGACTACGTCACCCGCGCGCGGCCGACCATCGCGCAGGGCTGCGCCGTCTTCGCGCGCCGCGTGTTCGACCGCCTGTCCTGGCCCGAGGAACTGCGCATCGCCGAGGACCTGGTGGTGCATGCCCAGGCGCTGGCGCTGTTCGACGCGGCCTGCTTCCCCGACCCGGTGGCGGAGATCGGCGAGGATGGCGCGAAGTCGATGCGCCGCGGGCTCGAGCGCTGGCAGGACCTGCTCGCCACGGTGGACCGCATCTTCGATCCGGCCCTGCTGCCGCCCGCGATGATGGTCTGGAGGCCGACCTACGAGGGCCTGACGCATCTGACCCTGTTCCGCCTGTTCCAGCGGGCGGGCGACGGCGCGCGCGCCTTGCGCCACTACCGCCGCGCGCTGCGCCTGGTGCCGCGCCGGGCCTTGCGGCCGCGCTATATCGGGCGCGCATTGTCGGCGATGCTGGCGGCGTTCGGCCGGCGGACGCCGCCATGACGGATCTGGCGCGACAGATTTATCCGGCCGTATTGCTGGCGGTCCTCGCGCTGTCGCTGATCCGCTACGACCGCACGATCCTCGCCATCCTGGCGCTGTTTCTGGCTGCGAACGGACGCGGCCTTGCCGAGGCGGTGCGCCGGCGGCCCGACGTTGCGGCGACCGCGGCCGCGCTGTTCGCCTGGATCGCCGCCCTCTCGCTGTGGCGCGGCGACCGACTGGCGCTGCAGTTCCTGGTGCAGTACGCCGGCGTCTTCGCGCTGTTCCTTGCCGCCGGCGCGATGGCCGCCCATGGCCGTGCCGCCAGCGAGGATCACCGGCTCATCCTCGGCTTCCTCGTGGCGGCAAGCCTGCTGCTGCTCGTCCCCGCGACGGTGCTCTATGGCGACTTCCTGAAAGTGTTCCGCCCGGACGAGGCTTTCGCCGGACGCTGGTCGCTGGTGTTCAACAATCCCAATGTCTACGGCATCGTCATGGCGACCGGGTTCTGCCTGGCGATCGCATTGTGGCAGGCCGGGCGGCTGTCCGCCCCGGTTCTTGCCGCGGCGGCGGCGCTGTTCCTGTTCCAGGTGGCGATGAGCGAGAGCCGCAATGCCTTCGGCGTCGCCGGGCTTGGCGCGCTGGCGCTGGCCGCCATCGCGCTGGGCGGGCGCGGCGCCTGGCTGATGCGCGGGCTTGCGCTGCTGCTGGCGGCGGCGATCGGCGCGGGCATCGCCTACCTGGCCGCGACCGGGCGGCTGACCCACGCCAACGAGACGCAGGGCTTCGGCACCACGCTCGACGTGCGCCTGCATGCCTGGCGGCAGACGGTGGGCCAGATCGCCGATCATCCCTGGGCCGGCGTAGGCACCGGCGTGCTGCTGACCGGCCAGCCGCATCGACACGCGCACAACGTCGCGCTGACCTGGGCGGCCGAGTTCGGGCTGGTCGGCCTGATCCTGGCACTGGCCTGCTTGGTCGCATGCCTGCGGCGCGCGCGGCCGGCGGCGCTGGTGCCGCTGATCCCCGCCCTGGCCGGGCAGATGATCGACGATTTCCATTTCCAGCGGAGCTTCGCGCTGATCGTGGCGGCGCTGCTGGCCGGCGTCGCCTTCGCTAGGACGGATCGCGCCCCGCCAGCCGCCGCTTGAGGCGTTCGGCGCGCCGCGCCACCGCCTCCCACAGGGTGCGGTCCTCGGCCAGGGCCGCCCGCCAGGGCTTGGCCGTATAGGCGGCGACGAAGCGCAGCCGGTCGCGTTGCGTCAGTCCGATATCCAAGGCCGACATCAGCAGACCGCTGAGGTCCTTGACCCGCCAGCGCCGGGGCACGACCGCCCGCAAGCCGGCCCGGTGCAGGTCGAGCAGATGAAGCCCCTCGCCATCGCGGTTCTTCAGGATGTGGCAGAGATAGAAGTCGCGATGGTTGATGCCGCTGCCATGCATCCGCCGCGCGATCGCGCCGACCGCGGCGATCAGGCGACGCTTGTCCGCGACCGACGGTGGCTGGGTCGCCCATTCGTGCGTCAGGTCCTCCAGCGTGACCGCATCCTCCAGCGCTTCCGTCACCACGAAGGACTGCCGACGGGCGGGATCGTTGCCGCGCTCGCCGAAGGCCACGGCGTGGGGTGCGCCGATGCCGGCTGCCGCCAACGCCTGCAAGGCCAGCCACTCGTTGCGGGCGCCCAGCACCGGCTGCTTGCCGATCAGCAGGTTGCGGGCGATCTCGCGCCAGCCGACGCCGCGATGCTGCTTGATGTAGAACTCGCGCCCGCCGCGCCGGAAGGCGATCGTTCGCCGCCCTTCCTTGGCGCGCAGGACGCGGCCGTCGATGGCCATCAGCGCGTCGAAGTTGCGCTCGGCCGGATCGAGCAGGTGCGCGAAAGCGGGATCGAGCACGAAGACGGGCGTCATCGCCGGCCACGCTCCCGCGCCAGCCGGTCGATCGTATCGACCGCGACCGCGATGCCCTGGCCGAAGCCCGGCGTGCGCGCCGCATAGGCTGCGCCGTTCGCGGACCAGGGCGCGGTCGGCAGCCGGGGCAGCATCGCCGCCAGCGCGCGGTCGAGATCGGCCTGCACGAACGGCTCGGCGAGCACGCAGCCCGCATCGGCGCGCGCGACGTGCGCCGCGTAGCCGGCGATGCCCGAGCACAGCACCGGCAGGTCCGCCGCCAGCGCCTCGACCAGCACCTTGCCGGCCAGCTCCTCGCGCGCGGGATGCAGCAGCAGGTCGGCCGCCCACATCAGGTCCGGCAGGTCGTCGCGCACGCCGAGGAACCGCGCCTGCCGCGCGCCGGCGTGGCGCCGATAGCGCTGGGGATCGTCGCCGCCCACGACGAGCAGCCGCGTGCGAAGCCGCAACCCCTCGGGCAGGGTGGCGACGGCATGGAGCGCGCGGTCCAGCCCCTTGGTGTGGAAGCGCGCGGCGACGAACAGCAGCGCGAGATCGTCCGGCGCCAGCCCCAGCGACCCGCGCGTCGTGGCGCGCCGTTTCACCGCGTCCGGTGGGCGATGGAAGGCGGCATCGACGATCGGCGGGATCCGGTGAAAGCGCTCCGGCGGCGTCGCGTAGTGGCGGTGAATCGTCGCCTCCTCGGCCTCGACCAGCAACAGGATTTCCGCGCGCGATCCCGTGCCGAATACCGCTTCCTCCATCGCCAGCATCGCGCGCGCGCGTGGGGTCAGGCGGTGCAATGCCGGGCGCGAGGCGATGCGGCCGGCATAGCAGCGGTCGGCCATGAAGTAGGCATCGAGCCCCGGCATGCGGTCGAAGCCCAGCACGAAATCGGCTCGGTCCCGCGTGATGGCCTTGGCGAAGCCGCGCGCGAAGGCGGCATTGCGGGCATGGTTGGTCAGCCCGCGCGCCGGCAGAAGCTCGACGTCGATTCCGTCGGGTCGAGACCCACGCCAGCTTCGCGTGTAGATCGTGAGGGCGTTCCCGCGCGCGGCCAGGCCCTGCGCGACCGCCAGGCAGTCGCGCTGCATCCCGCCTTGCGGAAAATACGCGAACAGGGCGACGGCGATCTTCATCCGTTCCCGCGCATCGCCTCGCGCAGGCTGCGCCACACGTCCTCCGGCGTCATCGCGTCCAGGCAGGGCGAGGGCGCGTGGGCATTGCCGGTGTAGTTGCAGATCTTGTTGCGGCACGGCGCGCAGGGCTTGGCTGCCACCGCATGGACCTGCCGCGCGCCCAGCGTGCCGGTACGCCCCGGCCCGGTCGGGCCGTAGAGCGCCACGGTGGGCACCGACAGCGCGGCGGCGAGGTGCGCCAGGCCGGTATCGACCGCGACGACACCGGCGGCGCGCGCCAGGACTCCGGCGACGTGGTCGAGATCGGCCGGCGGCAGCACGCGCGCGCCGGGCACCGCGCCCGCCACCGCCTCGGCGCGGCGGCGCTCGCCCTGGGTCTGCCACGGCAGGCACACGACATGGCCGTCGCCGGTGGCGATGCGCCCGAGCTCGCGCCAGCGTTCCGGCGACCACAGCTTGGTGCGCCACTTCGTGCCGTGCAGCAGCAGCACGAAGGGCCGCGGCAGGTCCGCCGCGGGCAGGCGTGCCGGATCGAGACCGTAGTCCGGCACGCCTTGCGGCACCGGGTAGCCGAGCGCCAGGGCGAACAGGCGGCGGGTGCGCTGGATCGCGTGGCCATCGCGCGGCACGCGGTAGCGCCGGTCATAGGCGAGCGGCGCCAGCTTCTCGCGGCACGAGGCCAGGTCGTAGCCGTGCTTCGGCCCGTCGGCCATCGCGGTGATGACGCCGCTCTTGTAGAGCGCCTGGGCGTCGATCACCGCGTCGTAGCGCCGCTGCCGCAGCCGCGCCCGGAACCCGGCGAGGGCACCGCCGAAGATTCCCTGCACCGGCCGGTAGCGCCAGCGGCGATAGGCGACGGTGATCACGCGATCGACCGCGGGATGCCAGCGCGGGATCGGTGCCAGCTCGTCCTCGATCACCCAGTCGAACAGGATGTCCGGCATGGCGCGGCGCGCGTCGGTCAGGGCCGGCAGGGTGTGGATGACGTCGCCGATCGACGAGGTCTTGACGACCAGGACCCTCACGCTTCCTCCAGCGCCGCGATCACCCGATCGGGCTCGAGCTTGCGCAGGCAGTCCAGGTGGCCGAGCGGGCAGGCCCTCTGGTAACAAGGGCTGCAGGGCAGGGCAAGCCACAGGGCGCGTGCCGTGGCGGACATCGGCGGCGTCATCGTCGGGCTCGACGAGCCGTAGACGGCGACGACGCGCCGCCCCAGCGCGGCGGCGACATGCATCAGGCCGGAATCGTTGGTTACCACCGCATCCGCGAGCGACAGCAGGGCCACCACCTGCGCCAGGTCGGTCTGGCCCGCCAGGTTGACCGCGCGCCCGTCGCAGCCCGTGCGCACCGACTCGGCGATGGCGCGGTCGCCGGGCGACCCGAACAGCCACACCGCGCCGCCCCCTGCCAGATGCCGGCGCGCCACCGCGGCGAAGAACGCCGCCGGCCAGCGCTTGGCCTCGCCGTATTCCGCGCCGGGGCAGAGCGCGAGCAGCTTCGCTTCCTGTCGCTGCCGCCCGACGGCGGCCAGGGCCGCGTCGACGGCGCCGGCGGGCACAGCCAGATGCGGCGCGGGGATGTCGCCAACCGCGGCGCCCGCCGGCAGCCCGAGCGCCACGAAGCGGTCGACGGTGCGCGGCAGGGCCGCCTTGTCCAGCCGGCGCGCCTCGGTCAGCAGGATCGCGCGGCCCTCGCCGGCATAGCCGATGCGCTCGGGAATACCCGCGAAGAACGGCACCAGCGCCGACTTGAGCGAGTTCGGCAGGACGATGGCGCGATCGTATCCGCGCTGGGCGATCTCTCGCCCGACGCGGCGGCGCTGCATCAGCTTGGCGTCGCCATGTCGGAACGGCAGCGCGATGGCCTCGTCGACCTCGGGCATGAAGCGCAGCAAGGGCAGGGTCCAGGCCGGCGCGGCGACACCGATCCGGGCCGCGGGGAAATCGCGCTTGAGGACCTGGAACAGGCTGTGCGCCAGCACCATGTCGCCGACCCAGGCCGGGCCGACGACCAGGATGCCGGCGGGCGCGTTCATCGCGGCGTCGCCACTTCCAGCGCGACGCGGGGATGATCGGACGCGCCGTTGTCGCAGCGCGACGCCGCGACCGGCTTCAGCCCCTTGGCGATGATCCACTCCACCCGGCCGGGCAATTCGCCGGGCGGCATGGCGCCGTTGCTGCCGATCATGCCCGGCTCGGCCAGCAGGCGCGCGATGTCCGGATGCTCCGGCCCGGCATTGAGATCGCCCAGCAGGATCGCCGGCTCGCGCAGGGTGCGGAACAGCGCGACCACGGCGGCGAGCTGCAGATCGCGGTCGGCGTGCGTGTCGACATGCGTCACCAGCACGTTCATCGGCCCGCCGGGCAGGGCCAGCTCGGCCAGCAGGCTGCTGCGGTGGCTGTCGCCGTGCAGGCGCGGCAGCGGCACGCGCAGCCATTGCGTCACCGGCACCGCGCTCAGCAGCGCGTTGCCGAAATGCTCGCGCCCGAAGCGCCGCTCGGTCGGCGCGAACAGGTAGCCCATGCCGAGCATGCGGCCCAGGGTTTCGGCCTGGTCGGTCGGGCGGCCGTACCACGCGCTGCCCCGCACCTCGTTGAGCCCGACCACGCTCAGCCCGGTCAGGCAGTCGGCGGTGCGCTTCAGGTCGCGCTGGTCGTCCTGGCCGCGGCCGGTGCGGATGTTGTAGTTGGCGAACACCATGGTCGGCCCGGGATCGACCGGCCTGACGCCGATCCCCGCGATGCCGAACCCGGTGGCCGGCCCGGCGGGGCCGCGGATCGATCCGATCCACGCGGCGATCGCAATGGAAACCAGCAACCCCCCGCCGCAGGCGGCGAGCAGCAGCGCGCGGCGGGTGCGGGTCAGCGGCACGTCCCGACGGCCTTGTCGGGCAGCAGATAGGCCAAGAGGATCGTGCGCCGCCGCGCCAGCGCCGTGTCGGAATAGGGCACCACCGCCTCGACCGTGCCCGGCCGCTGGATGGGATCGATCTCCATGCCGACGGCATGGCGCGCCAGGCCGGCGAGGCGGGGCGGCAGCCGCGCGCCGGTTTCGGCGTGCCAGACCACAAGGCATTGGCCGTTGCCGTCGCCTTTCATCGGCGGCCGGAACAGCGGGTAGCGCGCCGCCAGCACGCGTGCGCGCGGGAACTGCACGCGCATGTTGCCCGCCAGGTATTCGTCGTCGGCCAGGATCGTGCCCTGGCCATGAAACCCGGCAGCGAACAGCAGGCGCGCCGCCCGGGGATAGGGTGCCTGCAGCCGGCAGGTCTTGCAGTAGGCCGGGCCCACGAAGATTTGCTGCACGCGCAACTGCACCACCATGACGAACACGGCCGCCAGCAGCGCCGCCATGAACCGCGCGCGGCGCGGCGCGAACCCGGCGCGGTCGATGCGCCGGAACAGGCAGAGCGACAGCGGCCAGAACACGGGATAGAGCCGGAAATGCGAGAACTCCGACACGCCCAGCATGACCAGGAACAGCAGCAGCAGGCCAAGAGCGGCCGCGCAGTAGGTCACGATCAGGCGCTCGTCGTCGTCATGCCCCAGCCTGGTCGTGGTCCGCGGGACGATCAGCGGCACGAACAGCCAGAGCGGAAACACGCTCAGTGCGACCGCGGCGATCAGGGCGCCCAGGCCGGTCACGATACGGGTCGCGAAGCCGACCTCCAGCCCGGCGCGCAATTCGACGTCCAGCGTGGCCAGCGCCTCGAACCAGTTCCCGGCCAGCCAATAGCCGTAGGGCAGGAAGACCAGCATCATCACGCCGATGCTGAGCGCCAGGCGCGTATCGGTGATGGTGGCGGCGTGGCGATGGTCCAGGCGCAGCGCGACGGCGAGCGCGATCAGCGCGATGATGAGGTAGCGGCTGGTCAAGAGCGCTAGGCCGGCGATGATGCCCAGCAGCGCATAGCCCGCGGCGCCGCGCGCCTCGGCCATGCGCAGCGCCTGCCAGAACAGCAGCAGCACCAGCACGGTCGCCAGCAGCCCGTGCGTGTCGGCCTCGTGGATCCGCCAGGCCAGCGGATAGATCAGCAGCGGCGAGAAGCCCGCCATGAACCGCACGCGCGCGTCGCCGACGCAGCGGCCGGCAAGCCCGTAGGTCAGCGCGTGGATCAGCAGCAGCAGCGAGTACTTGACGTAGGCGGCCGCGGCGATGGTGGGGCCGAGCAGGCGCGTCGCCGCCCAGACCAGCCAGGTGTAGAGCGGCTGCTGCGACACGTCGTAGCCCGGCAGCAGCGCCTGCGAGAACAAGAGCTGGTCGGTGTCGTCGGAGCCGGCCGTCGCGGTCAGTAACGGGCGCAGCAGCACGTGGACGAGGTAGAACGCGCAAAGCAGCGAATAGAATCCCGGCGCGCGCCAGATCTGTCCGACCGTCGGCGGCATTGCGATGGCGGTCACGGCTCGAACGGTCCTTTCGCCGGCATGCGGGGGTTGTCGCACTACCGGCCGGCCCGGGGCAAGTCAAGGCGCGCGGGGTTGGCTATGCTCGACACGGTTGACCCGCTAGAGGAACGCTCGATCATGACCATGTCCCGCCGTCCGGTCGCCTTGCGCCGCTCCTGGCTGTTCGTTCCCGGCGCCGACACGGCCGCGCTGGGCCAAGCCGCCGACAGCGAAGCCGATGTGGCGATCCAGGAACTGGAGGACTTCACCGCGCCCGACCGCCGGCCGGCGGCCCGCGCGCTCGCCCGCGACACCTACGCGCGCTGGCGCCAGGCGGGGCTGGTGGCGGCGGTGCGCGTCAACCCGCTCGGCTCCGGCGACGGCATGGCCGATCTCGAGGCCGCGATGGCGGCGCGACCGGACGCGGTGCTGCTGCCCAAGGTCGACCGGCCGGCGCAGGTGGTCGAGCTGGCCGCCTGCGTCGAGCGCCTGGAGCGTGCGCATGGAATGGCACCGGGTTCGACCGAGCTGGTGCCCAATGTCGAATCGGCGCGCGGCCTGGTCGCCGCCGTCGCCATCGCGTCGGCGAGCCCGCGCGTGGTCGCCTGCCTGATGGCGTCCGAAGACCTGGCGGCCGACTTGGGCGCGGAGCGCGGACGCGATGCGCTGGAACTGGCGCATGCGCGGGCGCGCTTCCATGTCGACTGCGTCGCGGCGGGGGTGCTGTCGATCGACTGCCCCTATACTTGGCGGGATGTCGAAGGTGCGGTTGCCGACACGCTGCGCGCGCGCCGGCTCGGCTATCGCGCCAAATCGCTGGTCGTCGCGGAACATGCGCGGCCGATCAACGCCGTGCTTACGCCCGCCCCGGCCGCGTTGGCGCAGGCGCGGCGTGTGATCGCGGCATTCGACCAAGCGCGCTTGCAGGGGCTTGGCGGCGTCGAACTGGACGGATCGATGGTGGAACTGCCGATCTACCTCAACGCCAAGCGCCTGGTCGCGCGGGCCGAGGCGTTCGGCCTCGCCTAACCCCGCAAACGAAACGCCCCGCCGGACGGGCGGGGCGTCTTTTCCGGACCGGCGAGGCTGCTCAGTTCACTTCGCGCCAGGTGCCGTCGGGCTGACGGCAGGCCGTGCCCGTCGAGGTGTAGGCCTGGCCGCCGATATTGGTGGTCTTGGAGTACTGGCGGCAGTAGCTGGTGTCGTAGCCCGCGCCCGCCATGGCCGGTGCCGGCTGATAGGCCGGGGGCGGCGGCGCGTAGGCCGGCGCTGCCTGGTAGGCCGGGGCCGGCTGGTAGGCGCCGGGCGGCGGCGGGGGCGGGGCATAGGCCGGCGCGGGTTGATAGGCCGGCGGCGGCGGGGGCGGGGGCGCGTAATAGGTCTGCGCGGGCGGCTCGTCCTTCTTGCCATAGAGATGGCCGCTCAGCGCGCCCACGCCCAGGCCGAGAATGCCGCCGACCGCGGCGCCCTTGGCGCCGCCCAGGCCATAGCCGATCCCGGCGCCAGCGGCGCCGCCGACGCCCGTTCCCAGCAAAGTGCTGTCCTGGGCATGCGTCGGGCCGGCAATGGCCAGGCCGGTCGCCAGCGCGCAGGCGGTGAGCATGTAGCCGAAGCGGGTCATCTTGGCCTCCGTGAAAACTTGGGTCCCCCCGATATATACCAAATCGGGGCCAAATTAAGGAGTGACCCCGGTCACAGCGGGGCCGCCTACCTTGCCAGGCTTCTAGCAGGAGATCGATGAACGGTGAATGAACAGTCCGACGCGGAAAGGCCGCTCCCGGAGGAGCGGCCTATGCGCTGGAGCAGGATAGGCGGCGTTACTGCGGCGGCGGAGGCGGATAGGGCGACGGTGGCGGCGCCTGGTAGTAGCCGGGGGGCGGCGGCGGGGGCGGCGGCTGATGATAGCGCGCCTTGCGCTTTTCGCTGTCGCCGATCGCGTCGCCGGAGCCGGCGCCGACGCCGGCACCTACCAGCCCGCCGACCACGGCGCCAATCGGACCGCCAAGCGCGAACCCGATGCCCGCACCGGCGCCCGCACCGGCGCCCGCGCCAAGCAGCGTGCTGTCTTGCGCCTGGGATGGGGCGATGCTTGCCCCGGCAATGCCGCCGGCGAGGGCGAGTACGGCGAGCGTTCTCGTGATGCTCGTCATTGTAACCTCCGTGATTGCGTGGAGAACCAAACGGGCAAGCGCGATCGGGGTTCCGGCGCGGGGTACGCGGGAATTTACGCAGCCGGCCTAATTTGCCATGATTGTGACGGCCGGTACCGAAACCGGCGGGGCAACGGGGAGCCAAGACGATGATCACAAGGCGGCAGGGCGCGCTGGCGACGGTGGTCGCGGTTTGCATGACAGTGCTGGGCGCGCGCGCCGAGGCGCAGGAGTTCGTGCCCGCCCTGGTGTTCGACATGGGCGGCAAGTTCGACAAGTCCTTCAACGAGGCCGCCTACAATGGCGCGCAGAAGTTCAAGAAGGACAGCGGCGTCGACTACCGCGAGTTCGAGGTCACCAACGAGACCCAGCGCGAGCAGGCGCTGCGCAACATGGCGCGCCGAGGCGCCACGGCCATAGTCGCGATCGGCTTCGCGCACGCCACGCCGCTGCAGGTGGTGGCCAAGGAATTCCCCAACGTCAAATTCACGATCATCGACGGCGTGGTTGACCTGCCCAACGTTCAGTCCGTGCTGTTCAAGGAGCAGGAAGGCTCGTATCTGGTCGGCATGCTGGCCGCGCTGACCTCGAAGACCGGCAAGGTCGGCTTCGTCGGCGGCATGGACATCCCGCTGATCCGCGCCTTCGCCTGCGGCTACAAGCAGGGCGTCGTCGCGGTCAACCCGAAGGCCGAGGTGTTCGAGAACATGACCGGCACCACGCCGGCCGCCTGGAACGACCCGACCAAGGGCGGCGAGCTGGCGCGCAGCCAGTTCGACCGCGGCGCCGACATCGTCTATGCGGCGGCGGGCGCCACCGGTCTCGGCGTGCTGCAGGCGGCCAAGGACCTGGGCAAGCTTTCGATCGGCGTGGACAGCAACCAGAATCACCTGCACCCGGGCAGCGTCCTGACCTCGATGGTCAAGGGCGTGGACGTCGCGGTCTACAACGCCTTCAAGGACGCCAAGGCCGGCACGTGGAAGGGCGGCATCCAGAACCTGGGCCTGGCGGAAAAGGCCGTGGGCTGGGCGCTGGACGCGAACAACCGCAAGCTCGTCTCGGCCGAGAACGAGACGAAGGTCAACGACGCCATGGCCGACATCGTCGCGGGCAAGGTCAAGGTCGTCGACTATCGCGCTGGCAATTCCTGCCCGGCGAAGTGATTCCTCAGCGCAAGGTGCGCAGGATCCTAAATTCGAGTCCCCCCTCCCCTCGTGGGAGGGGGTCAGGGGGAGGGGGCATTCAACGCCGTCGCGCGTTTGGTTGCGCGATTTCACCAGCACCAACAAAGCGCTTTAGGTTCGGACGAGAAACTCCAGGCGCCGCACCCCCTCCCCCTACCCCCCTCCCGCAAGGGGAGGGGGGACGGATTTTCAGACCCCACTCGTGACGATGGATCGACCCCAGGCCCCGCCCGCCATCGAACTGCGCGGCATCGACAAGCGCTTCGGGCCGGTTCACGCCAACCGGGCGATCAGCCTGTCGGTTCCCGCCGGTACGATCCACGGCATCGTCGGCGAGAACGGCGCCGGCAAGTCTACCCTGATGAGCATTCTCTACGGCTACTACCAGGCCGATGCCGGCGAGATCTGGATCAAGGGCGGTCGGCGCGAGATCCGCACCACGGCCGACGCCATCGCGGCGGGCATCGGCATGGTGCACCAGCATTTCATGCTGGTGGACACGTTCACCGTGCTGGAGAACGTCGTGCTGGGCGTCGAGGGCGGACCGCTGCTGCGCCGGGGCATGGAACGCGCGCGTGCCGAGCTTAAGCGCCTGGAGCGCGAGTACAGGCTGGAGGTCGACATCGACGCGGTGGTCGGCGACCTGGCCGTCGGCCTGCGCCAGCGCATCGAGATCCTGAAGGCGCTCTATCGCGGCGCCGACATCCTGATCCTCGACGAGCCCACGGGCGTGCTGACGCCGGCCGAGGCCGATCACCTGTTCCGCATCCTTCGCGCGCTGAAGGCCGAGGGCAAGACCGCCATCCTGATCACGCACAAGCTGCGCGAGGTGATGGCCGTGACCGACAATGTCACGGTCATGCGGCGCGGCCAGGTGGTCGCCACCGTCAGGACCGCCGACACCTCGCCCGCCGCCCTGGCCGAGCACATGGTCGGGCGCAAGGTGCTGCTGTCGGTCCAGCGCACCCCCGCCAAGCCCGGCCGCGAGGTGCTGCGGGTGGAGGGGCTGCAGGTGATCGACGGCGCCGGCGTCGCGCGGGTGCGCGACGTCGCCTTCGCGGTCAGGGCCGGCGAGATCCTGGGCATCGCCGGGGTCGCCGGGAACGGGCAGAGCGAGCTGATCGAGGCGATCGCCGGCATGCGCGCGGTCGCCGACGGGCGCATCGTGCTGAACGGGCAGGAGGTCGCGACGCGCGCGATGCACCTTACGCCGCGCGCGCTGCGCGACCGCAAGCTGGCGCATATCCCCGAGGACCGCCAGCGCATGGGGCTGGTCGTGCCCTTCGCCGCGCACGACAGCGCGATCCTGGGCCAGCAGGGCAAGCCCGCGTTCAATATCGGCCCGCTGCTGGACCGGCGCAGCATCGTCGAATCGTGCCAGCACCAGATGGAGCGCTACGACGTCCGGCCCGGCGATCCGCACCTCAAGAGCGCCAACTTTTCCGGCGGCAACCAGCAGAAGATCGTGCTGGCGCGCGAGATCGAGACCGATCCCGACCTGCTGCTGGTCGGCCAGCCCACCCGCGGCGTCGACATCGGCGCGATCGAGTTCATCCACCGCCGCCTGATCGAACTGCGCGACGCGGGCAAGGCGATCCTGCTGGTGTCGGTCGAGCTCGACGAGATTCTCGGCCTGGCCGACCGCATCCTGGTGATGAACGAGGGCCGCATCGTGGGCGAGCTCGCGGCCGAGGAGGCCGACGAGCGGAAGCTGGGCCTGTTGATGGCCGGCGTCGCCAAGGCCGCCTGAGCGCGCTGGAGGTAAGGTGGCCCGCAGCGGCAGCGACGACGTTCCGGCCTGGGTCGACCTGGCGCTGCTGCCGCTGGTGAACCTGCTGGCGGCCTTCGCCATCGCGGCGGTGGTGATCGCGATCCTGGGCGAGAATCCGTTCAAGGCGCTGTGGGTGCTGTTCTACGGCGCGCTCGGCTACGGCGAGGCGATCGGCTTCACGCTCTACTACGCGACCAACTTCATCTTCACCGGCCTGGCCGTCGCGGTCGCGTTCCATGCCGGCTTGTTCAACATCGGCGGCGAGGGCCAGGCCTATCTGGGCGGCCTCGGCTGCGGGCTGGTCGGCCTGGCGCTGGGCGGGTGGCCCGCCATCGTCGTGCTGCCGCTGGCGGTGCTCGCGGCGATGCTGTTCGGCGCGGCCTGGGCCTTCATCCCGGGCTACCTGCAGGCCAAGCGCGGCAGCCATATCGTCATCACGACGATCATGTTCAACTTCATCGCCGCGGCGCTGATGACCTACCTGCTGGTCAACGTCTTCATCAAGCCCGGCCAGCAGTCGCCCGAGAGCCGCGAGTTCGATCCCTCGTCCTGGATGCCGTTCGCGCATGAGGTGGCGGCGAAGCTCGGCATCGCGATCGCCCGCTCGCCGCTCAACCTCTCGATCCTGGTCGCGCTGGCCGCGGCGGCCGGGGTCTGGGTGTTCCTGTGGCGCACGCGCTGGGGCTATGCGCTGCGCGTGGTCGGGCACAACGAGACGGCGGCGGTCTATGGCGGCATCGCGCCGGCGCGGGTGGTGATCGGCGCCATGGCCCTCTCGGGCGCGCTGGCGGGGCTTGTGGGCGTCAACGCGATCATGGGCGACCAGCACCGGCTGATCCTCAATTTCACCGGCGGCTACGGCTATGTCGGCATCGCCGTCGCGCTGATGGGGCGCAACCACCCCGTGGGCATCTGCCTTGCGGCGCTGTTGTTCGGCGCGCTCTACCAGGGCGGGGCCGAGCTCAGCTTCGACCTGCCGCGCCTGACCAAGGAAGTGGTGGTGGTCATCCAGGGCCTGATCATCCTGTTCTGCGGCGCGTTCGAGGGGCTGTTCCGCCCGCGGCTGATGGCGCTGTTCCGCCGCGCGCCGTCGCCCGCCGCGGCGAAGGCGTGACGGCGATGGGCGAGAATGCCGTCCTGCTGTTGCTGATGATCGACGCCACGGTGCGCGTGGCGACGCCGCTGGTCCTGGCGGCGCTGGCCGGGCTGTTCGCCGAGCGCTCGGGCGTGGTCGATATCGGGCTCGAGGGAAAGATGCTGGGCGCGTCCTTCGCCGCCGCCGCGGTCGCGACGGTAACCGGCTCGCCCTGGCTCGGACTCTTGGCGGCGGTCGCGGTGTCGATGGCGCTGTCGATGGTGCATGCCGTGGCCTGCGTCAGCTACAACGGCAACCAGGTCGTCTCGGGCATGGCGCTGAACATCCTGATGGCCGGGCTGGCGCCGACGCTCGCCTTCGCCTGGTTCAGCCAGGGCGGCCAGACGCCCATGCTGGGCCCAGGCGCGCGCTTCGCGCCGATCGTGCTGCCCTTCGCCGAGGCGCTGGCGCCCGTGCCCGTCCTGGGCGCGATCTACGGCCGCATCAGCGGTCACAACGTCTTGGTGTACATAGCGGCGCTCTCGGTGCCGCTGGTCGCCTTCGTGCTCTACCGCACCCGGTTCGGCCTGCGCCTGCGGGCGGTCGGCGAGAACCCCCAGGCCGTCGACACGGCGGGCATCTCGGTCGCCGGCCTGCGCTACCGCGCCCTGCTGTGCAACGGGGTGCTCTGTGGCCTTTCGGGGGCCTACCTGTCGATCGCCCATGGCGCCGGATTTGTGCGCGACATGACCGCGGGCAAGGGCTATCTTGCGCTGGCGGCGCTGATTTTCGGCAAGTGGCGACCGCTGCCGACGTTGCTCGCCTGCCTCCTGTTCGCGTTCACCGACGCGCTGCAGGCGCGGCTGCAGGGCGCGGTGCTGCCGGGCGTCGGCGCCATTCCGGTGCAGGCGATCCAGGCCTTGCCGTATGTGCTGACGGTGCTGCTGCTGGCGGGGTTCGTGGGAAAGGCGATGGCGCCGAAGGCGATCGGCATACCTTACGTGAAAGAGCGATGACGGCCGCGATGGTCCAGGCGGCCGTCGCGGCGATCCGCGCACGCGCCGGGGCATTGTCGCCCAAGGTCTGCATCGTCACCGGCTCGGGCCTGGGCGACGCGGTGGACGCGGTGGACGTGCGCACGCGGCTGCGCGCCGCGGAGATCGCCGGTTTCCCGGTCTCCAGCGTGCAGGGTCATGCGGGGCAGGTGCTGCTCGGCCGCCTGGGAGGGCTCGACGTCGCCTGGTTGAACGGGCGCGCGCATACCTACGAGGGCCACCCGCCGGCCTCGCTTGCCCTGCCGCTGCGGACCATGCGCGCGCTGGGATGCGAGGCGGCGGTCCTGGTCTCGACCGTCGGTTCGATCAACCCGGAGATCGCGCCGGGCCGCCTGGCGCTGGTCGCCGACTACATCAACATGACCGGCTACAGCCCCCTGATCGGCCCCAACGACGACGCTATCGGCCCGCGCTTTCCCGGCATGGCCGATGCCTATGACCCGCTGCTGCGCGCCACGGCGCGGCGCGCCGGCGAGGCAGCCGGGCTGAAGCTCGCCGAGGGCGTCATGGTCCACCACATGGGCCCCAGCTTCGAAACGCCGGCGCAGATCCGCGCCTATCGCCTGCTCGGCGGCGACTTCGTCGGCATGTCGATGGTGCCCGAGACGGTGATCGCCCGGCACTGCGGCCTGAAGGTGCTGGGGATCGGTGCGGTCACCAACTTGGGCACCGGCCTGGGCGCGCCGCCAAGCCACGACGACACGCTGGCCGGTGCCAGGAGCCTGGCCAGCGCCGTGGGAACGCTGCTCGCCGCGCTGACGGAGCGCTGGGGTGCCGGCGCCTAGCGCGATCCTCTTCCCCGGCATTCGTCGCTGGCGCATTGCCGGTCGTCCCTGATGCGCGGCGCGCGCCCGCCATGCTGATCGCCCAGATCACCGACCTGCACGTCAAGCACGCGGGCAAGCTCGCCTATGGGCGCGTCGATACCTATCCGATGCTCGAATTGGCCGTCGCGCATCTGCGCCGCCTCGATCCCCAGCCCGACGTGGTGCTGCTCACGGGCGACTTGGTAGACGAAGGGAGCGACGCCGAGTACGGCCGCCTGCGGAAGGCGCTCGCGCCGCTGCGGCAGCCGCTCTACGTGATCCCCGGCAACCACGACGACCGCGCCGCGCTGGCGCGCGCCTTCGCCGACCATGCCTACCTGCCGCGCGAGGGCGGCTTCCTGCACTACGTCGTGGACGACCACCCGGTGCGCCTGATCGGCCTCGACACGCTGATCCCGACCAAGGTCGGCGGCGCGATGGACGACGCGCGCTGCCGATGGCTCGACGCGCGCCTGGGCGAGGCGCCCGGCAAGCCGACGCTGGTCATGATGCACCACCCGCCCTTCGCGATGGGCATCGACCATCTCGACCGCTGGCTGCTGGAAGGCGCCGAGCAATTCGGCGCGGTCGTCGCGCGCCATCGGCAGGTCGAGCGAATCGTCTGCGGCCACGCCCACCGGTCGGTCGCGCTGCGCTGGAACGGCACGACGGTTAGCGTCTGCCCCTCGACCGCGCACCAGTTCACGCTGGACCTCAGGCCCCGGAGCCCCGCGATCTACTCCTTCGAGCCGCCCGGCTTCCAGCTCCACCACTGGCGCCCCGGCACGGGCCTCATCACCCACACCGTGCAGATCGGCGAATTCGCGGAGTACCGGTGCCGGTAGAAACTCGGTTCAGTGGGCGGACGCTGACCCCCGATAGTGAACGACCACTTGTCTGATGAGCGTGGCCTCGTCGCTCAGCTTTTCGTCCGTCAACAGGCCATCGCTCAGTGATGTCGTCGTCCATGGATTGCCAAGAGAGCGCGGCATGCTGTCTGTTGCGATGCTCTTCAGCCTTTCGGCAAGGCTTCTAAGGCCGGCGGTGTTGCCGAAGATCGATAGAGTATTTGTGGGTGGCGTCGCCTCGAACGCTAGCAGTGCTGGCTCTGGCATCTGCGAAGGGGCACCGGATCGCTCGTCTTCTGTCTGGGCGCCAATCGAATCGTGCACCGGGGGGACGTAATGGGCTGTCACCATCACACACAGCACGCCGTTCTTGCCTTGCCGCTGATCGGTCAGATCAAACCCACCGATCGACTCAGCCATCCAGTGATCGTGATCCGGAAGGGAAGCATCCTTTCGCGTGGCGAGTCGATTGACGCGATGGATCAAGTCCTTCAGTCCCTCGTCATCGCAGTAGATATCCAAGGTTTCGGCATTGACCGTCAATTCGAATGTCAGGAGCTTAGTCTCGGTCATAGAGGTTCTCTCCGAGGGGCCATCGCCGCTTGTCTTCTAGCGGGCCCTGGTACCGGTTTCCACGGAGCGAGCGAGGCCGGTGGGCGTCGACATGCGGCAACTCGATCCTACCATCACGCAGCAGCCTCGGTTCAGGATCGACGTGGTACGGGCGGTTGGTTTCAGGGTTTACGTAGGAACGCTGGCGTTCATCCCTGGGATTTCTCCACCGTTCGTTGAAACCCTTTGTTTCAAACATTCTTTGCACCTGTTCCGGCGTGCGACCCTTGAACGTATTGCCAAGACCCGTCGCGCGATTGACGCCAACATCGGGCGCAATGCCCAGAGCCTGTGTCAATTCCTGGACGAACGGCACGCGTCCTAGTCTGTTCATGTACGACCGAACAATCGCATTCGCCGCCTGCTCGGCCTCGGTGGAGAGCGCCCGAATGGACGCGATACCTTCGCCTCCCATACGCACGGCGTAGGGCAGGGCGCGCGCCGCCGGGAAGGCCAGGCTCGCGCCCAGCATCACCATTTCGTTCGCCAGGCTTTGCGCCGGCGGGTCCGTCTGCTCGAGCCGTCTGATCTCGGCTTCATAGCGCTGCGCGGGGCTTGGCACGGCGCCGAGGACCGATGGGTTGTTCATCATGGCCAAGATCTGGTCGGTTCGTTCCGCAAGGCTTCGGGGTTCTTGACGCTCGGGCGCGCCCGATACATAGAACTCGCTCAAAGTTAGTACCTCCAGTATGGTCGAGCGCCGATCGGATGTATCGACGATGCGTAATATGATACATTGCAGATCGCCGATGCCCAGGGGGTTCCCCAAAATAAACTTGGCGCTCTCGCGCGGACGCCTTCTGCTGCACCGCAGCAATTAGCTTGTAAGTATTTGCGCGGCCGTATATAAAGCCGCCTCCCGCGCCCTCTCCGCCGCCGGCGGAGCGCGGGTCAACCCATTGAAATGCCGGTCATGCAGCTACGCAACGTCGCCATCATCGCCCATGTCGACCACGGCAAGACGACCCTGGTCGACAAGCTGCTGAAGCAGTCCGGCACGTTCCGCGACAACCAGCAGGTCGCGGAGCGGGCGATGGATTCCAACGACCTCGAGCGCGAGCGCGGGATCACCATCCTGTCGAAATGCACCTCGGTCGTGTGGAAGGACGTGCGGCTGAACATCGTCGACACGCCGGGCCACGCCGATTTCGGCGGCGAGGTCGAGCGCATCATGGACATGGTCGACGGCGTGGTGGTGCTGGTGGACGCGGCCGAGGGGCCGATGCCGCAGACCAAGTTCGTCGTGGGCAAGGCGCTGCAGGCCGGCCTGAAGCCGATCGTCGTCATCAACAAGGTCGACCGCTCCGACGCCCGCCCGCACCAGGTGCACGACGAGGTGTTCGACCTGTTCGCCGCGCTCGACGCCACCGACGAGCAGCTCGACTTCCCCACGCTGTTCGCCTCCTCGCGCAACGGCTGGGCCGCCAAGGACCCGGATGGGCCGCGCGACAGCCTGGCGCCGCTATTCGACCTGATCGTCGCGCACGTGCCGCCGCCTAAAATCGTCGAGGACAAGCCGTTCACGATGCTGGTTTCGCTGCTGGAGGGCGATTCCTTCCTTGGCCGCGTGCTGATCGGGCGCATCCATTCCGGCACGGTGCGCGCCAACTCGACGATCAAGGCGATGGGCCGCAACAACGAGGCGGTCGAGCAGACCCGCATCACCAAGCTGCTGTCGTTCCGCGGGCTGGAGCGCGTGGCGGTGGAGGAAGCCTCGGCCGGCGACATCGTCGCGG
>JADZDN010000181.1 GCA_020851015.1 Alphaproteobacteria bacterium | reverse complement strand
GCCCGTAGGCCGAGCAGCGCGGCCGGGCGTAGATGCCAGATTGGTAGAGCGACACGCCGGCACAGCCGGGCCCGCCGCGAGCGAGCGCCAGCCGCAGGTAGCGCATCCCCCAGCGCAGGTTGGTGGCGGGGTCGAAGAGACCGGAAGCCGCCCCGCGGAAGCCGAGCCCGCGCGCGGTCGCCGGCTTGATCTGCATCAGGCCGAGCTCGCCTGCGCGTCCTCGAGCGAGGGGGTTGTAGCGGCTCTCGACCCGCACCACCGCGTGGGCGATTGCGATGGGGACTCCGGCGACCTGAGCCGCCGCGCTCACGAGGGCGTAGAGCGGGGCAGGAATGGCCCTGGATTGCCGAACCGCCTTGGCCCGGTGTTTCGGGGCGCGGCGCGCATGACGCGCTCTGTGGGCTCCCCTGTGGCGTCTGGCACGGGTCGGAACGGCGGCAGCGTCAAACGCACGCCAGCCCCCGCGATCCTGACGCGGCAGATCGGTTGGGTGAGCAAGAGCCGGCGCCGCCGACGCCAGCACAAGGCCGAGCGCCAGCAGCGCCACAGATGGGCGCAGCATGGGGGAACTCCGAGCGAAAGGGGAGGGTTAGATGACGCGCTTGCCGGCGAAGTCTTCCATCACGAAGCCGCGGCCGTGGCGGAGCTCATCCACCTGCTTTTGGAGGGTGGAGATCTGCTCGCCCTGAACGGCCATAGCCACCAGCACTTCCCCCACTTTTTTGATCTCGGCCTTCATGTCCACCACATCTCCTTTGAGGCGAGCAACATCGAACCGGATGGCGATCAGCACCGTCAGGCCGCCGAAGGCCATGACGATAATCTGCACGATACTGCCGATGGAGATGGACCAATCGACCGTCATTTTGCGTCCTCTTCGCTATTTCGTTTTCCAGCATCCAAGCGCCGCGCCGGCAGCGTTGTGCTCCTTGGCCTGTAGGATGGTGTAGTCGGTGTCCTTGCTGCTCCAGCGGAGCGGCTGGAAGGACTGGCAGGCCACGCGGGTGGCGTCCGCCTTAGTCGCGGCGGAACCCATCGTCCCTGCGCAGCTCGGCAGGATCGCGAGCGATGCGATCGCGCACAGCCTTACGAGCATCCTGGGCTTGCTGAATGGCATCGTCCGACTCCCGAAGCCCCTTCAAGATGACCTCCGCAACTGCGGCGTCGATAAGCTTCTGGTTCTGCAGAGACTGGACCACCGCCGCGACGATGCGGAGAACCGCCGCAACGATGGCGATCCAGGAGATCACTGCTGGACGGGCGGCTGCGGCTTGGTCATGCCGGAGAGGCCATCGCGCAGCGCGTTCATCACGAGCTTCAGCGTGCCGAGGCCGGCGACGATCTTCACCGCGAGTTCCGGGTTGAGGCCGACGCCAGTCCAGTCGAACGCGCCCATCGCGCCGACGATGACGATCGCGACGTTCAGGATGTTGTGCAGCAGGTTGGTATTCATCGTGGTCCTCCATTGCCCAGTTCCGCCGGGCACGGTTCAGTTTTCCTTCTGGGAATACGGCGCGCTGTCGACGATCGGCAGCGAGGCGAGACCAACCGCTGGCGGCAGCGCATAGCCTGCCGGCCAGTTGAATTTCAGCCCGGCGAGGGGGAAGGCCTTGCGATTCACCGCGTCGCCCTGATTGCCCCCGACGCCGATGACGTTGCCGGCATTGTCGCGGCCGAGGACGAAGAAGGTATGCCCGCCCCCCACGCGCTGCTTCGAGGCGATGGCGCCGACGGCAGGGCCTTTCAGTGCGGTGCCCAGCGTGCGCATATTCAGAGCCCACAGGCTGTCGTTGCCTTTGAACCCGGTCGACACGAGGCAGTAGTTCACGAACATCGCGCACCAGGCGATGGAGTCGTGCCGGTAGACCTTGGCGATCTCACCCCCGCACGCCTTCGCCCATGCGAGGATCTTCGGATTGTCGCCCGCGCCCGGCGCCTCATGCACGCCGATGCACTCAATCGCTCGCTTTAGCCACGGCGGGGTGTTGGTCATGTGCCGCTCCCAATCACCAGGCAGTACGGCGCGGGGTCATCCGTCTTCGTCGCGCAGAAATGGTTGCCGCCATCTGGGCTGTCGCGGTGCTGATCGATCTTCTCGGGCGGCACCATCACCCAGCGCTTGTCGGTCGGGCGGCGCGCCCACCAGATGCCGGCGATCTGCTTCACCTCGGCGGTGTCGCAGTCCTGCTTGTTGCAGCAGCTTTCGTTCGGCCGGTCCGGCTTCATCCATGTCGAGTAGAAGCGGTCGACTGCGTTCGGTGTCGTGCGTCCGTGGTGGGTGTGGACTTCCTGCGATCGAGCAAAGCCGCCGAGCACAATCATCGCGACCGAGGCCAGCAGCATGGCGACCACGAAACCGCGCACGGTCATCGCAGCACCTCCGCGCGGATCGGGCCGACACCGGCCAGGCCGATGGCGCGAGCCGCGCCGCGGGACAGGTCATAGGTGCGGCCGCGCACGAAGGGCCCGCGATCATTCACCCGCACCACCACGGCGCGACCGGTGCGAAGGTTGGTCACCCGCACCCGGGTCCCGAACGGCAGGCTGCGATGCGCCGCGGTTAGCCCGTCAGGCCGAAAACGCTCGCCCGAAGCCGTGATCTTGTGTCTGGAGCACTGGCCCGGCCGCACGCAGTCGTACCAGGACGCCACCTCGGCTGAGGCAGTCGCCGGCATGAGCACAAGCAGGGCCAGTAGTAGGGTGGCGCGCATGCACGCGAAGGTGCATCACCCACAAACCCCGGCAACGCACCGCTTGGCTACGCCGCCTCGTAGCAGCCGTTAATTGTAGGCGTCGTGCCATCTGCGCCCGGGTACGCGCCCGAGGTTCGCGTCACAATGAGGTTGGTCACTGTGCTCGTATAGCCGAACAGGTTGTTGCCCGTGGAGAAGTCCTGCCCGGCAAATGAGAACACCGCGTTCTTCGCCGTCACGGGGAGCGAGATATTCAGATAGCCTGCACCCGTCCCGTTAGTCGTGATGGTAACGCGCGCCCAGAAACAGACCTGTTTGCTAATCTGCCAGTAGCCCCCGCTGCCGGCACCAGTTGTGATCGTGCCAGTATTTGATGAGAAGGTGGGAGTGTATGAGGTCCAAGCGACTGCGCTGACGTCTTGCGGGCGCACCGTGAGGGTGTTGCTCGCGCCGTTGATCGTCTTGTTCGTCAGCGTGTCAGTCGTGGCGCGTCCGACGTATGTGTCGCTCCCCTGGAACGTGAGGGTCGTGCTGTCGGTGCCGGCCAAGGTCAGAGAGGCGTTCGCCGTGAGCGTCTTGCCGTCAGCAATGGCCAGCGTGGCGCCGGATGCCGGAGCCGTGATCGCAACCTTGTTGATGCTGGTGGCAGTGGCGACGCCAAGAACGGGCGTTACGAGCGTCGGCGAGGTATCGAGCACCATCTTGCCGGTGCCCGTGACAGCGGCCGTGAGGGTGACGCCTCCATAGGTGATCGTGCTTCCGAAGGTGACAGCCCCGGAGAGCGTGTGAGCCCCCGAAAAGGTGCCGCTGAGCGTCCCGTCATTGATCGTAGGAGACGTGAGCGTCTTCCCGGTCAGTGTCTGGGTTGCCGAGGTGTCGACCAGCGTCCCGGAATTGGCCGGGAATGTTCCTGTGAATGTGATCGGTGATGCCGGCGGGGTCAGGGTGTACGAGCCCCCCGACGCCGAGAACATCTTATAGGTGCCGTTAATGCTCGATGCGGTACCAGCCGAAGCGCCTCGCGGGAAGGCGGCCACTGCCGAATTGTTCGACGTCAGATCCTCTGCAGCAGGGATTGAGGAGCCTGTCAGCGCCGGAAGTTGACGAAGAGAATACTGCCCAGTGAGCGAGTTGGCGGACAGCGCGAAGGAGTTGTTGTAGCTCAGCCCAAGGACCGTCGAGTCTGCCGTGATCGCGGCGCTCGAGCTCAGGCACGTCATCCCATCGATTTTGGGATTACGCACATTGAGAATGGTGATGCACTTACGGTCTGGGTCGAGATAGGCGCCGCGGATCAGGAAGTTGTCCTGGGTCGTCGCGGTGCCTGGATTGATGTAGATGCTGCTGGCCGTGCCAGACTTGCCTTGCTCCGTATAGAAGCCGTCGAACACCACCGTCTGGGAGCTGACGTAGCCCAGTTTCACCGTATCGGAGGTGTTCAGAGTTTCCGTGATCGCCGCATTGACGGTGATCGTGCTCCCGGAAACGTTTGTAACGAGCAAGGCCTGCGTGTTCGTCGAACCGTAGACCAGCGTGATGTAGTGATTCTTTTGGATATTCCCGGGAGATGCGACGGTGAAGCTCGTCGCGCCCGCGGAATATGGGCCACCAGTGACAGTGGTGTACCCGTTCAGCGCATTCCAGTAAAAACCGTCAGTGCCTTCCCCGCACCAGGTATTTCGAAAATTCGCGCGGGTGAGACTGACGCCCGGCTGAACGTAGATGCAGGGGTTGTTGTGGGCGAGCAAATTGACGTTCGTCATCGACGATACGTCGAAGTCGAGGTACGAGTTCGGATTTAGGCCGATGAACCACGGGATGTCAGCATATGAGTAGAAGTTGCTGATCGAATAGAATTCTCGGCCGTTTGTTTTCAGCCCAACCGACGCGCCCGCGGAGCCGGTCCCCGACCAGCGCTGTGACCCTGCTAGCAGGCCGCCGCTGATGCGCACATTTTGGATCTCGTACGCATTGCGGGCATCAACCGTGTTGATCGCCGTCTTCGTGTATGAAGTATCAGCGGAGTAAAACTGGATATCCCGAATGCCGCCAAAGGGGATGCTCGCACTCGCCCCGGCATAGGCCTTAAAGGCCGTTTGGTTGTCCGAGGTCGGAGTGAACTTGATGATTGTCGAGTCGATGCCAGCGCCTTGCAGCATGACGCCAGCAGAGTCAACGATGCCGGTGATGACCCGGTAGATACATTGGGCCTTGAAGCGCACAACGCCGTTTGGCGACGCCCCGGCCGCGTTCACCGCAGCCTGAATGGCTGCAGACGAGTCCACAACACCGACGCAATCCGTGGTGCCGTAGCTTTCGGGAGTGAAAAACTCCGCGAATTTCTTCTGTGATTGCGCCGTGCGCAACGGCGTCATGAACCGGTCGTTATCTGTCCCTGCAACCGCGTCGGCCTGCGTTGCTTTGATGACGTCTCCGAAGGCGGAAACGTCCACATTTTCGATGGCTGTACCTGCCGAGTTCCAGCCAAGGATTTGGTTGGCACTTGGGACGAGAGTGGCCGCCGTGTAGCCGGGCGGCAGCATCAGCGCGCGAACGTCCCTATCCCACCGCTCCCGCTCCATCGCGGTGAGGTCTGTGAAAACCTGGTTCAGCTGCCGCGCGGTGACGGCGGCGCCCTCGGTGAACTGCGAGGTGCGGCGCGGTCGGCGGGCGCCCACGATGTCAAGCGTGCCGGTGCGCGCGCTGGTCAGCGTGATGCGAGCGTTGGTGAGCGGGCGCGCGGTGGTCGAAAGCGTGCCGGTGGACAGGCTCAATGTCCAGTCAGTGACGCCGGTGAGCTTCACGCCGTCGAGGTAGACCTCAAGCCAGTTGGAATAGTCAGTCCCGTCGCCGTAGACCGCAAAGCCCACGTCGTACGGGCCAGTGGCAGCCGTGATGGTGTAGCGGGTGCGACGCTCGGTGTCGGGCAGCGCCGGCACCGCCGGGGGAGCCTGGGCGTAGCCAGGGGCGACGATGGCGGCGGGAGATGCCAGCAGGACACCGCATAGCGCGGCGGCGAGCAGGGCCAAGCGACGGAGAGCGTGCATGGCTCCCTACCATTCTCATGGCAGGGAGCCCGGCAACGCACCCGGCGCCGAGGCTATTCCTTGCGCCTGTGCTTGCGGCGCGGCTTCTCGCCTGGCGGCGCCATGGCCTCCACGGCCTGGCCGCGCCCGACCCGGCGGCCCTCGCGCGCCAGCCAGTCCTCCATGTCGGGGAAGTCCTTCGGATTTTCGGTCACGACCTGCACGCGCGCCGCGCGGCGGTAGTCCTGCAGGATCTTGTCGAAGAACTTCTTCTTGTCGTCCGCGTCCTCGATCTGCTTGTACTCGGCGCTGAGCGGATGGTCGCCGGTCACGATGCCGTTGAGCACTTGCAGCAGCGGCAGGTCGCCGTACTTCTGCACCAGCTTGGGTGCGTCCATTTCGGACGGCTTGACCTGGCCCTGCAGCTCGAGGAAACGCGAATAGATCGCCGGTTTGAATGCCAGCTTGACGTCGCCGATCTTGCGCGGCGGTGTGCCGAACGAAATGCCCTGGTCGAGGATTTCGGTGTCGATCGGCTCGGGATTATCCTTGGTCGAATAGATCGGAGACAGCGTGTCGAAAGTCTGTCCGAGGCCGGACTCGTAGCTGCGCGGCCGGCCGTACAGGTCGCGGTTGAGCGGCAGGTCGCGCGACAGGTACGGCAGCCGGCTCTTGACCTTCGACACCATGTCGTGCGTTTCGCGCATGTAGGGGTCGATCTGCGTCCGCACCTCATTAACGATCGACGGCACGAACAACGAGCTCACGGTCTTCTCGACATAGTTCGAGCCCTGCCGCTCCGACCCTGTCATGGCCTGCATCAGGTCGCCGACGCCTCGGAACCAGCTTTTCGACATCACGTTGTTGCCGGCCGACATGGCCGCGGCGAACATGGCCTTCTGGATTTCCGCCGAGGTGTGCTCGTCGGCTGCATCCATGTTCTGAACGGCCTCGGCGATGTCGGCGCCCAGGCCCAGCATGAACCCCGTGGGGTCGATCCGGTTGTAGGCGAAATAGCGGTCGCCGATCTTGACTGAATACGGCCGCCAGCCGGTGCGATAGAGCGCCGCGCGTTCGGAGGCGTGTTCCGACCCCTTCGGCGGGCCGGAGCCGGTGATGTGCCCGTCGGAGGCGAGGTCGAAAGCCATGGCCATCGTCATGGTCCCGAGCGCCATGCGGGTGCGCGCGAGGTCGGCTTCCGCCCCGCCGGCGGCGATGGAGTCGCGATAGCGCGTCATCAGAGGCGCCAGCGGCGTGCGCTCGAACGAGAACTTCATGATGTTGGCGGGCGTGTTGCGGAACGGCAGCAGGATGCGCATCCCAAGCGACCCGAATTGCGCCGCCGGGCTGCCGTGGCTGAGTTCGTGGTCGATGCGCCCGAGCATCTGCACCCATTTGCCGGGCGACGACGTGAAGGTCTGGTAGGCGGCCTGGTCGATGGCAGCCAGTTTGATATTGTCCGGAGGGTTGGCCACGATGTCGGCGATCCTGTCCTTGATGTCGCCGCGCGCCAGCTTGCCGTCGGCGATCTCACGCGAGGCCGTGCGGAACGCCTGCGCGTGCAGCTCCATGCGGTAGCCGATGGTCTTGTAGAATTCGTCCGCCGCGGTCAACGCGCGCCCGGGCGTGTTCACCACCGTGCCGAGCGCGTCCACACCGCGGCCCAGCCACGTCTCCGGGTTGAGACCGAGATGGCCGGAGGCGATGGCGCGCTCGAACGGCAGCTCCACCTTGCCGGTTCCGAACCCGGACTGGCCCGTTCGGGCCGACTGCGCCATGTTGCGGAATGCGTCGCGGATGCCGTGAGTGAGCCCGAACCACTGCGCCGCCGCCTCGCCGATCGGAAGGTCTCCGGTGCCGAAAGTCTGCGACCACCGCGCCGCGCCCGCCCGCTCGATCATTTGCAACCCGGCCACCGCCGAATTCGAGATCATGTTGACCATGTGGGTCTTGGGTCCGGACAACAGCGCGTTGACCCAGACTTCCTTGAAGACGTCGAGCGATTTGCCAAGCGCCCCCTTCTGCGCGATTTCGTCCAGGGCGCCGATGCCGTTCGGGACGTTCTTGAGCGACGCCACCCGGCGCGCGAACTCCAGATTGGCTTCCGCGCCGCCGTATTTGTTCAGCATGTCCTCGATCGACTGCATCTGCAGCTTGGAGCCGCCGGCCGGGATCGCCCAGGATTGCAGGGCGCGCGCAGTCTCGGTGCGGGTCGCGATGACCTCATTCTGCACGGCGTAATGCGTCGCGAGCATCTTGCGGAACTGGTAGAGGTTTTCCGGGGTCGGGACCGTGGCGGCCTTTTCTGCGACCTCAAGCAGCTTGCGCCCGGACGCCTCCCACAGTTGCCGCACCGCCACCGATTCCTCGGCGTTCATGGTGCCGCCCTTGCGGCGCGCCAGCAGCGTCTCCCAGGCGTCCACCTTGGCCGCGTCCGCCACCGTCTCGATATTCGTGCGCACGCCACGCCGCGCCGCGTCGACATCGCCCTTGAAGGCGTCCGCCACGTCCTGGATCACGCGCTTGACGTCGACGTCGGTGTTGATGCGCGCCCAATTCACGAACACGTCGCGCTTGGCGTCGAGGGGCACGAAGCCCTTCTCGGTCAGCGCCCGCGCCGCCACGTCGTCGGGAACGCCGGTCTCGGTCGCCTTCGATGCCGCACTGGCCTTGGCGGTGGCGCGCGCGGTCAGCGGCGCGCCGTCCGCCGCATCCCCCAGCAGGTTCATCGGCAGCGGCTTCTTGGCGGCTTCCTCTGCCGCTTGGGCGGCCACCGGTTGACCTTCCGAGGCGGCCTTGGCCTGCCGGGCCGCCCGGATCGCTCGCAGGCTCAGGACCAAGCCCTCGGTCGCCGCGCCCAGCCCCAGGCCCTCCACAGCCCGCTTGAAGCGGCTATCGAGCTCGGTGTCACCCTCCTTCGACGATAGGAATTCGTTCACCGGATTGCGCAGCGCCGGCACGGACTGGATCAGGTCCGACAGTCGCTTTTCGTGGCCGTCGAACGCGGCGAAGTCGGCGATCGCGCCCTTGCCGGCGGACGCCGCCAGAGCCCCGCCGACGCTTTCGGCCTTGCCGGCCGCGCCCAGCACCTTCCCGGCCCCCGCGAACCCGGTGAGGAACTGCGCCACGCTGCGGATCACCCCGCCGGTGGTGCTCTTGGCCGGCCCCACGGTCGGCAGTTGCGGCATAGTGGTTTTCTGGCCCGCCTTGGGCGGGAGCCCTACCATCGCGTCCAGGTCGGCCACGTTCGCGTTCAGCCAGTCGCCGATGGCGCCGATGCCGTTGATCGCCGCCTGCGCGGCATCGCGGGCACCGCCGAGCGCCTGCATCGGCAGTTCGGTGCCGCCAATCGCGATATCCTTCGCGGTCCCGAGCGCCATGTCGCGCAATTTGCGCCAGTCCATGATGCTCTCGGCCGTACCCTGCGCCACCCGGTTGTCTCCGAGCGTGCCGGCTTGGTGCATCGCCACCAGCGCGTCCTGGGGGTCGTGGCCCTGCTGCGCGAGCGCCCCGGCGGCCGTCATCAGATCAGCGCGTTCGCTCAGGTTGCGCAGCAACTCGGGTGCGAAGTCCTCCGGCGCGTCGTCGAAGCGGCCGAACTCCGTCGGCGACGCAGCGTCGCCGCTCGGCGGCAGCGGGGCCTCCTTGGTGCCCTGCGGCGTGACGGTGATGCGCAGAACCATGTCAGGCGTCCTTGCTTACGGCATCGCGCCACTGCGCGGCCAGCCGCGTTTGCGCCACCAGGTCGGACAACCCGATACGGCCCGCCACGGCCTCGCCAATGGCCGCTGAGTGCGCCTGCGCCACGGTGGCAGGATCGGCCGGGACGCCGGCAAAGCGCAGCGGTGGGAGGCTGGCGCGGAGAGTACGGCGATCCTGGGCGACGTGCTGCGCCACCGCCTCGTCGGCGTATTTGCGCGCCTCGGCCGGCGGGGCGTCCGGGTTGGCGGCCAGCCACTCGCTGACCTCGCTCAGGGCGCCGCCGCGTTGCGCTGCGCGCTCCCCCATCACGACCTGCGCCACGTTGCGTCGCAGATCGTTGGCCCACGGCCGCTTGGTGGCGTCGGCCGCGACCTGGTTGGCGAAGCGGTTGGCGGCCGCATAGTCGCCGCGCGTGACCTGCCCGGACACCAGCGCGTCCGCAGCGAGCCCCAGCGCGCCCTTCGGGTCGTCCAGGGCGGCCATGGTCAGCGTGGCGCCGGCAGCCGGGTCGGTGCGGTCGCCGCCAGGCGCCTCGGCTGCCAGCGTGAACCGGTGCCTGTTCTCGACGCTGATCTCGTCGCCGTAGCGGTCGAGCCAGCCTTGTGTCATGTCGCCGCTCGCCAGGCGCTGGAAGCCCTCCTGCTCGCGCGACTCGCGCGCGATGAGCGGGGCTCGCGCCCGGTCGATCTCCAAGCGGTCAGCCTTGGCCTCAAGGGCATCGATCTCCTGCTCCGCACGCGCCGCTAGCCGGCTGCGGTCGAGCGCCGGGAATGCCGCAGGTAAGTGCTCGTCGATATGCTCCTGCGCCGCCTCGGGGCCACCAGCCGCATAGGCTTGCCGCACGCCGCCCACAAACCCCGCCTCCTTGGCGCGGGTCATGGTGCGGTCGAAATGCGCAGTGGCCTGCTCGGGCGTGAAATCGATCAGTGGGTTGTCGGCGGCCTCCTTGAGCACGGCCCGGTAGTCGGCGACGTGTTGGGCGAACTCCGGCGTGTTCGTCGCGCCGGACTCACTCAAGGTCGCGATGTCCTCGCCATAAGCCTCCGCCCGCCCCAGCAGCGCATCCTTGCTGCCGCTGATGTCAGAGCGGCGCTTCTGATTGAGGATGCCGCGATAAACCTGGGTCCCGGACCGGTCGATGATGCGCCCAATCGCCAGCCCAACCTCCGGGCCAGCCGCCTGGTCATATTGCTTGATCTTCTCGGCCTTGTAGGCCTCAAGCGCCTTGGTATAGCCCTCCGGGTCGCCCTCGAATTTCAGCCGCATCGCGATCATGTCGCGCCGCGCCACACCCTCTCCCTGCACAAGCGCCGCCATCTTGACGGCCTTGCGGTAATGGTCTGCCGCCTCGCCCACGATGGGAGCGGATTCGACTTGGATGTTGCCCTCCTTGTCGGTCGAGACCGCGCGGAACCCGGCGCGCTCGGCCTGCAGGTTGGCTACCGCCCCCGCCTCGTGCGCTCCTGTGGCCATGGCGGCCGCCAGGTCGCGGTATGGCGAGGAAATGTCAGCCGCCGTCACCCGCGAGTGCGGGGCCTGGATGTGCGGCGCCTCAGTGGATACGCTCGGCAGATCGACCATCAGAGACTCCCGAACCCAAAGTTGCCCTTGCCGAAGCCTCCGGCCAGTTTGGCTGCGGCCCCGCCGCCGGCGGCGAGCAGGGAGTAGTCGCCCATCTGCCGCAGATAATCCGCTCCCGCCTGATCGTCCGCCGCTTGCGCGCGGATCGAGCCGACTTTTGCGGTGCGCGCGCGATCCGAAAGCTGGGTCTGCCGATCCTCGATCGCCGCCGTGGTTGGCGATGTCGGGTCGACAAATCCGGCGGCCCGGATAGCGTCGATGTTGCCCAGCGTCGTTCGCAGATTCTCGCGCATCGACGTGTCGGTGAGATCGGCCTGAACGCGACCATATTCGGCGGCGCGCTCGGCTTGCGCAGCCTTGAAGTCGGCGGCGGCCTTTTCGCCCGCGCCCTTTACCAGCGTCGAGCCGGCACTGAGCCCAAGCGAGATGAGAGAAAGTGGTCCTGCTGCCGCAGTCATACCGTGACCTCCGCGCCAAACTCGACGATCCGGATGGGACCGGGCACGTCTTTGGTGAAAACTAGCCGCGGGTCGTAGTCCCGCCCGGTCGGCCGGAACGTGTAGCTGTCTTCGCGCAGAGGCGGTGCCGCGTCCTGGCTCTCGCCAACATTGTAGGGCGCCACGCGCTGGAAATACCGCAGCGGCGCAATCCCTTCCACCTTGAACCCGGTCGAGTTCTGCACGGAAAGCGCCGCCTCGGAAATCCGGCGTCGGCGCATCCGCTGTTTCACCGAGGCCCCGCCCTCTTGGTTGGGGAGGAACGGTTCGAACACTGGCTCGTAGCTTTTGCCTGCGAGAAGGGTCGAGCTTGACAGGTCCTCGCCCGGGTCGTTCGGCACCAGATTGCCGTCCACGTCAACCGCATAGGTGCCCTTGAATGTGAGCCCATCCATCAGCACCACCGAGCCGCCGGCAATCCACCAAAGCGGCCCCTGGCCGCCGCCCGGAGCCAGCCCGGCGGGGGCGGCATTCACCAGCATGGAGCCGTCGAGATAGACCGTATCGTCGATCCGCTCGGCGACCACGTTGACGGTGTAGTCGGTCGTGAACAGCAGGTTCGATTCCAGCGCGGAAATCCAGTTCGGCGTGCCGCTGGACGTCCACGGCACCCACCCGATGAAGTCCTTCGCGGAGTCGTACTTTCCCACCGCCAGCGAACCATCGCCATTGAGCACATGGATGTAGCGCTCGGGGAACGTCCCTTCGCCAACCGTGATCGCAATCGCCTTCGGGCTCGCCAGCAAATGGCTGTGCCACTCGCTGATGTCGCGCGTGATATAGGGCCGCGTCTGCTGCCCGGTCCCGACCACGGCCACGACGCTCGTGCCGCTCGCGTTGAGGAAGACCACGCTCTCGGGCGTCACCGCGGGCCGCGCCGACGACGCCGCCTGAATGCCGAGGGGCAGGAACTGCACCGAACCGGGCCTGAGCGGGTTGCTTGCCGAGATTGGGATCATGAACACGCCGGCCGACGTGAACACCAGTTCGTCACCGGCGGCGGAGTAGGTGTTCACGACGTTGTAGACGCGGCACTTCTTGGGTGCGATCTCGAAAAAGCCGTCACTCGGATTGGCGCCGATCAGCAGGTCGGTCGGGACGCCGAGATAGGACCACGCGATCCCTTGAGGCAGGGCTGGGAAATCGCAGAAGATGAGCCGGTTCTGGTCAACCGACACCGACTGCGGCCAGCCGCGGAAAGAGTTCATCACCTCGTCGTCCCAGAAAGTGACGGCCTGCGGGACGGTGTTGGTCACGCTGCCGGCCGCGGTCGAGACGATGAGCGAGCCGCCTGCGCCGATCACCGCCTCGCCCGAGGAAAACCCGACGACAGCAACCGGCCCGCCGCCCGACTGGCTGGTGTCGATCCCCTGCGACACATTGGCCGAAAGCAGCTGCACCGTGATCGTCTTGGCGCCGCTGTTGATCGCGACGACTTGGCCAATGGCCCCCGAAATTTTCCCTTGGACCAGCTCGCCAAGATTGAACACGGTCGCAGGGTCGACCGCGAACAGCACCGTTTGCCCCGGCGGCAGCGGCTCCTTGATGTCGATCGTCCCGGTGGTGGCGTTTGTCACGCTGGCGATCTGCACCTGCCTCCCGCAAAAGCGCATGCGCGTGCCGACGTGAGAGGCCGACAAGTTCATGCCGGACGAAAATGTGACCGACACGCCCGTTCCCGTCACCGCGCCCGGCTGCATCGTCACCCCTTGCGGGGACAGCCGATAGAATGGGGTCTTTTTCTGCGATCCTGCCGTGACGGTTTCGGCGTAGTCCGCCACCGTCCATGTCGACGCGCCGTCCCAGGTCAGAACCTGCGGCCGCATGCCCGGGAAGGTAATGTAGACCTTGAGTTGGTAGACGTCCCAGCGGATGTCGTCGACGGTGGACGCCACCCACGAATATCCGGACTGATCGAAGACCTGCGCCCCTGCGGAGTCGCGCACACGCAGATGCCCGTCGGCTCCAAAGCACAGCCTGAACACATGGCTGGCGTCCATCCGCACCTCATCGACGCGGCCGCTCTGCACAAACAGGGCGCGGCGGCCGGGGCGCTGCTGGATTTTGCGCGAGCTCAGGATGCGGAAGTTGCGCATGGTGCGCGCGCCGGCCTTGAGCGCGGGAAGATCCTCGCTGCGCTTGCCGTCGACATTGACCTCGCCGGCCGAGAAGTCGCGCTGAACATCGACGATTTTCGGGATCATGGCGCGGTGTAGCCTTGGGCGTTCACGTACACGGCCCCGGTTCCGCTCGCAGTCAGTGTCGCCACCTCGAGCAGCGTCGCCGCCGTGCCGCAAAGCGGAGTCTGGAACATCACAGACATCCCGCCGGCGAGGCCACCGGTTCCGATTTTGACGCGCCACAGGTTCGTGCCTGACGATCCGTCGCGCAGCACCAATTCGGTGGCGGTCCCCAGCGCCTCAGCCGCCACCTGCAGGCCGGTGATGCAGTTCCGGTCGGACCCGGACCCGGCCGTCTTGATGGTCACGGCGGTGGTGGTGTTAACGATTCCACCGGCCGCCGCCGAATAGGTCCAGTCCTGCACCGACCCGCGCGGCGTCACCCGCCACGGCGTGGTGTTGGCTGTGTTTCCCGGCTGCACGGTGCCGATCGAGTTCGAGCCCGCCGGCAGCGCGGTCCCGACCGCCACGGTCCCGTCCGTGCCAATCGAGACCTTGTTCGTGGTGCCCGGCGTGGTCTGGTCGATCTTCACAGCGAACGGCGTATTGTCCGATGCGATGGTCACGCGCTGCGCGCCGGCGCCCGCGACGCCGTTGCCGGTCGCGACCGTGGTGCCGCCGATCTCGTCCAGGTTGACGTCCTGCGTCCCCGTCGGCGCGGTGGTCGTCACGGTGAGCGGATTGGTGGAGTCGCACGGGACGGCGATGCTGCTGCTGCTGATGCACAGGATCACCTGGCCGGGGATGGCCGACGTCCCCGAGGCGTCCGGATAGGCCACCTGGGCGCGCGCCGCCGCGGCTGCCCCCAGCACTGCGGCGAGCGTGAGGACCGTTCGGAGCAGAGCGCGCATCATTCCGCCCTCCCCGTCCCGCCCCATCCGGACGGCGATGGCCGCCACGGCCGCCGCACACGGCGCGACATGGTGATGCGGGAATTGAACATGGCGCGCTTCGGCGCTTCCTGGTCGGCCCGGGTGCGCGCCGCCTGCAGGATGCTCTCGGCCTGCGCCCACATCTTGTCGGCCTGCTGCGGATCCTCGTGGAGCCCGCGATAGATGCCAGACATCACGAACGTGGTGAGCGCGAGCGAAAATGTCGGCGTCACCCGCTCGATGGCCGGCGCCTTGACGTACTTTGCCGTCACCGTCCCGCCGTTGGCGGTGAGCACGATCTGATTGTCGAGGACACTGTATTCGACCTGAGCGTCCGAGAGCCTGACCCAGATCAGATGCAGCAGATCGTCCGGCTTGGCGTAGGCGTCCGCGAACGAGGTGTCGTCCGGCGTCCCTGTCCGGGTCAGCGTCGCGACGGCAGTGTTGAACTTCCAGTCGCCGCCCTCGATCGCATATGGCAGCGCCATGTCGTAGGCGCTTGACGCGATGCGCCACTCATCCCTGCCGTCTTCCTCAGTCGCGACGATATTGTTCCCGGTCTGAGACAGCGCCTGGATAATGACGCCGAGCTTGTCGATGACGAAGGCCTGGGGCATCCGCGCGCCTCCTGTTGCCGCGAGGTTTCACGGGAAACCCCGGCAGCGGCAACGCACCCACGAAAAAGCCCGCCCCCGGGTTGGGCGGGGACGGGCAAGTCTGGGAGGAAACGCCCAAGGAGGGCACGTTCGCCGGGGTGCGGCGAACCTCGTAGCGCGTCAGCGCTGTTCGTATGTGACCAGCAAATAGCCGCCGGTGGTGGCGGTGCCGGCCGCGTTGTTGATCGTGTTCGCAGCCGTGATCGAGAACTCGCTGCTGAGATCGGTCACGGCAGTCAGGTTGGTCGACTTGGTGAAGTAGATCACGCCGACCAAGCGGTCTGTCGTCGCGATGCCCGTGACGGTGAAGTCACCGGCTGACCCGCCGGCCACCACCGCCTGCTTGATGATGGAACGCTTGCGCCGCCACGTCGGCGAAGCCTTGGTTCCCTCGTTGATGTACTCCACCTTGTTGGTGGTGTCGTAATAGACCGACCCGATCGGCGCGATGCCCGCGCCGGTGGTGCCGCTGGTCGGGGCGCCTGCCCCCTCCATGCGCTCGACCTCGAACTCTGCCGCCATCGCCTCCAAGGCGTCCGTGTCGGCGATCAGTAGTTTTCCGCTGCGGGAAACCCCGTAGCGAGTCCCGGCCGCGGTGACGAAGCTGCCGCGCGAGGCCGTGGCCTTGGTCATCCTGACGTTCGCCATGTCGGCTCCTCAGTCGTTGCGCGAGCGGGCGCGCGCTACTTCTTCTTCTCGGTCGCGGCCGGCAGTTCGCGCACGAAGCGCTTGGGGTCGCTCGCGATGATCTCGCTGGCCACCACCGGGAAACGCTCCAGCGCGACCGGCTTCTCAGGGTCGCTGATGTCGTAGATCGTGACGCGAGCGGGCATGGTCAGAAACTCCTATGGCGGTCGGTGGGCGCGGATCAGTCGCCCTGCTTGGGGGCAACGTAGGCGCGATAGTTGAGGCCGGTGGCGATGTTGCCGGCGACCACGGTGTACAGCCGCAGGTAGCGGTAAACCGTCGAGGCCTGTTCGTTCGTGAACGGCATCTCGTAGCGGCCCACCACGCTGTCCTGCGCGCCGCCCTGGCGCACTTCGGTGGCGCCGAGGTTGAGTTGCGCAAGGTTCTCGATCGCCGAGGCAAAAGAGGACGAGTTCGACCCCTGCAGAAGGATGTCGTATTCCTCGTCATTCGACGCGATCTCGATGGCGTCGACATCGACCACGATCACGCCATCCATGCGGGCGGCGCCCACGTCGAGGATCTTGTCGGCGCTGTCGACCTGGGCCGCCGCGGAGGCCGCCACCAGGCCAGCATCCTTGAGCACCATTTCGGCGTCGAAATTGTAAACGCGCTGGCCCATAAGGCCCTCCTCTGTGCAGTCGCGCCGAAGCGCCGATGATGAGCCGAAGTCCGCCGCCTACGCGACGAACGCCGCATCCTTGATGCCCCACAAGCGGGTGAAGCAATACTTGTGCTCGTCGACCAGGCCGACGTCCCACGACACATGCGTGCGATAGATCGGCTTGGTCCCGGTGAGCACGCGGCCCACGTCTTCGGCCATCAGGTCTTTCAGCATGATCCCGCGCAGCTTGCCTTCGCCGAGCGACATCACATAGATCGACGTGCCAACGGCGGAGCCGCCACCGGGATTGGCCTCGGTGAACGGAAGGATGAACCCATGGTCGTCCTTCTCGTAGCCGAAATAGAGCCGGATGCCGTTGTAGGTCATCTTGGGCTGGCCGACCTGATCCCACGACTGGATCACGAAGCCGGAGATCGAGGTGTTGCGCGCCGCGGCGATGAAACGCGGCATCAGGCCCTTGCCGACCAAGATCGCGTTCGGGCCGTTGACGTTGTTGATGGCCTCGTCGAGCTTGGCGAGCGACAGCGCGTCGCCGCCGGAGGTCGAGCCGGCCGCGATCTTGCGGCTGAACGATTCCGCCCGCTTCTGGAGGCCGTTGAACTCGCGCGGGTCCGACGTGTTGTCGCCGAAGACGAAAGTGTCGAGCCACAGCTTGCCGAGGGCCGCCACCGCCATTTGCTCTTCCGAGCTCCGGCGCTGCATGCCGTTTCGGCGGATGATAGCGTCGTCGACGTCGATGTCGTGGTCGACCACGAAGGTGGCTTCCTGGAACGGCGCGACGCGGCCATTGCCGTTCGAGCTTTCCTCGTTGATGCCGCGGAAGGCGACCGTCGGGAGCGCTGCCTGACGGTAGCCCTCGAACACGGCCGCGCCCAGCGTCTCGAACGGCAGGGCCTCGTAAATGTCGGCGGACTTGCCGAACATTTCGATGACCGGGCGCGAGAAGTCGGTCTTTTCCTTGGTCTTGGCGTATTCGGGAAGGGTAAACACCGGCATTTTCGCTCTCCTAGCCGTTGGCCGCCCGGGCGGAGCGGGCATAGTTCAGCCGCTCGCTTGGGCTCATTTTCTCGTATTCGTCGTCACTCAACTTCGACGCTGCGGTGTCCCGCCCCGTCTGGCTGAATGCGCCGGCGCCTTGCGACTGGAAGGTCGACATGACCTTTTCCCAGACCTTCACCTGCTCCGCGGTGACGATCGACGGCATGATCGCGGCAACGGCGGGATCGCCGCCGAGCTTGGCCCCGATCCACTGCTTGATCGCCGTGACGCGCTCCGTCGCGGTGGGGCCGAGCTTCTGCTTTTCGGCCGCGAACGCCTGCTGCAGCATCTGCGCGCGCCCGACTTCGGCAGCGGCATAGGTGCCCAGCAATTTGCTGAACTGGTTCTGATCGAGACCGAGCGCATGCGCGTCCTTGCGGAACTGCGCGAGCAGCGGGTCGGTCGGGTCGATTTCAAAGTCGACGCCATCCGGAACCTTGAAATCGTCCGGCAGCTTCGGCTCGTAGGCGTCCGGGCTCTGCGGCAACGTCAGCCGGCGCGAATCCTGTTCGGCCTTGAAGGCGGTGAGCTCGCCGTGGTCCTTGAGCAGGTCCGCCCACTTCACGCCAGCGGTCGCGTCCCAATAGGAATCGGGTAGCCCTTCCGGCCGCGCGGGCGCGGCGGTGCTACCGCCTGCGGCGGCCTGCTGCTGGTTCGTCTCGGCTCCAGCCGTCGCCTGGTTCGAGGCTGACCCTGCGGCCGACCCCGCCGCGGCTTGGCCTTGCTGCTGCTGGCTGCTGGCCGCCGAGGACGACTGGTCGCTCGCCGTGCTGCCCGTCGCCGCTGCTGCCGTCTGATCCGCTTCCGGAGGCATCCACCACACCCTTGGCCAAGAGGCCCATCAATCGGGCGGCGAAACTGCGCATTCCGTGATTCTGTAGCAACGCACCGGCATCAACGCCTGACGAGACCACGCCCATCAACTCGCGCTGCAGGTAGAGGTGGAGGAGCCTGCCGTCGGCGGTGCGGCCGATGGCGGCGATCGCGGCCTCGAACTCGTCCTGCGAGATCATAGCGGTTGCGCCGGCGCGCCCGTCGACGGCGTGCCGCCCGGGACCTTGCCCTGCAACATGGGCTGCACCTGATCGATGAACTTCTTCACCTCATCCTTACTGCGGAATTTGATCAGGTGCGCGCGCATCTTGGACAGCAGGGTGTCCATCGTCGCTTTGCCGTCCACCCACATCTTGAACTCCTCGGGGAACGTCTGGGCGACGATCTGCAGCGCCTGCACGTTGGTGGCGATTTCCTGCTGCTCGGCCGCGCGCTGCGCCGGATTGTACGGCTGCAGCGATACCGCACGGCCGTCGACCTTGATCGGCTCAATCGTGCCGGCGGCTTCGAGCAGATACTTGTAGCGTAGGAAAATCTTCGCAGGCCCCTCGCGCCAGAACGGCAGCCCGGGCGTCCCAATGCGGCGCTGGTGGCGGGCCATTTCGTCAAGCCATTGCCCGAGCGTCGGCGGCGTGTCGCCGGACTGCTCCGGGAAATCGATGAAGAACAGCCGGCGCAGCCGATGCACCATTTCCTCGTGCTGGTAGATCGCGGCGTCCGGAGGCGGCGGCGAATAGATCGGCTTCACCGCCCCCTCCGACCCGACCCGGATCGGATACGCCATGCGCGGCTCGAACCCCTGCTCCACCGCGGCAAAGCTGTCGTCCGGGTAGGTGATCGGCGGCGTGAGGTGCAGTTCGACGTTCTCGATCTTCTGCGCTTCGAGCTCGTCGATCTGGCGCAGGTCGGGCAGGCCCTGGATGAGCGGCCCGAGCCCCCACGGCCAGTCGGCGGTGGGGTTGAACCGCATCGGCAACAGCGGGCACGACCCTTCGCCGACAAGGCGCGCCTGATGAACCACCCTGTTCTTGACCAGGATGACGTGCTGCCAGTTTTCGCCCGGCTCATCCCAGAGCCGCCAGAACCCCCAGCGCACCTCGGTGCGTTCGGCCGGCTTTGCCTCAATGGTCTTGGCGAGCTCGGACGGGATCTGCGCGTCTTCCGGAAGCAGCGAGCGCACGAACGAGTTGCGCGTGTAGCGCACCGCGAAGCGGTCGTCGATTTCGCCATCGGGCCCGAGGTTGCATTCGATCTCCCGCAACGGGACGGCCGACACCGTGATCGGCTCGCTCGGCCGGCGACGATCGATCCACAGCGCCGCCGTGCCGATCGCAAGGTCCGGGTAGAACGCTTTTGCGACCTCCGGGTAGAGGTTCGACGCCTTCATGGCATTGAAGATGGTCCGGTCGCCTTCCCGCACCTTAGACTCGATCTGCTGCCACTGCTGGTCGTTGAGCAGCATGCCTTTTCCGCGCTCGCACCACTGCTGCGCTTCCGGCATGAAGGTGTTGACGACCTCGGTGATGAAATCCTGCGCCAGTTCAAATCCAAGGGAGGTCTGCAACTCGCCCGCGTCTTGGGTGCGCTCTTTCGACGGCGCCGTGACGCTCGATACCTGCCGCTGGCGGTGCGGCGCCGCGAAGAAATAGCACTCCTTGAAATCCAGCGCCCAACCGTCCTTGTAGCGCCGGCATTCGGCGAGGCGATCGTTCGCCTGCTTCTCGATATCGGCGTTCGGGTTTTTTGCCTGCGGGGCCGGTAGCTTTGCCATCACATGCCCCCGGCGACGCGGGAGCCGGACAGACCGGCGCTCATCAGTGGGGTGGCGATCAGCGGCGACCCGGTGCCCGTTCCGGAGAACGCGGTGCTGGCCCCAAAACGCTGCAGAAGCCGCGCTTGGTAGTCCGAGAGATTCCCTTGGATCGCGGCGGTGCGGTCCTGATCGGCACGAGCTTTCGTGGCCAGGAACTCCGGATCAAGCGGCGGCTGGTTGTACGTCGGTCCCATGGAAGTCCTGCGCCGGCTCCCCGCCAGCTTTCAGGCAGTCTCGCCACAGGGCATCAGGCCGCAACGCACCCGAGCGCAGCCCGATCAGGTGCTTCACGGCCGGAACGCAGTAGAACCCGACCCGCCCGCCAAGGACTGAACGCCCGTTCTGCACCCGAATACGCATCAGGTCGGCGTCTTGGCTGCGCTCGGCGATCAGCGCCAGCGCGGCGCGGCCGTCGCTTGCCACGATGATCTGCGTGCGGTGCGGGTGGACATCGAAGAACAGCCACTGCCGGAAGGCCGGCAGGAACGCATAGGCCGAGACGTGCTTGTAGCGGCCGCACGCCAGCATCCGCGCCCAGCGGTGGGTCGTGGTGCGGTTGAACACCAGCGTCCAGTATTGAGGCTCCGCCGCTTGGTCGTCGATGATGCGGATCACGTCGGCTCCGTGTCGCTCGGAAGTTGCGGCGCCGGCGGCAGCCGCGGCCCATCGACGTCCAGAAGCGACCTGCGCCCCGGCCGCGCGCGCGCCGAAGCGGTGGTGCGGATCACGCGATCGAGCTCCTGCAAGCGCAGCCCATCGCTCTCGCGCCGAACCACCGGGAGAATGATCACATCGCCCATGGTCGGGAATATCCCGGCCATCAGTGGCGCGCGGCAACGCACCCGAGCGTCATGTCGCTAAGGTCTTGGTGAGCCAGCCAGCAAGCCACGGATTGTCCCGATGGAGGGCCATCCAGGCGCTTCCCATGGCGGCCACCGTTCGCTCCTCATCGTCCGAGTCTTTGATGCCGTAGACCCAGAAGACGGCGTGCATGATCTCGTGCATCGTCGTGTCCACCGCCTTGAAGCGCGTTGGCATATCGACCTGAATGCTGATCCGCATTTCCATCGAGGAAAACTCGCCCCAGCTCTGCGAAGCGGCCGCAACCAGCGAATGCCATCGCTCAATGCGGATGTCGAACCCGCCAACGCGGATCACCTCCGGAAGCGCCTCGACGGCTGACCTTGCCGCGGCCCTTTCCTCGTCCACCGTCATCGTCACCCCACCACCCGGCGCATCGTCTGCCGGCCCTTGTAGACCTTCATCGCCTGCGGCCTCACGAAACCGGCCGACCCGAGCTTCACCGCCTTGGCGAACCGCTTCATCATCACCGCGATGCGCGTCGCCGACATCAGGTCGTCCTTGATCTTCACGATCTGGCCGTCCTTGCGGTGGTAGAACCGGAACTCCTCGAGCCAGTCCGACAGATGCGCCGCCACCTTGAAGCGGCCGGACTGCATCCGCTCGTCCATCTCCATGATCCCCGCCTCGGTCGACAGGCTCCCATCCGGCCATGTCGCGTGCTCCGGCATCATGAGGAGGCCGTGTTCGCTGTAGCCTGCGGCCAGCGGCTCGCCCGAGCGCGCATCGCGGTTCGTCCCGTCACGCGGCCACGCCACCGGCACCGCGGCGGCGACCTTTTTCATCGCCTGGGCGTGCATGATCGGCAGGGCGTCCGCCACCCGGATGCAGTGCAGGACATGCAGAACGTCGTTGTCCCGATCCCACGCCACCAGCGCGGCACCGAACGGGTGGCCGATCCCGAAATCGATGCCCCAGAGCTTCACCCAATGGTCCGGCACGGCCTCGATCGCCGCCTCTGTGATGCTCTCCTCGCTCGCCATGAAGACGCGGCCTGATCCCAGCGTCGGCACGCCGCGCGCCCGCGCCTCCCGCTCGTGCGGCAGATAGCCGGCGATGATCCGCGCCCGCTCCTCCGCCGGGATGTGCAGCGCATCGTCGATCGTCATCGTGACGACCGCCCGATCCGGCGACGGCTCATCGAGGAACCGCATCACGACGCTCGACCGCCCCTTGAGCGGCGTGAACGTCGTGAACGCCATGCCCCCGGTCGCCACCGTGCGCGTCAGGCCCTCCGAATACACATCCTCCGGCGGCTCCTCGTCGAACCACAGCCAGTCCAGCGTCTCGCCCTGGAACTTGGCCCGCCCCTGCTCGTAGGACTTGAACCGCGCCACCGACACCCCGCCCGACTTGTGCCGGACCTGGATCGTGTCGAACGCATCCGTCACGCCGCGCGCCAGCGACGGCTTGTCCGCAAACCGATCCTTCGGGATCATGCCGGTGCCGAAGGCCTCATCGACGCCCGGCTCGCCGCAGAGCTTCTTCTGCAGGATGTCGCGCACCGCCAGCGACGTTTCCCCCGCCATCCAGCCGCGCGTCGGCCGGTCCCACCGCCGCCCCACCCACCAGTCCGGATAATCCCCCGTCAGGTGCAGCGCCGCCTCGAACCCGCCCGCATGGCTGTTGTGGGTGACGATGAAATCTTTGATGACGTAGGTGCGCTCTGGATGATCGACACTGATGCAGACCGCCTCGGCCGGCGCGACCTCGCGGAACGACACGATCAGATTGTGGTCGGTAGTGGAACCCGGCCGGCGCACCCGCGCCAGTTTCCGCGCGAGCCTGAACAGCGGAACGCCAGGAAGGCGGATTGTGACCGTGAACGACGGCTTCCCGAAACGGCGCTCGCCGTGGTGACGATACGACGTGATTCGCTGCCGCTTGCGGCATTTCGCGCCAAAAGAGCGGGCCAGGAAGATCACATCGTCGGCCAGGCCTTCGCTGATTGAGGTGAACGATGTCTGCCCGCCTTTTTCGCAAGTGCCATCCGTGTCCATCAGGCCTTGCAAAACCGCGAGACGAACTTCCGGCGAGTTCCACAGGTAGGATGGAGGCACGCGTTTCTCCGCAGCGCCCTTGCCGATCAAGCCGAGCGAGCGCGCAGCATCCATGAGAGCCGGCGAATGCGTGATGCGGAAGTCGTAAGCTCGGCCTTTTGAGCGCACCACCACGCCGCCAGACCGCTCAACCGTCGCTTCGACCTGCCGGACAATCTCGACATCAGCGGACGATAGCCGAAGACCTTGCGTGAGAGCGCCGTCCCCAAGCAAAACCCCAACAAGGTAAGGGTCCATCGGCACATCGCGGGGGGTGAACAGCACCGCGCCGACAGCGGGCGTGGCGAACCGATACTTCGGCGGCGGCTCGTCACCATGCTTCGCGCGCATAGCCGCCGTCGGCCACACCTCCCAGGTCCCGTGACGCTCGTTCGGAACTTCGCGCGTGCGCTTTTCGCCGCCCTCACGGAAGGTCTCGCTGCGGCGACGGAAGCGCGCATGCGGGGGCAGCACCTTCCACAGGTGCTCATAGCCGGCGACAATCTTCTGCCCGTAACAAAACTCGATCTCCACCAGCGGCTTGATGCCCTGCGGATAGATGCCGGTCACCGTCGTCACCGAGCCGTCTCCCGCGATCACAGGATCGCCCACCGCGAGCCGGCCGATCTCGACCCACCCATCCGGCGTCAGCACCGGGCAATCAACGCGAAGCTCCTTGCCATTTTGATTTCCTGCGATCAGCAGCCGCTCGCGCTTCTCGGCGCCGAAGGCGAAAAACTCCTTCTGCCGCTCATACGGCTCGAAAAACAGATACTGCCCGCCGTACTTCTTCCGGTAGGCCGCCGCCTCCAGCGTCTCCAGGATCGTCTTGAGCTCGGCTTCGCTTTTCACGACCCGCCACCCGTCTCGACGACCTCGCCCTCAATCACCTTCGGGAGCGCAGCGACCTCCGGCGAATTCGCCCCCAGCAGCTTTTCCGCATCCACCCCCAGCGCATCCGCAAGCTGCTTGATCCGGTCCACCATCGCCGCACCGGTGCGATCCGTCTTGTGGACATGCACCAGATGCTCGGTCTTCTCGTGGAACCCAGCCCGGTTCGCCAGCGCCTCCGCCGCACGCAACTGATCCCGGTGCCCCTTCGTCCGCGCGATCTGAAACATCACGCCAATCCCCAGCACCGGCCCAATCGTCGTCAAATGCCGCGCCGCCTCCTCCTGCGCCGCCTCCGAAATCCGCTCGTCATGCGCCAGAAAGTGCCCCCGGACCTTCGCCCCCTCCTTCACATCCGAATAGCCCGCCGCCCGAGCCCACCGCGTCGGATTGCCCAGCGGATCGCTCAGCATCGCCAGCACATACCGACGCTGTTTCTCCGTCAGCGCCGACATTTTCGGCCCGAAACCCTCAAGATCAGCAGAAATCTCATTCGACATAACCCGGTTATCCCGGACACCGACGCCGCCCCACAACGCACCGCCTCACCACACGCCTAGGAACCAAGTCCTTGAGACTTCTGGAAAATCGGCGCGAAAAAGGGGGGGCACCTTCCCCCCGGCGCGCGCGCCCATTTTCCCCCCCCACCCCCTCCGTGTGGAGGGCCTTTGATTTGGGCTCGATCACCGCAGAATGTGGGTGTTCGCGTGGCGCGCTGACTGACGGGTTGCAGCAATCTCAACGGCTTAGATCGCATATGCCACTGTTGGCCTATCAGCGGCACGGCCTGAGACGGCAGCAGATCGTTTCGGACCCGTTACGACTAGACATTAGCCGCACACGTGCATCCTGTCCGCTTCTCCATCGCGCTGTCTGGCACTGCGATGGGTTGCGGCCGGGGTGGCGTGGAATGCGTCGCGGGGACGTACCCGTGAGACAAGTGCGTTCGCACCTATTAAGATATATGCTGCGAACGGACCTGTCTCACTGTCTCACGGTGGCGCTGGTCGGCCTTGGCGATACCAGGTCGCGCGGCTCATTCCGCAGGCAATCCATTGCTTGGCGTGGTTGGCGCTGGCGCCTTCATAGTCTGCGCGGGCCTTGGCGCCTTTCGTTCGTCGCAGCTTCTCCATTCGAACTCGAGCCTTGGCTCGCCTGGCGGTCTCGCGGGCGGTGCGGCCTTGGTCGATTGCGCCGATGGTGGTGATCCGCAGGGTGGCACGGTCTGCAGCTGTGAGCCGGAGGCGCCACGCGAGGGTATCGGCGCGCCACCTTCTCGGGTTCGCAATGGCGTCGATGGTGACGGCCTTCGCTTCGGCGACTGACAGCCACGGGGCGCGGAGTTCGATCCAAGAGGCTATGCGCTGGCGCGGATCTCCGGGCAGTGCGGCGAGGTGTTGGCACATGAGCGCGGTGTCGTCGCGGCCCGCGTCGTCGTCTGGCATCTGCTCGCCGTAGCGTGCGCGGAATAGCCGGCTTAGCTCGGCGACTCGCAGGGCGGTGACGGATGGTCGGACGCTGCGGCGACGCCGGCGCCGCGCTGCCTTTGCATCTTCGATTGTGGGGCTTGCGCGCGGCGCCATCGGGCCACTTTGGGCGCCCTGCAGGGCGGGGCAACGCACCCTCCGCAAATTATTTGGGAACTATATACTTGACTCCCTGATCCAACCTTGTAACATTTCGTGATTGGACATACGGGCAATTTACCCGTATATAGATCAGGACGGCGCGGGGATCGGCCCCGGCCAAACAAGCGGGAGAGACCCGATGTATTCGCTCAAAATCTGGACCAAGCCCGGCTCCGACGAAATCCGCCTATACATCAACGGCACCACCCGGCAGTCGGTCTATTTTGCGCTGGCGCGCGACGGTCAGCATGTGGTCTGGTCGAGTAAGGCGAACGACACGCCGCACAAATTTCAGACCGGCGATCATTACGGCAAGGTGCGCAAGGATGGTGCCGCGGCCGAAGAAGTTGCCGAAGCCTTTGATCTGAAACTTGGCGCGGAGTCGACCCGCGACGATTGGGATCGCATCGTCCAGATCGCGCGCGATGGTATCCAGGTTGAGCCGCAATGATGGTCGTCCGGAGCATCAAGTCGGCCGAGCGCCGCAACAGTCCATGGGATAACCGGAATCACGCCAAAGGGAAAGCATATTGCGCCCTTCTGAAAAGAGGGCCGAGGAACACAATTGACCGCGAGTTCGTCAAGCGAACAAAGTCATGCAATGGATCGGAGATATTGCTGTCGGTCGAAACCCGACCGGGGGACATCTACGAAATCAGACGCTGGTGGTTCGACCATGATCGCAAGACATATTTAGGCGGTACGGTGTGGGTCGGCATGGACGAACAAAATCAGCCCTTCGTCTTAACGCGCGACGAAGCATTCAACTCAGTTATTAATCCACCGATACGGCAACGCGATCATACAGGGTCGGCGCTAATCACTATCCTTCCATCACGCATATTGCCGGTCGGTGTTGACTTCTCATGAGTACACTCAAAAAATCACTTGGCGTTGACGTGCTGACCGCAGCGCAGCGCCGTATTCGCGTGATCTTCGACCGATTTGACCGCATCTATCTCAGTTTTTCGGCCGGCAAAGACAGTACCGTCATGCTTCACCTTGCGGCCAAGGAGGCCCGCCGACGAGGACGCAAGATAGGTGTTCTTCTGGTTGACCTTGAAGCGCAGTATGGCAAAAAGTAAAACCGCGCCAAACGATATGCTCGCCGACATCGGCCGGGCTCTTTACGGTGAACGCTGGCGCCTGTCTTTGGCGCGCGGAGTCAACGTCGATGACGATACGATACGACGATGGATGACGAGAAGGACGGAACTGCCGGCAGACCATGGCGTTTTCGCCGACGCGCTCGCGCTCATGCGCCAACGCGAGAAGGAAATTGGCGATGCCGCAGATGAACTGGAGCGATGGATTAAGATGAGCGGGCCTTCTCCAAGCGCCTCTTAGTTCTCTGCCGCTTCTTAGCGGGAGCAGTCTGTGGTTTCGGCCTATAGGCCAATACCTTGTCCACGATGGCGTCCAGCGCCTTTGGCGGTTTTCGTGGCTTCCTCATTGGATCAGCGCCTTGTAGGTCATGCGCTTACCCTTTGTGCCAACATCCCTCGTTTCTATGGGCAAAATCTACCCAAAGCAGGCGAGGGAGTCAAGTATATAATTCCCTTTCATTAGGGACTTGTTTATTGATCTTCCAGCGCCGCTGAATAGCGGGAGCCCTTCGTGAATTTCCTCATGCATCCGGCGCCACTCCCGGCGCGTTCTCCGCCACCTTCGCCTGCCGGCGCTCACGAGCTCTCTGGGCAGCACGTGCTAGAATGAGGCGCCGCTTGCGCGGAACCTTACGCCCTGCCCAGCGTTTCTTGGCTGCCTGCCTAGCGATCCGTTCGCGATGCTGGCTTGCTTGCATCGCAAGCTGCTTGCGGCGATTTGCCCGCGAACGCTCACTAATAATGATGGGTTCTAGGATCGGCCGCGCCCGCTCCAGCGCCGCCCTGCTGACGTGCTTGCCGTTCTGCGGCGGCCGCTGCCGGCGCTCGAAGTTGATCTTCACCGGCTCCGGATCGTCCACAATCACGATCGCCGCTCGAAGCCCCGCCAGGATCAGTTCGAGGCTCCGCGGCCCGAGGTGCTTGGCCGGCGCGTCGCCGATGATCTTGGCAAGATGGCCGCCCGCGAGCCCGACCTCCGCCTCGAAGTCTTTGTCGGTCACGCCCAAGGCCGCCTTGCGGGCCCGGAGTTCCTCGATCAGGTCGTCGTAGTCGCGAATGAGCCGCGGCTCGGCCGTCGTCGTCATCTCCATGCACCCGTGCATGTCGCTCAGTCCACACCGAGCATCTTGCGGAACACCCACACACCTAGGCCGATCTCCAGCCCGAAGCGCGGCGCACGCGGCCGGGAACACCTCATCGGTGTGCAGCCCGAGCAGCGCCTTAATCATTTGGGGCCGAGACGCCTTCGACCCTATCGACACTCTCAGGGCGCCGCAGCCTGATCGGCCGTCATGAACGACGGCTCCGATCCTTTGAGAAGATTCACGCTGCAGCCTCCCCTGGAAGTTCGTCGTCAAACGGAACGCCGGCGGGCTCGGCGGGCGGCTTGGCCGGCGCCGTAAATCCCTGCTCGGCGAGCGCTTTTAGCAGTGATGGAGAAGCCTGCAGGTTGGCCGCAGTCGCCGGCTTGTGGGCGCCTTCCGCCGCTGCCCTGACGCCACCGCCGCCCTTCCGCTCGTGCCACCAGTTCACCGGCACGCGAATGCCTTCGTCGACGTACAAAAAGTCGGCTTTGTCGGCCGTTTCCGCCCGCCTGCACATCGCGGCGTAGCCATCGTGCTCGCGGCCGACCAGTAGATTGTGGCGCGTGTTCTTGACCATCACGCCCTCCGCGCCGCCCGCGCGACCACAGAGGTGACGCTGCCCTTCGGCTCCTCGGCTGGGTCAAGCGCCTTCTCGATCGTGCCGCTTGCCGCCAGCAGGTCGTCAAGGTGCGCGATCGCGTCCTGGTGCGGCTGGATGATGCCAAGACAAAGCGCGCGGAGCCGCGCCGGCGCCGGCGCGAAGTCGTGGTTCCCCTCGCACTCGCCGCGGTGCCACTTGCGGGCCGCAGCCGCAAGCGCCCAAGGCGGCACGTCGTCAAGCGCTGCCTCATACACTTCACCGCGCGCCTTGCCAGCCTCGGCAGAAGATTGGCCCGACGGGTAGCCCATCAGGAGCTTGGTAATCAGCGCCAGGCGAGCGAGCCGCGCCTCCGGAATTGCTGCGCTGCTCACGGCCGCCACTAGCGCGCACCGCAGATCGGTAGCGTCGCGAACGTCCTCATCCGTCAATGTTAAACCGGCCGGCAGGTATTTCTTCGCCTTCCGTCCGGGCCACTGCACCGTCCCCGGCGTAATCCGCCGCAAGCGCCGCAAGACCGGAGAAGAAATCGCCACCTCCGCGCTTGCCGCCGCCCGCTCGATGATGTCCGTTGCCATTGAATTTCACCCAGTTGAGAACCCACGTTCGCCACGTCGCCGGCCAATCCAGTTTGGCGGCGTCCTTCCCGGCCTTCGCACCCCAGTGGTTCTTGAATTTCTCGATCTCGTCGCGCTGGTCTTGGCCATGGAGGCCGCGGCTGTTCGCGAATGCGAGACCGAGTTCGTCCGGTCGCCAATCGTCCGGGAGCCGTGTCGCCCGTGGGTTGGGCGCGCGAGCGCGCCCCTCCGAACGAAGTGAGGAGGGTAATTCCTTGTCTTCCTTGTCTTCTACTTTGCGTCGCTCCTGCGTCGCTCCTGCGTCGTTGTCCTCTTTGGGAATCGCGTCGCTAGGAAGACTGACGCGCTGATAATGCACATACTTACAGACGGTTAAGACGGTCACTCCTGCGTCGGTCTTTGCGTCAACCATCTGCTCCGAAATCAGTGCAGCAAGAAACCGGCGCACGCGCGGCTCGGACCACCGCCACTTGCTCGCAATGAAGCGGAGAGAGGCGACAAGCTGGCCCCGCTCAAGGTCGAATGTGCGCCCCATGACACGGCGGCGGTGCGGGCGCCACGCTGCCTCAGAGATGATCCAGAGCCACGCTTCACGGCGGGAGAACGGCGCGTCCTCCAGCAAGAGGTCGTGCTCCCAAATCCCCCGATCGACTGCGAAGACGCCGCGTTCGCTCACCCGCGCCCCCTCACTGGTTCGTCCAGGATCGCGTTGAACAATTCCCCCTTGGCCGCATATTCGAGCAGCGCGCCGGCGAACTGGTCGGCCGGCATGTGGCGCACCGCGGCGGCAATTCGGAGCGCGCGCACAGTGTCCATATCGAGCCGCACCGTGACCGGTAGCCCGCCCGCCTCGTGCAGCTTGCGCATGAACTCGCGGCCGCGCTCGATGCGCGCCGCGCGATTGGCGGCGTTGCGCTCCCGCATGCGCGCGAAGCGCTCGGCCTTGATCTGCTGATCTCGCGCCAACTTTTCCTCGGTATAGACGCTCATTTCACGCCCTCACGCTCTGTGGATAACTGCCTTTCGCGAATGTGGTCTGCGATCAGCCGCGCATAGCCCTGGATGTCGTGCCAATGATCGTGGAATTGCGGATCACCGATCACGGCCCGGCTCATCTTGTGAGCGATCATTTCGAGCGACTCGCGGACCGTCGCCGGCAATTCGTCCCACTCACTGAACTGGCGCATGGCGTTCTTGATCGCCTGGGCAAGCGTTGCTTGCCGCGACCAGTCGCCGTGCGTGCCGCGGCGCGCTTGCAAGGTGCTCGCAACGTCGATCTCGGTCATGCGGTCGCCGAAGGGCCAGGTCATGCGCCCGATCCTCTGGCGCTACCCTTCATCAAGCCCCAGCTTTCCAGCCGGGCGAGAGCATCATCGAGACCAAATGCCACGGCACACTGAGCGCCAGCGACCATCATGTTGCTGATCGTCTTTGACTGTTCGTCGCTGAGCTTTCCGCGCTCTGTCTTGAGTTCGATCGCGTAGCACTTGCTGTTGTGAATCAAGATGACGTCGGGGACGCCCGGCACTACGCCCATGCCGGTGTTGATGCCTGCACGTCGGCCGCGTTGGTGGATGCCACCGTTCTTGGGGTGGAAGGCAAACAGGCCGGGCACTCCGCGGCGCCTGATGTGGGCAAAGAGTGCGCGCTGGACGGTGTTCTCCGGGAGCGTCACCTTGGAGCGCTTGACCGGCTCCGCAGGGAGCATGAAAGGCGGAGGCTCGCAGGCGAACTTGCTCACGCGCGCGCCCTCTCGATTGCCGCCTGGCCGAGCGGTGTGTCCGCAAGCATGCCGAGCGCGGCGAGGTAGGTGTCGAGGATGGCTTCGCGCTCGTGGCGCTCCTCGGCGTCCTGTTTGCGCAGCCGGATCACCGCGCGCAGCGCCTGCACGTCAAAGCCGTTCGCCTTCGCCTCCGCGTAGACGTCGCGGATGTCGTCCGCGATCGTCTTCTTCTCCTCCTCCAAGCGCTCGATGCGCTCGACGAACGCTTTCAGGTGGTCCTTGGCGAACCGCGCGCTGTTGTCGCCGATCTTCTCTGGCATTTCCCCCTCGTGGAACTTTGCGTGGGCTGGCGCTCTTGAACGGAAGCCATCGCATCGCGCTTTCGCGCGCCCGAAGCCGGACCGCAGAACGCCTTTCTGGGATCGACCGAGCCCCACGCTGCCCGGCCGGGAAACTCCGGCTTCGGGTCAGTAGCCCCGCCGCGGTGGCGCGCGGCCCGCACTCGGAACGCTCAGTCCGCCTTGAAGTCGCTATTTCCGTTTCGGAGCCACGCGGCCCATGCGTCCGCGATCCACGGCGCTATCCACAGCGCGACCAGTGTTCGGAACGCGAAAGCTCTCGGAAGTTTCGGTGAGGGTACGGAGCGCACTTGCCGCCTCTTGCAATGCGTGATGTCGTTTGTCGGCCAGCGCGAGCGCTTCGCGAACCTGCCGCCACCAGGGAGATTCGCCGGCAATCGCATCGACGATGGCCATGCCGTGAGGGGACGCGATCAGCGCCGCGAGCGCTTCGCCGTCCATGCGCTCTTTGCTCAGCCAGTATTCCCAGGTCCGGACCGGATTCTTCGTCAGGTCAGATAGTTGCGCGGCGGTCTTGATGGGGAATAAGCCCCGCGCCGTTTGCATGACGCGCGGCATGTGCCGCAAAAAGTTGCGGGACCGACCGCAAGATTTTGCGGAGCCCGAATTTGCCTTCCCGATCGCAATCGCCGACGCTGCACTCATGACGCGACACGCTCCTCATGCGGCCAGATGTCCGGGCGAAGATCGGATTTTCTCACGGCACCGTTGGTGGCGCGGTCGATCCCGGCCGCCAGCTCCGGCGTGATCGTGCCCCGCCGCTTCGCCTGCCAAATTGCGTTTTGCGAATAGCCGCCAGCCGCCGCCCCGAGCTTCGCTTCGGAGCCGACGATGCGGATTGCTTTTTCGATGAGGTCCCGAACCATGGCGCCAAATATAACACCATTCCGTGTGCGTATGTCAACACCGAACGATGTGGGCGCCGTGTTGGATCGCGACACCGCTGCGTGTTATCCAAGGGGCATGAACACCGAGGGTGCCGAGATAAAGCGCCGTCGCGAGACCCGCGGCTGGTCTCAGGCTGCGCTCGGCCGCGAGGTGGGCACCAGCCAGCAAACGGTCGACAAGATCGAAAAGGGCGAGGTCAGGTTCTCGCGGTATTTACCAAGGATCCGGAAAACTCTGGGGATGGACGAACCCGCAGAGAGTGTGCTCAAAAACCATGCAACCATCCCTCCCTAGAGCCTTCCGCTGGTGGGCCAGAGAGACCTGCCAGTGTACGGCTCGGCAGAGGGGGGCGAAGGCGCAATGGTGGTCTCTTCGGATATTGTGGATTACGTGCGGCGGCCGGAGCCGCTGGCGCGGGTCCGCGACGGATATGCTCTGCACATGGTCGGGGAAAGCATGGTCCCTGCCTACGAGCCGGGCGATCTGCTGCTGATCCACACTCACCTGCCACCCGCCCGGGGCACCGACGTTGTGCTCTATGGGACTGACGCTAGCGGCCACGAAGTCGTCACGGTCAAACGCCTGGTCCGGCTCACCGATACAGACTGGCACCTGATGCGGCACAACCCGGCCGCAGGCGAATCGAAGGAGTTCAAGCTGCCTCGCAAGATGTGGGCAAAGTGCCACCGGGTCGTGGGGCGCTACAACCGACGCTAATTTTCTACACGGTTGCGTGTTGACACTAACACTTAAAAGTGTATCCTCCCTCCATCATCAGGAGGGACCATGGACACACACCAGCAGCCCGGCACGCCGGAACCGCCCGCTCCCCGCCCCGTCCGCTATCTCGCCCGCGTCGACGCGCACTGCGCCTGTTTGCCGGCCGGCGCCCGCAAGGCTTTCCTTGAAGATCAGCGGGCCGCGTGGGAGCGCAAATACGCTGCTTGGCTCGCGGGCAAGGTTCTCGCCGACATCCCCGTCGACGCCAGCATGTGGGACTTCCGCGACACGATTGACGGCCTGACGAGGCGACTCGGCAAGTTCTCCACGGAGGCCGCGTGATGCCGTCTCCGTGGGAACTGTCCCCCCAGGACGCCATCGAGCTCCGCGCCCGCGTCGTGGTCGCAATGGTCGAGGCAGTGAAGGCGTCTGGTGCGAACCAGGCCTGCGACCGAGAGATCGGCGCAGCGCTGCACCGCGCCGGGTTCACCGCTGACGAGATCGCGCGCAACTGGCCGTTCATCGAGTCCTACTTCGACCAAAAATGCGCCGAGCGGATTGCCGACGCATTCGGCGATTGGGCCAAGCGCATGACCGCCGCATGCGACGGCGCGCGGGGGGCCATCGCGGACTTCCTGGCCGATCTCGACCGGCCGGTCGAGAACCACCAGGACGATCACATCCAGGCAGCGGAGTGACCATGCGGCCGCAGCAATTCACCTTCGGATCAATGGGCGATCTGATCGCCGTCGCGATCATCGTCGTGGTGTTCATCGCGTATTGGAGCGCGACCCCGCAATGAAGATCACCGAACCCGGTATTTATCTTGACGTCCCGAGCGCGGTCTATTTCGGCGACCCGTGCCCGGTGCCATCGCTCACGCAGTCGATCGCTAAGATCCTGATCGAGCGCTCCCCCGCGCACGCGAAGCTTGAGCACCCGCGCCTCACGCCGCCATCGCCCGACGATGAGGCGGAGAAATACGTGTCCTCCCAGGCGATCGGCAACGCCGCCCACAAGCTCATGCTCGGCCGCGGCAAGGAGGTCGCGATCATCGAGGCGGCCGACTTCCGCTCCAAAGCCGCTCAGGCGCTCCGGGATGAGGCAAACGCAGCCGGGGTGGTTCCGATCCTCGCAAAGCATTTTGCGCGCGCTGATGCCATGGTGCGGGCCGGGCGGGCCCAACTCGCGGCGGCCGGACTGTCGGATACGTTTGCCGATGGTTTCGGGCAGTCCGAAGTCACCCTCGCATGGTGCGAAGGCGATCTGTGGTTCCGCTCGCTGGTCGACTGGATGACCGGAACCTCGCTTCTGGTCGACTACAAGAGCACCGGCCTTTCCGTCGCGCCGCACGCAATTCCGATGATGATGGTGAATGCCGGCTGGGATGTTCAGGCCGCAATGCACGAGCGCGGGCTCGACGTGCTGGACCCCGATGGTCGCGGCCGCCGCAGGTTTCGCTTCATCGCGATCGAGAATGCGGAGCCCTACGCCCTCACGGTCTGCGAGATGACCGAGGCGGTGCTCACCATGGGTCGCAAGAAGCTGGCCTTCGCGGTGGAGCAGTGGGCCGCCTGTATGGCGAGCGGGAAGTGGCCCGCCTATCCGGCCGAGGTGTTCCATCCCCAATACCCGAGCTTCAAAGAGAACCAGTGGCTCGATCGCGAGATCGAATACGACGACAGCAAACGCCGCGCGCCGGAGCCGATGCCGCGCGACCTGATTATGGCGGGATGAGACGATGAAAAGCGTAGGACCGTGCTTCCGGTGCAAGTGCGAGATGATGCTCCCGGACGCGCTTTATGAGGCCGCCCAGCACGGGCGCGGCACCGAGTTTAAAGCCGAGGCCGCCGAATGAACGCGCGCAACTTCACCGCCAAGCCAGCCCTGCGGCAAGAGGAGCCGTTGCTGCTGGGCATGATCGGGCCGCCGGGCGGCGGGAAGACGCTCTCCAGCCTGAAACTCGCCAAGGGCATCCAGTCCGTGCGCGGGGGACCCATCATCCTTATCGACACTGAGGGCGGCCGCGCGCGCAAATACAACGACATGATCCCGTTCGAGATCGTGGAGTTCGGAGCGCCTTGCCGCTCGGAAGATTTGCTCGCCGCCATCAAGGCGCAGTTGCCGCGCAACCCCGCTGCGATCATCGTGGACTCGATGAGCGACGAGCACGAGGGCGAAGGCGGCTACCTCGAATGGCACGACGAGATGGTGCCGAAGATGGGTGGCAACGAATGGGCCGCATGGGCAAAGCCGAAGGCGTCTCGCAAGAAGCTGATCTCCGGCATCCTAAAGATCAAGGTGCCGCTGATCTTCACCTTCCGTGCCCGCGAGAAGACGAAGCAGAACCCCGACGCGAAACGCGCCCAGGACAAGATCGTCAACATCGGGTGGCAGCCTGTGGCGCCGATCGAGATCGTCCACACCCTCGACCTGACGTGCATCCTGCCGCCGCGCGCGAACGGCGTCCCGGTCTGGCATTCCGACAAGATCGGCGAGGACTTCATCATCAAGCTGCCGAACTATCTGCAGCCTTACATCACCGAAGGCAAACCGCTTTCCGAAGCGATGGGAAAGGCCTTCGCGGAATGGGCGCGCGGCGGAGTTTCGCCCTCCGCTGCGGGCTCTGGCGCGTCCGCCTCCATCAGCCCCACGCACACCCCCCCGGAGGCGGGCGCGTCTTTTGACGAGGGCGATCGCGACGAGCGCTGGGCCGAATACTGCGAGCGCTGGGACGTCATGCTGTCCGGTGCCGAGTCCGCCGAGCAAATCCGCAGCGCGTGGGGAAGTGACGGCCACAAGGACGAGCGCCGGAAGATCGGCCCGACGAAGCCGCATCTCGACGCGCTGATGGCGAAGGTCACCGCGCGCATCCGCGAACTCGGCCCGGAGACGAAGTGATGGCGACCGCCGCAGAAGTTGAAGCCGACGCCATGCCGTTTTTGCGGGCGAATGTGCGTCGCATGCTTCGCGTCATCGACCATCGCAATCTAGTGGTGCGCTCCGAGCCGTTCGGCGAACTCATCGATGCAAACACCGGGCGCGCCTACGACCTGAAAGATCCCGAGATTGCCTATGGGCTCGCAAGCGCGGTGAAGCTCGCCGCCGCCGTCGCGTCCGATACATGAGAGAGGCGACACAGATGCTGCCAGCACTTGATGACTTGCAACATCGCTACGCGACAGCCTGCGATCTGCGCCAGCGCGTGGATCGTGATGCCATTACCGATGCACTCACGCGGTGGGCGCGCGAGATCGGAGCGCCGGCAGAAATGCGCGTGCGGTTTG
>JADZDN010000180.1 GCA_020851015.1 Alphaproteobacteria bacterium | reverse complement strand
TCGGCCCGCCTACGCGCGCTGCAAATCGCGGGGAGTAGCGCCAAGGGCGTCCGCGGAATGATTAACGCGCGGTTGCGCGGCCGCGGTCGGTGTCGCGACCGCATGGAACGGCGCATGAGGGATTCTGCGACACGTGGACCGCTGAGAGTTTCCTGCCGAGGCCAAGAAAAGCTGGCGGAAGCCATGCCGCCACATCGCCACGAGCGCACAGGCCGGCGTCGGTCTCTTGCGCATGTCAGGCGCTCCTACCCCGCGCACGTTCGCCGACTGGCGCTCTATCGCCGGTCGCACCCGCTCGTCGACGGAATGTGCAAACGCCTTACAGTCTTCGTCATCCCACTGGCGAGTCAGCGATCGCCATTCGGCCGGCCGGCCTACCTGTACCCCCATCAGCTCCGCGGGCGCGCAGGTGACCAGCTGGGAACATGCACACGCAACCCGGTAGATCGAGTATCCATCGACTCGTCTACTCGTCACTTTTGATCGTAAGTCTGTTGTGCCGCTATCCGACACGGCGCGGTCGATTATGAGGCGCCTGTGGCCGAGAACCCGCCGGAGGCCGTTGATGAATGCGATGAACGTCGCCCCAAAAGCTGGAGCGTCTCACGAGTCAACGAGTACGCCCTCCGTTATGAATAATCGTCGCCGCCTCGAAAAATTTCGCGCATGCCGTGCCGGGCTTAATTTGAAACCCCCCGCCCGGTAACGGCTCGTGCAGTCGATCGGTCATTTCCCTATCGCACGGAGCGGCCCAGTCGTCGTGTTCCTTCTTGGCTGCGCGAAAGCTTTCCATGCGCCTATCCCATTCTTTCGCCTCATTAGACTTGTAGGCGCTGTAACGATCGCCTAGTTCGAATGCCGTAAGAATCACAAGGCAAGCGAGAATGCCCGTCATTATCACGCGAAGGTAGAGGCGGCGAATTTGCATACGCGAAGAGTTGACGTCGAATACAGGCCGAAACGCGTTCCTCAATGCCGCCCATCGTCGTTATTTGCTCGGCGGCGGCATCAACCAGAGCTGTCGACTGCCTCACCCTGTTGTTAGGCAATTGACGTGCCGACGCCATGCTGGTGGAGGCATTGTCGTCGATATCAAGTTACCTGCAGAGGCGTGGTCATACCGCGCGTTCAACAGCCACGCCGCGTGGTCGTCCGGCATGTCGCCAGTCGCGCTCGGGCCAAGGGAGCCGCACTCGGGCAGCGGACGACGATGAGGCGAAGCTGGTTGGCGGCGACGCCACGCGCTCAGGCCGCTCGTGCGGCAGAACGGGCAGGGACGCAGGTCGTTCATGCCTTGAGCGTACTGCGTCAGCGCCGCGCGACCAGCTGCCGGAAGTGACAGGTGCAGCACAACCGCGCTCGTGGCGGTCGACCATCGCCTCGGCGATCACGTCAACCGGCCTTCGGCCGGGCGGTCGCTCAAAGCACGAGAGCCGGCCGGTGTTCGAAGACCGCGTTTGACGTACCGGCGGGCCGCCCGCCGCCGAACGCGGCTCCTGCGTCGATCTAGGGCGGTTGCCGTCGACTTGCGGCGCGCGCACCCTCGATCACTGCCCCAGCGAACGCGCGCGCCTCCACTAGCGTGAACATCTCATCAATCCACTCGGCGACTTGCTCGACCAGTTCCTCGTCGTCGCCGGTCGGGTCGAGCAGGTCGAGGAAGGATTGAAGGTCCTCTGCGGTACCTTGCAGCAGTCCCCGCCTTGCGAGTTCAGCGGCGAGTCGGCGCGCGCGCTTTATCGTCATTGCTCATCACCCGAGATGGCCATAGCGCCTTGCGCCCTGCCGGCGTGGGCGCTGTGCTGCTGTCGGTCGGTCAGCCCCGCGTCCCGCGAGCAAAGCGCCTGCTTTCCACCAGCCGCCTGAACCGCCCCGGCAGAAAGCTCTCGGGCCAGCCTGTCAACCGCGCCCTCAGCCCGCGGCGCATTGTCGGCCAGTACAGCGGGCTCGGCAGCGCGACTTCCACGTTCCGCCGGCTCACCGCCCGGCCCTCGATTTCGCTCCAAGTCCAGTCGCGCGGCGGCCACGGCTGCGCCGCCCACGGCGAGCCGGCGTAGTGAAGCGCCGCCAATGCCACTCGCCACGAGTAGCGGCGACGCGCCAGCCAGAGCATCAATTTCTTGCTCGGTGGCAGCCTGTCCATCAGGGTGGAATCGTCCGCGGCCGCTGCGTGCGCGGCATCCCGGTTCCTGAGCGTGCTCGACCGCGACATTCCTGCTACGGCCGCGCGTAAGCGGGCGGCGCGCCGCCCGGGCGGTAATCTTCGAGCGCCATCGCCTCGAAGGCGGCGAGCGCCGCGAGCACGACGCCGACGGCGGCCGCGCCGTACACGATAACTGGGGCCGCCCGGCGCACGCCCGCGCGAATGGCGAGCGTCGTGGCTACCCATATGCAGGCGAGCGGCAGCACGAGCAGGCCAGTGAAGAACACGATGAGCCCGATGACGGCATCGGCGATGCTGATGTCGTCAATCACAGCAGGCTCCTGCGAATCACGACTTCGACAACGCGGCCGACAATGCGGCCGCGACCCAAGGGCACGACGGGAAACTGCGGATTCTCCGGGCTTAACATCGGCTCGACGCCCTCATCAATCAGGTAGCGCAGCATCGGCGCCCCGCGGCCCATGTCGACGACGACAGGGCAGCCGCCGACAACCGCGTGCTCGCGGCTGACAATGACGATGCTGTCCGGCGGGAAGGCGGGCGCCATCGCGTTGTTGGCAACGCGCATCGCCACGGCCTTGCCGTAGGCATAGACCGCCTGCGTCTGCACGCGCTCGCCGCCGTTCGGCTCGTACTTGCCCGCCGCCCACTGGCCGATCTCGCTAGGCGCGAGCAACGGCACGGTCGGCATGGCCGTGCTCGCGCCCCGCCTCTCGGCCGTGCCGATCGCTTCGAGCCCGACAATGTAGTCGACGCTCACCCCGAGTTCGCGCGCGATGTCGACAAGCCTGTCGGCATCGGGCTTCGCGTGGTCGATCTCCCATAGGCTCGGGGCGCCGCGGCTGACGCCAAGGCGTTGTGCTAGCTGCGCCTGTGTGAGCCCTGCGCGTTCACGTGCGGCGCGGATGCGCCCGCCCCAACCGCTGTTGCTAGCGCCGGCACCAGCCGGCTCAAACTCGCGTCCCGTTCTCATGCGGTGCTACTTATAGGCTGTCGACTTATAGGCGTCAACGCCGGCAGTCTGCCGGCCGATGCCGAAGCCCCGACCGTCATCGAACAGCGCGCGTGCGCGGCTCGCCGCTAACCTGCGAGCGGCGCGCGCGCG
>JADZDN010000179.1 GCA_020851015.1 Alphaproteobacteria bacterium | reverse complement strand
GAAAGTGTCCCGCACGCGAAACGCAAACCTGAGTCCCCCCGCCCCTCGCGGGTGGGGGATTGGGGGAGGGGGCTGCCACAACGCGACTCGACGCGACGTTGCTATTGACGAACCTGGCGTGCGCGCCGCCGGCGCCACTGTAGGATTCGAGCGCAGCATGCCCCCGCCCCCTATCCCCCTCCCGCGAGGGGAGGGGGGACTCAGGTTTGCGTTTCGCGTGCGGGACACTTTCTGATGCGCCTGCTGTTCTGCGGCGACGTGGTGGGGCGATCGGGACGCGAGGCGCTGGCGCAGCACCTGCCGGGACTGCGGCGGGAGCTCGAGCTCGACTTCGTCGTCGCCAATGGCGAAAACGCGGCGGGCGGCTTCGGCATCGCGCCGGAGCAGGCGAAAGAGCTCTACGCCGCCGGCGTCGATGTCATCACCACCGGCAACCATGTCTGGGACCAGCGCCAGGCGATCGGCGCGATCATGGCCGACCCCAAGCTGCTGCGGCCGCTCAACTTCCCGCCCGGCACGCCGGGCCGCGGCGGCGCCGTCTATCCCGCGCGCGGCGGCCGGACGGTGCTGGTGCTCAACGTCATGGGCCGGCTGTTCATGGACGCGATCGACGATCCGTTCCAGGGGCTGGAGCGCGAACTGAAGGCGCACCGCCTGGGCGGCACGGTCGACGCGATCCTGGTCGACATCCATGCCGAGGCGACCAGCGAGAAGATGTCGGTCGGGCATTTCTGCGACGGGCGCGTGTCGATGGTCGTGGGCAGCCACGCCCATGTGCCGACCGCCGACGCGCAGTTGCTGCCGGGCGGCACCGCCTACCAGACCGACGCCGGAATGTGCGGCGACTACGATTCGGTGATCGGCATGCAGAAGGGCCCGGCGGTGCAGCGCTTCATCCGCAAGATGCCGGGCGAGAAGCTCACGCCCGCCGAAGGCCCCGGCACGCTGTGCGCCTGCTTCGTCGAGACCGACGACACGACCGGCCTGGCCCGGCGCGTCGCGCCCTTGCGGATCGGGGGAAGGCTGATCGCGGCGATGCCGCAGGGATATTGATCGTTAATACGTATAATGATACATATAAGGCCCGAGTTTGTTTGGGACGAGCGCAAGCGGCTGAGCAACATCGCCAAGCACACGATCGATTTTCGGTTGGCGATCATGATTTGGAACGGCCCTTTGGTCGTGCTGCCGGCGCGGGTCGTCGAGGGCGAAGTGAGCATATCGCGTGCGGCAGGCTCGCGTCGGATGTGATCTCGGTGGTTTTCACAGAGCGCGCCGGAACAATTCGAATCATCAGCGCGCGGAAGGCAAGGCACCATGAGCGGAAAGCGTTCGAGGATCACGCGTGTCACTCTTGAGGAAGCGCGAAAGCTGCCGGACATGACGGATTGGGATCGCTTTCGGCGGCTCACCGATGCCGATATCGCGAAGGCAGTCTCCGAGGATCCGGACACGTTCGAGTTGACGCCGGAGATGTGGAAGCACGCCAAGCTGGTGCTGCCCGGGAAGAAGGCCACGATCACGATGACGATCGACCGCGACGTGCTGGCCTTCTTCAAGAAGGGCGGCCGGGGCTACCAGACGCGGATCAACGCCGTGCTGCGGTCGTTCATGGATGCGCAGGACCGCGCGAGGAAGCCGGGGAAGCGGAGGAAGGCGGCCTAGGCCGCCGGGGCGTGCCTTGCGACCGAGGCCTCCAGGCCGGCCATGATGGCGCGGCCGACCGTGCCGCCGTCGCCGGCGATCGCGTGGCGCACCACCGCGCGCAGCGCCTCCAGGTGGCCGGCGATCACGTCCAGCGCGGGTTCGTCCAGCGGCGCGTCGCGCACGAAATCGCCAAGCGAGGCGGCGATGGCGCCGACCAGCTTGCCGTTGGCGTCGCCGCTCAGGCCCGCCAGTTCGCCGCACAGCGCCGCAATGCGCTCGCGCGCGTCCGGGGCGTTGCCCATGCCGTGCCGGGCGGCGGCGCGCGCTTCGCTCGCCGCGACCGACAGCGCGACCGTGCTCAAGGTCGCCTGCGACCAGAATCCATCCGATGCTTCGCGCGTCCGCATTGCCGCGACCATGACCCGACGCCCCCTTAGCGTGCGTGGTGAGGTTTGGCTTGCGGTCGAGAATCGGCGGTGCGCGTTAATAAAGGGCAAATACCGGGGATCGGGCGCGCGTCGGACCGGCTGTCCCGAGCCCAATTCCTGCCACATTGCTCTGTTACCCGGCCTGGAGGTGCGGCTATTGTCACCGCTACAACATCTGGTATAAGCCGTTGATTTAAACCGCAGGAGCTGGGGTCACCGCGGCCATGGCCGGTCATTCCCAATTCAAGAATATCATGCACCGCAAGGGCCGGCAGGATGCCCAGCGGTCAAAGGTCTTTGCCAAGATCGGCCGGGAGCTGACGGTGGCGGCCAAATCGGGCGTGCCCGACCCCGGCTTCAATCCGCGGCTGCGCGCCGCGATCACCGCCGCGCGGGCCGTCAACATGCCGCGCGACACGATCGAGCGCGCGATCAAGAAAGGCCAGGGCGGCGGCGACGACACCAATTTCGAAGAGGTGCGCTACGAAGGCTTCGGGCCGGGCGGCGTCGCCATCATTGTCGAGGCGCTGACCGACAACCGCAACCGCACGGCCGGCGATATCCGCACCGCCTTCGGCAAGCATGGCGGAACGCTGGGCGAGACCAATTCCGTCAGCTACCAGTTCGGCCGGGTCGGCGAGGTCTTTTACGCGGCCAAGGCCGCCAGCGGCGACCAGATGTTCGAGGCGGCGCTGGAAGCCGGCGCGGACGACGTGGCGTCGGACGAGGAAGGCCACACGATCCATTGCGCGCCCGATGCGCTGGGCGCGGTGCGCGAAGCGCTGGAGCGGAAATTCGGCCCGCCCGAGCGCGCCAAGCTGACCTGGAAGCCGCAGGCAACGATCCCGCTCGACGAGGAATCGGCGCGAACCCTGCTGAAGCTTCTCGACGTGCTGGAGGACAACGACGACGTGCAGTCGATCGTCGCGAACTACGAGATCGCCGACGAGACGATGGCGCGGCTGATGGGGTAGCGCGGGGGATGCGCCTGATCGGCCTCGATCCCGGCCTGCGCCACACCGGGTGGGGCGTCATCGAGTTCGACGGCAACCGGCTGCGCTTCGTCGCCGCCGGCGCGGTGTCGACGGACGCCAAGCTGGGCTTGGCGCTGCGCCTGGTGGCCCTGCACGACGGCTTGCGCGGGGTGATCGGCCGCTACGCGCCGGAAGAGGCGGCGGTGGAGGAGACCTTCGTCAACAAGAACCCGGAATCGACCCTGAAGCTGGGCCTGGCGCGCGGCGTGGTGCTGCTGGTGCCGGCCCAGGCCGGGCTGCCGGTGGCGGAGTACGGCGCCAACCACATCAAGAAATCGATCGTCGGCGCCGGCCACGCCGAGAAGGACCAGGTGGCGATGATGGTCGGGCGCCTGCTGCCCGGATCGGGCGTGCACGGCAAGGACGCGGCCGACGCGCTGGCCGTCGCGATCTGCCACGCGCATCACCGCGGCACGCAAAGCCGCATCGCCCAAGGCCGCGTGCTGGCCGGGAGCGCCGCATGATCGCGCGGCTCAACGGCACGGTGGCGGAGATCGGCGCCGACTTCGCCGTGATCGACTGCGCCGGCGTCGGCTACCTGGCGCAGTGCTCGGGCCGCACGCTCGGCGCGCTGCCGCCGGTCGGGCATCCGGCCACGCTGCATGTCGAGACGCTGCTGCGCGAGGACAGCTTGCGCCTGCTGGGCTTCGCCGACCGCGCCGAGCGCGACGTGTATCGCCTGCTGGTGACGGTGCAAGGCGTGGGGCCGCGCATCGCGCTGGCGATCCTGTCGACCTTGAGCGCCGACGAGGTGCTGGCGGCGATCGCGGCGGCCGACAAGGCCACGATCGCGCGCGCCGACGGCGTCGGGCCCAAGCTGGCGCAGCGCATCGCGCTCGAGCTCAAGGACAAGGCCGGCGCGCTGTTCGTCGGCCGCATGGGCCAGGCGGCGGCGCCGGGCGTTCAGCCCGTGCCCTCCGCCGACGGCATCACCGGCGCCGCCGCCGACGCCGTCTCGGCCCTGGTCAACCTCGGCTATCGCCAGACCGAGGCCTTCACCGCGATCGCGCAGGTCGCGCAGAACCTGGGCGCCCGGGCCACGGTCGATGCGCTGATCCGCGCGGGCCTCAAGGAGCTGGCGCGGTGAAGGGCACGGACAAGACTTCGCCCGCGCGTCCGATCGCCGCCGAGCAGGCGCCGGGCGACGCCGTCGAGGCGAGCCTCCGGCCGCAGCGCCTGGAGGATTTCGTCGGCCAGGAAGCGGTGCGCGCCAACCTGAAGGTGGTCATCGCGGCGGCGCGCGCGCGCG
>JADZDN010000178.1 GCA_020851015.1 Alphaproteobacteria bacterium | reverse complement strand
TCCCACAGCCTGAGCAGGTAGTCGCAGTCGCGCTTGACCTCGGCCTTGCTGCGCTCGCTGCCGGCGGTGCGCACGATCACCGCCATGCCCTGCGGCAGCTCCAGGTCCTCGAGCAGCGTCTTCAGCCGCCGGCGGTCCTGGGCGCTGGTGATCTTGCGCGACACGCCGCCGCCGCGCGTCGTGTTGGGCATCAGCACGCAGTAGCGGCCCGCGAGCGACAGGTAGGTGGTCAGCGCCGCGCCCTTGTTGCCGCGCTCCTCCTTGACGACCTGGACCAGCATGATCTGCCGGCGCTTGATCACTTCCTGGATCTTGTAGCTGCGGAACTGGCGCCGCGGGCGGCGCGGCACCTCGTCGGCCGCGTCGCCGCCGACCGTCTCGACCCGGCCCGCGGTCCGGGCCTCCTGCAGCGCCGCCGGTTCGTCCGCCTGGCGCGCCTCCAGATCGCCGGCAACCGGCGCCTCGCCGGGGGCGCCTTCGCCCGCCGCCGGCTGCGCCGTCTCGCCCTGGGCGCGCGCGCCCGCCGCGGGCGCGGATTCGTCCGCCGGCCAGATGGCCTCGGCGCTGGTCTCCGGCATCGTCATCCGCAGCGCGGCGCTGCCCGCCGCGGGCTCGCCCGCCGCCTCGTCCGCCGGCGCGCGGGTCGCGATCGCCCATTCCGTCGGCGTCCAGGCGGGGGTGGATTCGCCCGGCGCGGACGGCGGCGCCGGTTCGGGCTCGGCCGGGGCGCGGGTGGCGGTTGCATCGGGCGATGCGTCGATGGTGGCCGGCTCGAACCCGCCGACCTCGGTCACCTCGATCGGGGTGGCCAGGCTTTCCGGCCCGCCCTCGCCCTGGGAGTCGTCGTCGCCCTGGCCGTCGTCGCCCTGGCCGTCGTCGCCCTGGCCGTCGTCGTCGCTCCGCGGTCCGCGACCGCGGCGCCCGCCCTCGCGGTCCCGCCGGTCCTCCTCCTCCTCCTCGGCGCGGGCGGCGGCGGCCTGCTCGGCCAACAGCGCCTCGCGGTCGGAGACGGGGATGCGGTAATAGTCGGGATGGATTTCGCTGAAGGCCAGGAAGCCGTGCCGGTTCCCGCCGTAGTCCACGAAGCAGGCCTGCAGCGACGGCTCCACCCGGACCACCTTGGCCAGGTAGATGTTGCCCTTCAGTTGCTGCTTGGTGGAAGTTTCGTAGTCGATGTCTTCGAGGCGATTGCCGCTGACCACCGCGACCCGGGTTTCCTCCGGATGCGTGGCGTCGATCAACATGCGCTGGGCCATGAGGCTCTATTTCTCCACAGGCCCCCGACGGAATCCGCGCGAAGAGGACGGATGGGCGGGGCGCCCGTGCTATCGCGAGGCCGGCGGCGCCACCGATAATTCTCGCCGAACGATGCGCCGGGCGGACATGCCGGGGGCGCTTCAGGGCGGGATCGGATCTTGGCAGCCGCGTGCCGGTACCAACCTGGACCGGCCTCGGAGTTCCACATTCGGACCGCGCGCCCCGGCGCCGTCGACGCCACCCCGGACGAGCGTCGATGCTCGATCTCCGGCAGCCTCGTCGACACCACCGAACGCCGTCACCCCTGAGGGATATTCGGCGCTACGCGCGGCTCTTCGCAGCATTTACCTTATCCGGCTACCCGCTTTTCCACAATGCCGAAGTGCGGCACGCCGTCGCGGCGAGCCTGGGCCGCCCGGCAGAGCAAGCCACAAAGTCCTTTTGAAATAACATGTTGCGCCCGATTCGGGGCGTCTATATACAGTCACGAATGGGCCGGGGTGGAGTTGCTGCCGGATGTCGGTCAGTCCGCGTGCACGGTTTGCTCGGTCGTTTCCCCTCGCTCTCGCAGGGCTGTTGACCGCCGTTGCGGCCGGTGCTACCGCGGCCGAGCCTAACCAGTTGCGATTCCTGCGAATCGGCAACCACGACCCGCAGACCCATATCGTCATCGAGGCCGACGGCCCATTCTGCGCCGATATCGCGCTCAGCGCCCAGCCCTATCGCCTGTCCATCGACCTGCCGGACCTGGCCGGCACCCGCCCGGGCCTGGCGCCGCGCGGCGTGGTGTCGGGCGGGGCCTGGGTCGGCAGCGGCGCCCAGGCCAATGCCAGCCGCGTCCTGCTGGACCTGAAGCAGCCCGTGCGGGTGGTCGATACCTTCGTGGTGGCGCCCGGCGACGGCAAGGGGTTCCGCCGCGTGGTCAAGCTGGAGCCGGTCGGCGCGCCGGACTTCGCCGATGCCCAGCAGCGTCTGGGCCAGATGGCGGCCGCCCGTGGCTGCAGCAACGCCGGCCCCGCCACTCCGCCGACGCAAGCGGCGGCCCCAGCGCCCGCCCAGCCGCCCACGCCCCCGCAGCGCGCGGCGCTTGCCGGCCAGCCCGCTGCCGCCCCGGCCAGCCCGGCTTCGGCGCCCGGGTCGACCCAGGCCGCATCGATCCAACCCGTTTCGATCGCGCCGGCGGCGGCGGCCTCGCCCGTGGCCACATCGCCCGCGCCCGCCAATGGCGGCGCCAAGCTGGCGGCGGCGCCGGTCCCCGCCCCGATGCCCGCCCCGGGGTCGCGCCTGCCCAAGGATCGCAGGTGGCTGGTCATGATCGATCCCGGCCATGGCGGCGACGACCCGGGCGCGATCAGCGTCGGCGGATCGCACGAGAAGGACATCACGCTGGCGATGGCCAAGGTGCTGAAGCGCCGCATGGAGGCGACCAAGCGATTCCGCGTCCAGTTGACCCGCTCCGACGACACGTTCATCGAACTGCGCGAGCGCACCGCGACCGCCGACAAGGACGAGGTCCATCTGTTCATCTCGCTGCACGCCGATTCGATCGCGTCGCGCAACGTGCGCGGCCTGTCGGTCTACACGCTGTCGGACAAGGCCTCGGACGCCGAATCGGAAGCCCTGGCGGCCAAGGAGAACCGCGCCGACCTCGTGGTCGGCGTCGACCATTCGCGCCAGAAGGCGGTCGACACGCGCGAGCTGCTGTTCCGCATGGAATTCGACGACGTTTCGCAGATCTCGCGCCAGTTCCGCAAGCTGGTGGTCGACGAGATGCGCGATCTGCACATCGAGACCCTGCCCAACCCGCACCGCAGCGCCGGCTTCGTCGTGCTGAAGACGCGCAAGGTACCGTCGGTCCTGGTCGAGATGGGTTACCTGTCGAATCCCACCGACGACCGCCTGCTGCGCCAGCAGCGCCACCAGGAGCGCTTCGCCAACGCCGTGATCAAGGCCGCCGACCGCTTCTTCGCCTGCGCCGAGGTGCGCAAATGGTTCGAGAAGAACGAGGAAGAGGCGGTGTCGGGCCGCGGCATATCCTGCGCGCCGTCGCTGGCGATGGACTGAGCCGCGGCTTGCCGTGCCGGAGCCACTCCGGCGTTGCCGTCCCCGCGCCGCTGCGGCACAATGCGACCGAACCGCCGGGGGCGGTTTGACACGGTTTTGCCACGATCATCGTTGATCTAGAGCCAATCCCGCAGGTAGGGCGTCGATCGGGTCGCCGATGCTTCGTTTTCTAGGTTTCCTGTTCGTCTTTCTGGTGCTCGGCGCGGTGGCGGCGGGCGGCGGCGCCGTGCTGATCTACAACCATTACAGCCGCGACCTTCCCGACTACCAGCAGCTCGCCGACTACCAGCCGGCCGTGATGAGCCGCGTCTACGCCGGCGACGGGCGCCTGGTGGGCGAGTTCGCCGTCGAAAAGCGCCTGTTCGTGCCGATCAAGGCGATGCCCAAGCT
>JADZDN010000177.1 GCA_020851015.1 Alphaproteobacteria bacterium | reverse complement strand
GCTCGATCCACGCCGCGCGGCCGATCGCGCGAAAACGCGACGCCCCCTTCCCCTACCCCCTCCCGCCAGGGGAGGGGGGACACAAAATGAAGTGCGCATCGTCCGACGCGAGCCGGACAGCCGTGGGTCAAGCCCGGCCATGACGACCACCTCGCTACGCCGCCGCCGGCGCCTCGCCCGTGGCGGCGCGGCGCTGCTTCACGCTGTCGGACTTGAGCTGGCCGCAGGCGGCCAGGATGTCGCGGCCGCGGGGGGTGCGCACCGGGCTGGCGTAGCCCGCGTCGTTGACGATGCGCGCGAACTTCTCGATTTGCCGGTCGGTCGAGCATTCGAACGGCGCGCCCGGCCAGGCGTTGAAGGGGATCAGGTTGACCTTGGCCGGGATGCCCTGGATGAGGCGCACCAGCGCCCGGGCGTCGGCCAGGCTATCGTTGACGTCCTTCAGCATGATGTATTCGAACGTGATGCGCCGCGCGTTGGTGGCGCCGGGATACTCGCGGCAGGCCTGCAGCAGCTCGGCGATCGGGTACTTGCGGTTCAGCGGCACGATCCTGTCGCGGATCTCGTCGGTCACCGCGTGCAGGCTGATCGCCAGCTTCACGCCCAGCTCGGCGCCGCAGCGCTTTATCATCGGCACGACGCCGGCGGTGGACAGGGTGATGCGCCGGCGCGAAATCGCGATGCCCTCGTTGTCCATCACGATCTTCAGCGCCTGGGCCACGTTGTCGTAATTGTAGAGCGGCTCGCCCATGCCCATCATGACGATGTTGGACAGGAGCCTGCCTTCGGCCGGGGAGGGCCATTCGCCGAGCTGGTCGCGCGCGTGCATCACCTGGCCGACGATTTCGCCGGCTGCCAGGTTGCGCACCAGGCGCTGCGTGCCGGTATGGCAGAAGCGGCAGGTCAGCGTGCAGCCCACCTGGCTCGACACGCACAGCGCGCCGCGGTCGTCCTCGGGGATATGGACGCACTCCACCTCCTGGCCGTCCGGCATCTTCAGCAGCCATTTCTGCGTTCCGTCGAGCGACTTCTGGCCGCGCGCGACGGCCGGGCGCGACACGGCGAACTGCTCGGCCAGGACCTTGCGCAGGTCCTTGGACAGGGTGGTCATCTTCTCGAAGTCGGTCTCGCCGCGATGATAGACCCAGTGCCAGACCTGCCGCGCGCGGAACGGCGGCAGGCCGAGTTGGGCGAAGGCGGCGCCAAGCTGCTCGCGGCTCAATCCCACGAGTTCGGTCCGGCCGTCGTCCCGGCTGTTGCCGGGCGCGGCCATCAGGGCGTGTTTCTCGGCGCTCATGGGCGTTCATATAGGGGTTCGCGGCGGCAACCGCAAACCGTCCGCTCAGCCCGATTTGGCCTTGCCTAGCGGCACTTTCCGCCCGCCCCGGCGGACCACCACGTCGCCGAAGACCGGCGGGGGCAGGGGGGCGGTGGCGCCGCCCGGGGTGACCGGGCGCTCGGCGAAGCGGCCGGCCGACAGCAGCCGGTCGTACATTACGATGGCGCCGGCGACCGACAGGTTGACGCAGAGCCGGGTCGGGATCTTCACGACATGGTCGCAGCAGTCGACCAGCCGCGCCGACAGCGACCCGCGCTCCGGCCCCAGCACATAGGCCGCGGTGCGGGGGTGGCGGAAGCTGGGCAACTCGGTCGCGTCGTCGCGGAACTCGATGCCCACCAGCGCGCAGCCCGAAGGCAGGCGCAGCGCGTCGAGATCGGCGAACTCGTAGAACGGCAGGTTTGCCGGCGCGTCGGTGGTGTCGGCGGCGTTGCGGCGGTAGGACGCGCCGATCGTGAACACGAAGCTGGCGCCGAAGGCATGCGCCGAGCGGAACAGCGCGCCCAGATTGCCCGGCTTGCTGATGCCCTCGACCCCGATGCCGAAATACCCGCGCATTTCCGGCACCTTGCATCGCCTTGCGGCCGGGGGCAAGGTGCGGGTTCAATTCCGGGGTAGTGAGAATGACCGTGACGATGCAGCGCCGCGACGTGACCACCCAGCCGATCCTGGTCGAGGTGACGCGCGGCACGATGGTGGAGAGCCGCCATGCCGGCGCGGTGGCCGTGCTCGACGCCAAGGGCAAGGTGGCGCTGGGCTGCGGCGACATCGCCCAGCCGATCTACCCGCGCTCGGCGATCAAGCCGATCCAGGCCTTGGCCCTGGTCGAATCCGGCGCCGCCGAGCATTACCAGCTATCCGACCAGGAGGTGGCGCTGGCCTGCGCCTCGCACGGCGGCGAGACGCGGCACGTGGCGGCGGTGCTGAGATGGCTCGGGCGCATCGGCTGCACGGTCGACGACCTGGAATGCGGCGCGCACCCGCCCAGCCACGAGGCCTCGGCCCAGGCGCTGTTCCGCGCGAACGGCCAGGTGACCCAGCTGCACAACAACTGCTCGGGCAAGCACACCGGCTTCCTGACGCTCGCCAAGCACATGGGCTGGCCGACCAAGGGCTATATCCGCGCCGACCACAAGGTGCAGCAGACCGTGCTGAAGGGGCTGCAGGACCTGTGCGGCGTCGACCTCGGGGGCGGGCCCAAGGGGATCGACGGCTGCGGCATTCCCGTGGTCGGCATTCCGCTTGACCGCTTGGCCCTGGCGATGGCGCGCATGGCCGATTCCAGCGGGCTTTCGCTCACGCGCGTCGCCGCGATCCAGCGCATCCGCCAGGCCATGACGCGCGAGCCGTTCTTCGTCGCCGGCACGGGGCGGTTCTGCACGCGGCTGATGACCGCGCTGGGCGACCAGGTCGTCGCCAAGACCGGGGCCGAGGGCGTCTACATGGCGGCGCTGCCCAGGCAGGGCCTCGGCGTCTGCATCAAGATCCAGGACGGCGCGTCGCGCGCCGCGCAGATCGCGCTGGCCGCCGTGCTCGAACGCCTGGGCATCGCCGGCGCGCGCGAGCTGGAAACGGCGCCGCTCAGCAACGTGGCGGGCTTGCGCATCGGCGAGGTGCGCCCTGCCGCCGCGCTGCCGTTCTGACCGGGAGCAATCGCATGCGCGCCGCCGTCGTCAAGGCCTGGGGCTCGCTGGAGCCCGGCGAACTGCCCGATCCCAGGCCAGGAAAGGGCGAGGTGCTGATCGCGGTCAAGGCCGCGGGGGTCAATTTCGCCGACACGCTGATCATCGGCGGCAAGTACCAGGAAAAACCACCGCTGCCCTTCAGCCCGGGGCTTGAGGTGGCGGGCGAGATCGTCGACTGCGGCCCCGACGTGACGCGGCTGAAGAAGGGCGACCGCGTGATGGGCACCACGCCCTTCGGCGGCTTCGCCGAACGCGCGGTCGGCCGCGAGTCCGCCTGCTTCGTGCTGCCCAAGACCATGAGCTACGACATCGCCGCCGGGTTTCCCGTCACCTACGGCACGGCGCATGGCTCGATGCGCTGGTACATGCACGTCAAGCCGGGCGAGAGCCTGGTCGTGCACGGCGCGGGCGGTGGCGTCGGGCTGGCGGCGGTCGAATGCGGCAAGGCGGTCGGCGCGCGGGTCATCGCCACCGCCGGCTCGGACGAGAAGCTGGCGCTGGCCCGCGCGCACGGCGCGGACGAGACCATCAACTACGCGACCGAGGATTTACGCGAGCGCATCAAGGCGCTGACGGGCGGCGAGGGCGCCGACGCGGTGTTCGATCCGGTGGGCGGCGACGCCTTCGATGCCTCGCTGCGCTCGACCGCCTGGGGCGGACGCATCGCCGTGATCGGCTTCGCCTCGGGCAAGGTGCCGCAAATCCCCGCCAACATCCTGCTGGTGAAGAACCTGGCGGTGCACGGCGTGTTCTGGGGCTCGTACCGCACGCGCCGGCCCGACCTGCTGGCCGCGCAGTTCGCCGAGCTGTTCCAGTGGTACGAGGCCGGCAAGCTGAAGCCGCATGTCTCGCACCGCGTGCCGCTCGCCGAGGCGCCGCGCGCGCTCGAGCTGCTGACCTCGCGCAAGGCGACGGGCAAGGTGGTGGTGACCATTTGAGCCTGACAGGATCAGGCCCTCACCCTCCCGACGCTTTGCGTTGGGTCCCGCCCTCTCCCGGCTCCGCCGGGCGAGGGGATTCGAACCCTCGCCCGCGCGAAGCGTGGGAGAGGGCGCCGAGCGCAGCGAGGCGGGTGAGGGCATCGTGACCGATCCGGTCCGCGCGCAGTACGAGGCCCATCCCTATCCCGCGCGCGATCCGCGCGACGAGGCCAAGCGACTGGTGACCGGGTCGCCCAGCGACCTTCGCGAGATCGACCACTATCTTTTCGCCGGCCGGCGCGACTGGTCGCTTCCCTTCCGCGTGCTGGTCGCGGGCGGCGGCACGGGGGACGCGCTGGTGATGCTGGCGCAGCACCTGGCCGATCGCGCCTGTCCCGCCGCGTTGCACTATCTCGACCTCTCCGATGCCTCGCGCCGCATCGCCGAGGCGCGGATCAAGGCGCGGGGGCTGGAGCGCCTGGTGAAATTCCACCACGGCTCGCTGCTCGACGTCGCTTCCGTGGCGCCCGGCCCGTACGACTACATCGACTGCTGCGGCGTGCTGCATCACCTGGAAGACCCGCCGGCGGGATTGAGGGCGCTTGCGGCGCAGCTCGCGCCCCAGGGCGGCATGGGGCTGATGGTCTACGGCACGCTGGGCCGCACGGGGGTCTACGACGCGCAGGCGATGCTGCGCGCGCTTGCGGAGGACGCGCCCGACGCCGAGCGCCTTTCGGTCGCCCGCGCGCTGATCCGCGAGCTGCCGGCGACCAACCGGCTGCGGCGAAACCCGCTGGTGGGCGACCATCTGAGCGGCGGCGATGCCGGCATCTACGACCTGCTGCTGCATACCCAGGACCGCGCCTACACGGTGACGGAGTTCGCCCGGCTCATCGACGGCGCCGGGCTCGCCATCGCGTCCTTTGTCGAGGCGGCGCGCTACGAGCCGGCGACCTACCTGACCGACCGCGACCTGCTGGCGCGGCTCGCCGGCCTGGGTTTCGTCGAGCTTGCGGCCTTTGCGGAGCTGCTGGCCGGTAACATGAAAACCCATGTCTGCTACGTGGCGGCGAGGGACCGCGCGGCGTCGTGCGTCGCGCGGCCGGACGATCCCGCCGCCGTGCCCTATGGCCGTGACGTCGATTTCGCGCAGATCGCGCGCGGCATGGTGGCAGGCAGCCCGGTGCTGTCCGCCAGCTTCGACGGCCTCACCCTGCGCGTGAAACTGCCGCGCCTGGCGACCGCGATCCTCAGCCGCATCGACGGCACGCGCAGCCTGGCGGATATCCACCGCCTGGTCGCGGAGGCTGCGGCACCGGGAATGACCTGGAACCAGTTCCTGGCGGAGTTCCGGCCGCTGTACGCGGCGTTCAACGGCGTCAACCGGATGCTGCTGCGCGCTGCTGCCGGCGGATGAACACCAGAAGGTCGATCTGCGGCGGCTTCGGGCCGGCCTGGCTCAGCATGTCGTGTACCTGGGCCCGGTGATGGGTCTCGTGGTTGAAGAGATGCGACAGCACCCAGTGCAGCGGCGTGCGCTGCGGCTCGCCCGCCGTGGTCGCGTAGGAAAGGTCCTGCATCAGCCGCGCCGGCTCGATGGCGTCGACGATGCCGATCAGCCGCTCGTCCTCGGCGATGCGCGCCTGGCGCAGTTCCTCGCGCCCGGCATAGAGCACGTGGTCGAGCGCGTGGGGCGGGTTGGGCTGGCCCAGAATGCGGCCGAGCCAGATGCGGTCGGTCAGGACCAGGTGGTTCAGCGTGTTGTGGATCGAGCCGAAGAACGCCCTGCGGTCGGCGTAGTAGGGCGCGTCGTCCAGCTTGTCGCAGGCGGCGTAGAGCGTCTGGTTGGCCCAGCGGTTGTAGCGCGCGAAGGTCTTGAACTGGTCGAGCATTGGCGGGCTCCCGAGCCGGTGCCCGGGAGCCTACGCCAGTCCTAGGCGCGCCAGAACGGCTTCTCGGCCTCCACGAAGGCCTCGGCGCGGCCGATGCCCATGTCGGCGAGCAAGCGCTCGTCGATGTCCGCCAGCAGGCGCCGGGCGCGGGCCCGCTCCTGCCATTCCACCAGCATGCCCAGGAAGCGGCCGGACTTGCCCCCGACCACGGCCGCGCGCCCGAAAAGCGAGGCGGTCCAGGAAGCGGGATGCAGGGAGCGGTTCTGGTTGCTGGTCATGGCACGAATTCCTTTTATTCGTTCACGAACGGTTAAAGAGAAACCGTTCGCAAGAACTTCTTGTCGGCCATATGGGTACAGGCTGATTTGCGGCTTCACAAACGACCGTTTCTAATAGTATTCATTAGTTATATTTATCCGAAACCGGTTCCGGAGCGAAACCAGACGTGTCCCGTTTCCTGCCTCCGCTCAATGCGTTGCGGGCCTTCGAAGCGGCCGGCCGGCACTTGAGCTTCACCCGCGCCGCGGCGGAGCTGAACGTCACCCAGGCGGCGGTCAGCCACCAGATCAAGGCGCTGGAGGAGCGGCTGGGAATCAGCCTGTTCCGGCGCATGAACCGCGCGCTGCTGCTGACCGATGCCGGCCAGGCCTATCTGCCGGCGGTGCGCGACACGTTCGACGCCCTGGCACGGGCGACCGAACGGCTGGTCGCGCGCGACCGCACGGGCTCGCTGACGGCGAGCGTGCTGCCGTCGTTCGCGGCCAAGTGGCTGGTGCCGCGCCTAGGCCGCTTCCGCGAGCGGCACCCCGGCATCGACGTGCGCCTTTCGGCAGACCACCACATGACCGATTTCGGCCGCGAGAACGTGGACTGCGCGATCCGCTACGGCCAGGGCGACTATCCGGGGCTGGAGGCGGCGCGGCTGATGACCGAGGACGTGTTCCCGGTGTGCAGTCCTTCGCTGCTGCAAGGCCCGCACGCGCTGCGCACGCCCGACGACCTGCGGCATCACACGCTGCTGCACGATGACTTCCGGGTGGACTGGCGCTTGTGGCTGCTGGCGGCGGGGGTCGAGGACATCGACCCGACGCGCGGGCCCACCTTCACCGATTCCAGCATGGTGATCCAGGCGGCGGTGGAGGGACAGGGCGTGGCGCTGGCGCGCAGCGTGCTGGCGGCCAGCGACCTCGCGGCCGGGCGCCTGGTCAAGCCCTTCGACGTAAGCTTGCCCGCGCGCTGGGCCTACTATCTCGTCTACCCGCAGGCGCTGCGCGACAATCCCAAGATCGTCGCGTTCCGCGACTGGCTGCTGGCCGAAGCGCGTGCGATGCCGGGCGAGCCGACGCCTAGCGCCGGGCGATGAACGTGTTGGCGGAGGCGAGCGCGGTGTCGACTTGCCCGTAGAGGCCCTGGATCACGTGTGCGATCGCCTCGGCCGACGCGATGAAAGCGATGGAAAGAAGCGATGCAATCAGCGCGTACTCGACCGTGGTCGTTCCGGCGTCGTCCTTCAGGAATTGTCGCAATAGGTTTTTCATGGCCGAACCCGTTTTCCGTCGTTTACCTGTCCGGGCGGCCGGGCGGCAGGCCAACCTGAACGGGAAGATTTAGCGACGAATTTCGCCTAAATGCAAGGGAAATCGTTACTAAGACATTGATTTTATTAGTTAAAATATATGGTTAGGATTAACAGCTCGCGAGCGGGATTCAGCGCAACATCCCTTTGCGACCCAGCCCGAGCTGCCAGACCTCGACAATCGTCGATTCTTCTAACTCGTTGATTTTCTTGTGAAGATTGGCTTGGGGCCGAGCCTGGGCGTCGTTCACGGTTAAGCCTCCCGCAGGGAATGCGACGGACAATGGCAAGCGCTTGGGGGCGCGGCAAGCCTGGCCGGCATCGTGAAACGGCCGTTTTTCCCAGTGATGCCCGTCACTGCGAGGCAGGGCGCGGCCGGCGATGATGCGCACAGATAACACGAAAGAGCTGCTGCGGAGGTGTGAGATGGCCAACAAGACGACGATGACCCAGGCGAAGGCGATGTTGGCGGTGGTGGCGGCGTTCGGCATGGGCGCGCTGGCCCCGTCGGTCGCGCAAGCCCAATCGAAAATTGTCAGCACCCCGGTCATGGCCAAGGCGCCGGCGGCGGGCCCGTCGGGCTCTTTCGCACCGTACAGCAGCGGCAGCGCGGTCGGCAGCAGCACGCCGGTGGGCGGCTATGCGACCAGCGTGACCTCCTACACGCCGAAGAGCGCGCCGGTCCTTCCGGAGACGACGCCGTCCGTGCCGGTCGTGACGCGGATGGATATGCCGAGGCTGGTGGTCGAGCGGACGTCGGGAAGCGACTTCCGCAACCTTGGCCGTTTGGAGCAGATCCAGTCGGTCGGCCAGATCGCGACCGCCCCGGCCGAACGCCGCATCGAGATTCCGCGCCGCCCGGTGATCAACATGCTCGAGAACCGGCTGATCGTGTCGGCTTCGACCGGGGCCAAGCCAGCTGCCGCGTCGCGCAACGCCGCCATCCAGGCGCTCGACGCCGCCAAGCCGCTGATCTAGGCACGGGCGACGGCGGCAAGGGCCAAGGTAATGACCAACTTCCCGACATGGACACCGATCCGGCTCGCGGCCTTGTTGGCGGCGCTGCTGGCCGTGGCGATCGCCGCGACGCCGGAGGCACGAGCCGCGGCCGCCGGGCCGTACAAGCCGCCGGGATCCACTTCGATCCCCACGCCGACACCCACGCCGATCCAGCCAAAGGATCCGCCGCCCGTTATCAGCACGCCAAATCCGCCGCCGCGCATGGCGCCGGAGCGCGTGCCCGACCTTCGCGAGCTCGCTGTGCCGGGCCGCGTCGTCGCGCCGATCGAGACGACCGCGCTGACGCGCCGGCCGATCATCAATCGCCTGGAGAATCGGTCCACCGCGGCGACAGGATCCGGCGTTGGCGCCTCGCTTGCCGAAACGTCGGGCGTGAAAGCTCCTGCGCGCTCGCTGCTGGAATCCGCGAAGCCAATCCTCTGATTTCCTGACGCCTTTTTGCACGCACCGGGCCGACGCGAAAATTGTCGCGGCGCACCGCTTGCGGCGCGCGCGGGCGATACGATAAGAATGGGCCGCGCTTTCGCGCGGCCCGAGTTTAGGGAGGAAACGCCCAAGAAACGCAACATCGGTTCGGGACGAACCTGGGCAGATGTTGCAATGCACAATCTAGTGCTCGTGGCGCCGATCGTCAAGGTTTCCGACCGAACAGTCTCACGATGAACCGCAACCCCCAGCCCCACGCAAGACCCGCCGATCGGCGGCGTTGGGCTATACCTCTGGCAAATATGGAGAAATCTGTATGAAGACCGCCCGTACGCTTGCTTCGCTCGCGATCGCCGCCCTGGTTGGCGTCGCACTGGCCGCCCCCGCTTCCGCCGTCACGCTGCAGCGCGGTGCCGACGTTGCTGTGGCGCAAAACGTCGCCGTGAAGGCCGGCGACACCGTCACCGTCTCGGCCAAGACCGCGAATCTGCGCGGCACCCCGTCGGCCAAGGGCAAGAAGGTTGCCGCGCTGGCCCAGGGCACCAAGCTGACCGTCGTCGCCGTCGAGAAGAGCGGCTGGCTGAAGGTCAAGGGCGCGGCCGGCGACGGCTACGTCTCGGGCAAGCTGGTGAAGTAACGATCCGTCCGCAACGCCGGCCCTCGCGGCCGGCGGCCGCTTGCAAGCGGCGCGCGAATGATCGAGGGTCGGCGGCCGGCAACGGCCGCCGATCGCCGTTTCGGGGCCAGCAAATGAGCGCAGTTTCCGTCGAGCAGGCCTGGGCTGCCCTGGCTTCGCATCGCGACCAGATCGCGGGCGAGCACCTGCGTTCGCTGTTCGCCACGGATCCTGGGCGTGCCGCGCGTTTCACGCTGCGGCTCGACGACCTCCTGCTCGACTATTCCAAGAACCGCATCACCGCGCGCACGATGGCGCTCCTGGCCGATCTGGCGCGGGCCGCCGATATAAGGGGCGGCATCGCCCGCATGGTCGCCGGCGAGCGCATCAACACGACCGAGGATCGCGCCGTGCTGCACGTCGCGCTGCGCAACCGGTCGAATGCGCCGATCCGCGTCGATGGCCAGGACGTCATGCCCGGCGTGAACGCGGTGCTGGCCCAGATGCGCCGCTTCAGCGACGCGGTGCGCGGCGGCGCTTGGCGCGGCGCCACCGGCGAACGCATCGCGGCGGTCGTCAATATCGGCATCGGCGGCTCCGACCTTGGCCCGCACATGGCGGTGGACGCGCTGGCGGCCTATTGCAGCCCCGCGCTCGGCAGCCGTTTTGTCTCGAATGTCGATGGCGCGGATATCGCGCACGCGTTTGCCGGCCTTGACCCGGCGCGCACGCTGTTCGTGATCGCTTCCAAGACCTTCACCACCCAGGAGACGATGGCCAACGCGGCGACGGCGCGCGAATGGCTGGTGGCGAAGCTCGGGGAAAAGGCGGTCGTCAACCATTTCGTCGCGGTGTCGACCAATGCGAAGGCCGTGGCTGACTTCGGCATCGACACGGCCAACATGTTCGCGTTCTGGGACTGGGTCGGCGGGCGCTATTCGCTGTGGTCGGCGATCGGGCTGCCGATCGCGCTTGCTGTCGGCATGGATCGGTTCGAGGCGATGCTTGCGGGCGGCCACGCGATGGACCGGCATTTTCATACCGCGCCGATCGAATCCAACCTGCCCGTGACGTTGGCGCTCGTGGGGATATGGAACGCCAACCTGCTGGGCTGCGAGGCCTATGCCGTGCTGCCCTACGACCAGGGGCTGGCGCGCTTTCCGGCCTACCTGCAGCAGGCCGATATGGAGAGCAACGGCAAGTCGGTGACGCGCGACGGACTGCCGGTCGCGCGACCCACCGGCCCGATTCTGTTCGGCGAGCCAGGCACCAACGGCCAGCACGCCTTCTACCAGCTCATTCACCAGGGCACGCGGGTGGTGCCGGCGGACTTCATCGCCCCGGTGCGCACGCACTATAAGGCGGGCCGTCATCAGGCAATGCTGCTGGCGAATTTCTTGGCGCAGACCGAGGCGTTGATGCGCGGCAAGACGGCGGCGGAGGTGCGCACGGAACTTCAGGCGCAGGGCCTGGCGGACGCGGCGCTGGATGCGGCGGTTCCGCATCGCGTGTTCTCCGGCAACAGGCCGACCAACTCGATCCTGCTGCGCCAGCTCGATCCCCGCACGCTCGGCATGCTGATCGCGCTCTACGAGCACAAGATCTTCACGCAGGGCCTGATCTGGAACATCAACTCCTTCGACCAGTGGGGCGTCGAGCTGGGCAAGCAGCTCGCCGGTCGCATCCTGCCCGAGCTTGAAGGCGAGAAGCCGCCGGGCGAGCACGATGCCTCCACGTTGGCGCTGCTGGCGCAGGCGCGGCAATGGATGGGCGATTGATTTTTCTCAATCGGCAAACGCGGCCGGCGGCGACCGGATCGCGCGCTTGATCCACCGCAAGGACAGGCGCAGCTTCCCTGGATTGAATGTCCGGCAGCAATACGCGAGCGGGGTCATCCAATGCGCAGGTCGCTTCTGGCTTCAACGGCGCTTGCCGGGATCGCGGCAATGCAGCCGGGCTATGCGGCCGAGCCGGTCCGCCTGCAGCTCGGCGGCTATGTCGCCAGCGGTCTGACGCTGCGCGCGGAGGATCATGTCGCCACGCCGGCGACGCCGTCCGTCAATCGCGGCGCCGGCGACGACCGCAACTACACGACCGTGGGAACGACCAATGCCGCCGGTGCGGCGGTCAACGTGCCCACGACGACCGACCTCGGACGCAGCGACCAGTTCTGGGAAGCGGAAGTCTGGTTCGTCGGCGAAACGACGCTCGACAACGGCGTGAAGGTCGGCGTCAACGTGCAGATGGAAGCCTATACCTCCGCCGACCAGATCGACGAGCACTACATCTACGTCCAGGGCGGCTTCGGCCGCCTGGTCGCGGGGGCGGAAAACTCCGCGCCCTACATCCTGCATTTCGGCGCGCCGTCGCCCACCGGCACCTATTTCGGCGTCGAGGAGACGGTGCGCTTCTTCTTCCCGTTGCGCCCGCCGCCGTCGAACAAGGTCGCCAGCGTCTCGACCTTCTCCCAGCTCACCGGCGACGCCAACAAGCTCACCTACTATACGCCGCGCTTCGCGCCAGGAATCCAGTTCGGCCTGTCCTACACGCCCGACGACGACGCGCCGCAAGGCGTGCAGACGGTCAACGGGGCCGTCAACTGCAAGGGCGGCTGCGCCTTCGACGCCGGCAACGGCATCTCGGACAACGACCAGGCGAACCACCATCACTTCATCGAGGGCGGGTTCAACTTCGTGCGGACGATCGACGGCATGAATTTGGGCTTCGACCTGGGCGGCGGCTACGGCTTCCTGGAGAAGCAGTCGCGCTCGTCGGCGGTCGGCCAGGACCGGCTGGGCAAGGACCGCATCGTCGTCACGACCGGCCTCAGCCTTGCCTATGCCGGGTTCACCGGCGGCCTGAGCTTCGCCTGGGACAATCTCGGCCTGCAGGGGCCGAACAACCGCTATGATTGGGCACTTGGCCTCACCTACGGGAAAGGGCCGTGGATCGTCGGCGGCGATGTCGGCTTCGTGCTGGCCCAGGACGGCCAGGCGCGCCAGGCCGCCGGCCCCGGCAACGCGACGCCGGTCCTGGTCCGGCGCAGCAACGACCGCCTGATCTATGCCGAGATCGGCGGCGCCTATCAGCTGGGTCCGGGCATCAAGGTCTTCTCGGCGGTGAACCTGGCGCGTTGGGACGGCAACGACACGGCGACGGAAGAGGCCAGCGGCGTGGCGTGGTCGACCGGCGTGGCGCTGTCATTCTAGCCGAGCAGCGCGCGAATCTTCCGGGCCCGGTCGCGGATCACATCCCATTTGCCGGCCGCCATCTCCGCGGGCGGCGTCATCCAGGACGCGCCGACGGCGACCACGTTGGGCTGCGCCAGGTAGTCCTTGCAGTTCGCCTCGGTGATCCCGCCGGTCGGGTTGAACAGCAGGTCGGCGAGGGGCCCGTGAAACGCCTTCAGGGCGGCGATGCCGCCGTTCTGCTCGGCGGGGAAGAATTTCTGCACCTTGAAACCGTGGGCGCGGGCCTGCATCGCCTCGGCGGGCGTCGCGATGCCCGGGATCAAGGGCATGGCGGCGCCCTTGGCGGCCTCAAGCAGCGCGGGCGTGAAACCGGGGCTGAAGGCGAAGCGCGCGCCCGCCGCCTGCGACCTGGCGAAGTCCTCCGGCGACAGCACCGTGCCGACGCCGGCCAGCGCATCGGGCACGTCGCGCAGGATCGCCTTCAATGCATCGAGCGCCGGCGCGGTGCGCAGGGTAACCTCGATCACCGGAAAGCCGCCGGCCACCAGCGCGCGCGCCAATGGCACGGCATGCTCGACGCGCTCGATGGTCACGACCGGCACGAACCCGGCGCGGCGCAGCGTTGCGGCGACGTCCATGGGCAGGCTCCTTCAGATCGTTGCCGGCATGGCTTGGCGCGGGATGATCGCGCCGGGATGGCGGATGACGGCGGCGGCCAGGTGGTGCCCGGTGCGCGCCGCCTCGACCGGCGGCACGTCGTTCAACCGCGCCGCCAGGTAGGCGGCGTTGAAGGAATCGCCCGCGGCCGTGGTGTCCACCGGCGTCACCGCCGATTCCGGCACCACCAGCTCGGGCGACGCGCCGGCGGCCAGCACGGTGGCCGGGTTGGCCGCATCCTTGACCACCACCTCGGCCGGGCCGAGCGCCGCCAGCCGGCGCGCGGCGGCGATCGGCGCGTCGTCGCCCCACAGCGCGCGCTCGTCGTCGAAGCTGACCAGGGCGATGTCCGTGCGCTTCAGTATCTCCGTCATGGCGGCCCGCGCGGCCGCGATGTCCGGCCAGTTGCGCGGACGATAATTGCTGTCGAAGGCGACCCTTGCGCTGCGGGCGCGCGCGGCATCGAGCGCGTGCATGAGGACCTGCCGTCCCTCGGCGCCATAGAGCGACAGGCTGATGCCCGACAGGTAGACGAGCTTGTAGCCGGCGATCGCCGCGACGACCGACGCCGTCTCGGGCAGGGCGAACAGGTCGCGCGCCGGGGCGCGGTCGCGCCAGTAGGAGAAGCGCCGCTCGCCCTTCGCGTCGGTCTCGATCAGGTAGAGCCCGGGCAGGCGGCCGGGCAGGCGGCGCACCTGGTCCGTGCCCACTCCTTCGGCTCGCCAGGCGGCCAGCATCTTGTCGCTGAAGCCGTCGTCGCCCAGGGCCGTCAGGTAGTCGACCGCGACGCCGAGCCGCGCCATGTAGACGGCGGTGTTGAGCGTGTCGCCGCCATAGCCCAGCGCGAACAAGCCGCCGTCGCGCGGCGACAGCTCCACCATGCATTCGCCGATCGAGGCGGCGCGCGGCGCCATGGCTACTTCACCAGCGTGATGGGGACCGTGCAGCGGTGGATCACGTCGGTTGCGACCGAGCCCAGCAGCAGACCCAGCGTCGAGCCCAGGCCGCGCGTGCCCATCACGATATGGTCGCATTTCAGCTCGGCGGCGAAATGGGCGATCACCTCACCGGGCCGGCCGACGCCGATATGGTGGCCGTGGGGCAGGCCCTCGCGCTTGAGCGCCTCGATCGCCGCGGCCAGCGCCTTCATGCCTTCCTCGCGCTGGTAGCCCTTGATGTCGGCGCGGGCGACGAACATGGAAACCGCCTGGCCGACGGGGGCCTGGACGTTGACCAGCTCGACCCGCGCGTCGGCGCGCCCCTTGACGAGGCCGGCGGCGAATTCCACCGCGCGCAGCGCATTGGCCGAACCGTCCACCGGAACAAGGATGCGGTTGGATGCCGCGCTCATTTGGTTTCCTCCGCGCTCAGATCTTCCACCCGCCGTTCCTTGGCGTGGGCGAAGGCGCGGCGCGCCAGGATCGTGCCCAGGATCACGACCAGCGCCGCGCCGGCGATGGCCGCCGCCCGCTCGGTCCAGATGCCGCCGGCGGTCTCGACCCAGTGATGCACCAGCGGATCGCCGGCCATGATGTCGCCGCCCAGCCAGCCCAGCAGCCCGGCGCCGGCGGTGACCAGCAGCGGGAAGCGGTTCAGCACTTTCATCAGCAGCTGGCTGCCGAAGATGATCAGCGGCACCGACATCACCAGGCCGACGACGATCAGCAGGATGTCGCCCTTGGCCGCCGCGACGATCGCGATCACGTTGTCGAGGCTCATGACCACGTCGGCCACCACGATGGTCTGGATCGCGCCCCACAGGTTGGACGAACCCTTGACGTCGTCGCCGTCGCCATCGTCTTCCGGCACCATCAGCTTGACGCCGATCCACAGCAGCAGCGCGCCGCCGATCAGCTTGAGCGCCGGGATGGTCAGCAGCCACGAGATGATCGCGCAGAAGACCACGCGCACCACGACCGCCCCGGCGCTGCCGGCGATCACCGCCTTGTTGCGGTATTTGTCCGGCAGGGAACGGCAGGCAAGCGCGATGACCACCGCGTTGTCCCCCGACAGGAGGATATTGACGACGACGATCTTCAGCAGCCCGTTCCAGAAGGCGTAATCGTAGATCGACATGGCCCGGCGGCGCTTCCCGTACCCGATTGAATAGGCGCTGGTATACCAGTCTTTCGCGGGCGAGATTAGCGTCTTGTCGCGGAATTGGCGACCCAAATCGGCGCGTCGCCGGGGCCGGCTAGTTGCGCCTTACCCGCCGGCTTTCGGCGTCGCGCAGGCAATCGTCGAGCGCGCGGTAGTAGCGATCCTCGTAGGCCTGGCGCCGGCGCTCCAGCATGGCCAGATCGTCGCCCGGGCGCGGGTCGGTGCGCGGGGGCGGGCCGGCGCGGCGCGCGGCATCGTTGGTGCAGTGGCTGTAGGTCCGCCCGCCGTCGAACAGCGTCTGCGCCGCCAGCGGCGCGGCGAGCCGGGCCGCCAGCACCAAGGCCGCCGGCACGATCCACAGGAGACGCGCCATCAATGGGTCTTCGTGATCTTGCGCGCGACCTTCGACCACGCGGAGGAACGGTTGCGCGCGGCCGCCGCCGCGGCGGAGATGGCCGCCATCTGGTAGACGACCGGGTCCTCGATGTCGCGGACCTCCAGCACGGCCAGCATGACCGGGATGTCCTCCTCGATGATGCCGGCGCGGGTCAGCACGCTGCGGCGAAGCTGGACGTCCTCGCTGAACAGGCGCTGGCGCACGACGTCGCGCGACAGGCTGGTGCGCAGCGAGATCGCGGTTTCGACGAAGTCGCGCTCGCCGGTGCACAGCGCGTGCATGATGTTCTCGTTCGAGATGCCGCCGCTGTAGGCAAGCTTGCGCGCGAAGCTTTCCGCGGTTTCGTCCGCCGGGACCAGGCTGGGCAGCGTGTCGGCGGCCGGCGCGGGCTTGGCGCCCTTGTCGCCGCCGTTGGCCGGCTTCGGGGCGCCGGACAGGCCCTCGGCAATGACCGATTCCGGCAGGTTCAGGTAGCGCCGCAGGTAGCTGCCGACATGCGCCTTTGCCGCGCGCTCGATCGCCGCGCGAACGTTTTCCGGCAGGGCGGGGCGGACGACGATGGCGCGGCCGATCGCCTCGTCCTGGCCGTGCCGCTCGACCGCGAGCTTCAGCGCCGTGTCGGAGATGGCGGCGCCGGCATTGCCGATCAGCCGCGCGATGGCCCCGGTATGGCCGGTCTCCAGCACCGCGTCGGCCACCGCGCTGGAGACGGTCGAACGCGCCGCGATCGCCGTCGCCTTGGCGGCGCTCGAGTCCTTGAGCAGCCTGATCAGGTCCGCCTCGGCCAGCACGGGGCTGAACTCGAGGATCGGCAGCGACACCCGCTCCACGTCGCCCGCGAGCGTGCGCGCCACGTCGGCCGGCAGGTGGGGCGAGCTCGCCACCGCCTTGGCCACCGCCAGGCGCACGGCCTCGATCTCGTCGCGCACGAAGCGGCGCAGGATCTCGCCGGCCAGCGCGCGCTCGCGCTCCGACAGGTCGGCATCGATCAGCCCGGCCACCTTGCCGGCCATCGCTTCGCGCCGCGGCGGCGAACGGTCGAGGCGCAGGGCTTCGACCTCGCTGGATGTGATGACGGGACGTTGACCGATCATGGGAAAATTTCAGGTTGCAGCAGTGCCGGGCCGGACATAACCGGCAGAATAGCATCTCGGCGCGCGCCGACAAACGCGAATGGCGCGTTGTCCCGGACCATGGGCGGACGTCAGCTTATCGTCGTCAGCGCGCCAAAGCGCGGCCGGTAGAAGGCGCGGTGATAGAGGGTCTGCGCCAGCGGAGTGGAGGAAAACCAGTTGCTCACGAAGAACGGCGTGAACTGGTAGAATACCTCGCCGACGATGATCGTCTCGTTGGTGCGGATCGTCATACCCGCCGGCAGGGTCGCGGTCCCGTTGGCCACGCCGATCTTGCTGGCCGCCGCGAACGTGCCGGAGCTCTCCTGCCAGGCGACTTTCATGGTCACGCCATCGGGCGCCAGGACGACCGAGGTCACGATCATCTTGCCGGCGGGCGAAAAAGTGAACGGCGTCACGATCGGCGTGATGGCGTCGAACAGCGCCGTGATCTCCGCGACCGTGATGGTCTCTTCCTGGGCCACCAGGTCGGCCACCGTCGTGGTGACGCGGTCGAGCTTCTGGTTCAGCAGCACGAAGCGCGCGCACTCGAACCCGCTCATCACCAGGATCAGCAGCATGGGCAGGCTGGCGGCAAACTCGGCAACCAGCGCGCCGCGCGGATCGCGCCACCAGCGCATGAGGTTTTGCATCAGGCCCCGCATCGACGCTGCTCCTCAGTAGGGTTCGTTGCGGATGGCGACGCTGGCGCGCAGCGGAAAGCTGTTGACGCCGAAAATCTTCTGGCCATAGCCGGCGAACAGCACCCAGTCGTATTTGAGCGTGTAGACGACGATGTCGCCCGGGCCGCCCAGGCCGGCGACGCCCATGTCGGCATCCCACTGGCCGTTGCCGTTGATGTCGACGAAGGCCTCGCTGCCGTCGCGCGCGCCGTTGCCGTTGGTATCGGTGAACGGCTCGGGCTTGCCGATGTCGGCGAAGCTCGAATAGACCTTGGTTTCGATCGTCAGCTTGTTCATGTCGATCAAGCCGATCGTGTTTTCCTTGACGATGTTCTTGATATAGTCCTGCCGATTCATGCCGGACGGCGTATAGCCGGTAAGGCCGGCGCGCGCCGCCTCGCGCACCGAGCCTTCCAGCAGCGTGTTCGCCAGCAGCGTCATCCCAAGCTCGACCGTGCCCCAGGCCACGACGAAGAGCGCCGGGGCGATGAACCCGAATTCGACCGCTGTCGCGCCCCTGGAGTCGCGACGCAGCTTGCGTGGCAGCAGCGTCATCACGACCGCACCATCTTGGTTGCTCGCCGTTGCATATGTCATAGGCGAACCGTCTTTACGGCCGCTTAAGATATGCGCGGAAACGCAGCAAATACGGGGCAATTCCGAGGTACTAGGGTTAGTCCCTATTGCGCGAATTCATGATTCGTCAACGAAGAAACTTAATCTCCGAGCAACCTTTTCGAACCATCGTGCAGGGGGGCATCAGGACGATGCCGGCAGTGCGCCCGGTTCGAAGGACGGGGGCGTCGGGAGTTCGGACATGAGCATCGCAGGAAGCATCGCCACGAAGCTGGCGCGCGCGCGGACTATCTGCAAGCGACTACGGCGCGACCAGCGAGGATCGGTCGCGGTTTTCCTGGGCATCGCGCTGGTGCCGCTGGTGGCGGCGATCGGCATCGGCGTCGACAGCGCGCGCGGCTACCTGGTGCGCTCGCGCCTCAGCCAATCGCTCGACTCCGCGGCGCTCGCGGGTGGCCGCGTGATGTTCGAGAGCTACCGCGACTCCGACGTGCAGATGTACTTCACCTCGAACTTCCCTCAGGGCTATCTCGGCGCCACCGTCACCACGCCCACGATCACGCCGGACGCCAACAACGAGAACCTCACCGTAACGGCGACCGCGACCCTGCCGGCGACCTTCATGCAGATTTTCGGCAAGTCCACGATCACGGTGCAGGCATCCACCACCATCAACCGCACCAATCGCGGCATGGAGCTGGCGCTGGTGCTGGACAACACGGGCTCGATGTCTGGTAGCGGCAAGATGACAGCGCTCAAGACGGCAGCAACGGATCTTTTGAACATTCTTTATGGCGCGAGTCACGACACGGCGAACAACCTCTACGTTTCCGTCGTGCCCTTTGTTGCAATGGTCAACATAGGCGAGCAATACGCAACTTGGACGACCGCGAAACCAAACCCGAATGTATCCATCACGTCGTTGACACGCTCGAGCTCGGCGGCGGGCGGCGGCGGTACGTCGAGCAATCCTACTACCTACACCGCCTGCGCGACGACCTCCGGCGCGCATGGATTCCAGGACGGAATTCTGGTCGACGTCGCAGGCGCCAGCCCGAGCGTATACAACGGCCGTGTCCAAATCCACACGACGAGTTTTCCGTCTGGGTGCACCTCTGGCACCAGCAAGTTTTGGTATGTAATTGACAATGGGACGGGTAGCGCGCCTACCACGCCTGCAACGGGAACGATCACGGTCCGGCGCCCGCCGGAAGCCTTTGCCGCAGGTTCCGGCTACACGCAGACGAACGGCAAGTGGAAGGGGTGCGTTGAAGCGCGCACCGTCGACGACGGCGCGAGCGCGGAAGCGGCTCCATCAACGACGGCATTCTACAAGGCATTTTGGCCATCAACCTATCCGTTGAAATGGTATGATGGTACGAAACGGCTGCGCGCTACATGCAGCGGTGCCTCCAGCAACAACTCCGATAACAATAGCTGCGACAATGACTGGGTCCTGGGGTCTGCCATCGACGAAGACGGTGGCTCCCTTGACGTTGGCAGCTATGGCCCTAACAAGGGGTGTCCGGTCGCAGTTACCCCGCTCCAGCCAAGCAAGGCAACGGCGATTGCGGCTATCAACGGAATGACACCCTGGTATGGTGGTGGTACCAGCATTCCCGCCGGCTTGAGTTGGGGCTGGCGCGTGCTGAGTCCGAACTACACAGGGCTTTGGGCGGCACCCTCGCTCGCGACGCTACCCGGCCCATACAATCAGGCTTTGATCGATAAGGTCATAGTGCTCCTCAGCGACGGCATGAACGAGGTCGTCGACCACGGCGCACCGGGATGCAGCGAAAGCAACACGACCGATACCAGCTACTATGCTGGTTCCTATCCGTGCAGCCCGCAGGAATCCGACTATACCGCTTATGGACGGCTCACCGACGGCCGCATGGGCGGCACGACGATCACCGCGGCAACGACGGGTCTGAACAGCAAGATCACGTCGCTCTGCAACGCGATGAAAGCGTCAGACAAGAATATTATTATCTACACGATCATCCTTCAGGTAAACGACGCGACAATTCAGAATGTTTTTCAGAACTGCGCCACGAAGCCCGAATATTTCTTTGTGTCGCCATCGGCATCCGACCTGGGGGGAATCTTCAAGAAGATCGCGAACCAGTTGAGCAACCTGCGCCTGTCGCGCTAGGCGACCTGAGGGAACCTCATCCTTCGGCAGGCTCGGGATGAGGTGCGCCATTGCCTTTCGTCCTCATCCTGAACCTGTCGAAGGATGAGGACGCCGCCCGTCAGTGATACTGCTCGACCTCGGCGAAGACCTTCTTCAGCGCCTCGACGGTGAAGCCCGGCTTGCGGCAGGTCGCCATGATCGCCGCCTCGCGCTTGGCGATCAGCGCCACGGCCTTCAGCAGTTCCTTGACCTTGTCGGCGGGGATCACCGCCGCGCCGTGGCGGTCGGCGTGCACCAGGTCGCCGGATTTCACCACCATGCCCGCGACGTTCACTTCCTTGCCGAAATCGACGATGTCGGCATAGGCGTGCGAGGGCGTCAGCCGCGCGGCGATGAACTGGAAGCCCGGCGCGACCGCGTGCAGGTCGCGCACCCCGCCGCTGGTGACGACGCCCAGGCAGCCGAGCGCCTGGTGGATCGTGCTGTTGACCTCGCCCCAGAAGGCGCCGAAGCCCGCCCGTGCGCCGTCGAGGTCCTGGATCAGCACCACGCGCGGCGCCGGAACGCTCGTCAGGTACTCGTAGTACTTCAGGCGCTTCTCGCGACCGGGGCTGCCGGGTTGGGTCGAGCGCAGCGTGGCGGTGCAGGCGAAGCCGACCATCGCCGGCAGCTCGGGAAACGCGCAGAGCAGCGGCTCCTGGGTCCAGAACTGCGTGCGGTACTTGGCGTCGATCATCTCGAGCCCGTTGCAGATCGACGGCGTGTCGAGCTTGGCGAGCTGCGCGAGCTCCTCGGCGGATACGGAAGCGGCGGACATCGGTTCTTCTCCCGGCGGAATGGCGGACCGGCCGCACTGTATCAATGCGCGCACCCGGTGGACAGGCATCGCGGCCCCGTCTAGCGTGCCGCGAGCATGAACGGGGAGCGACCGGACGAGGACATCGCCGCCGCGGCGCGGGTCGCGCGCGGCTCGCGGCTGCTGGCGTCCGGCCATGCCGAGGCGGCGCTGGCGGCGTTCCGCGCCGCCGCAGCCGGGCCGGCGGCGCTGCAGGCGATCGCCGAGGACGGACTTGGCTGCGCCTGGCTGGCGCTCGACCGGCCGGAGCTTGCGCTCGCGCATTTCGACCGCGCCATTGCCGCGCAGGCGGCGCCGCTCGCCACGATCCTCGCCAACCGCGCCTGGGCGCTGCTGCGCCTGGGGCGCGTGGACGATGCGCTGGCGGCGGCGGAGCGCGCGCTTGTCGGCAACCCGACCGCGGCGCGGGCGCTGGCGGTGCGGGCGGAGGTCGCGGCGGCCCGGGCCGAGGGATGCGCCTGGGCGCCGCTGGCGCAGCCGGTGCCGGTGCGACCGGCAAGCGACGCCCTGGCGGCGGCGGCCGGCCAGATGCTCGTGGGCATCGCCTGGCGCGGCGACCATCGGCCCGATCCGGCCTTCGCCGATCCGCCCGGCACGCCGGGCGCCGATCGCTTCTCCGCCCCGCTCGATCCGTTCCTGCGCTACCTGGCGCCGTTCGGCGCGCGGCTGGTGGCGCTGCGCACGACGCCGGCCGATCCGCGCGCGCAGCTTCTGGCGGCGCGCGGCATCGTGATCGATCCCGGCCCCGCGCGGGGCCTGGACGATGCCGGCCTGGCCGCGGTCATCGCCGGCCTCGACCTTGTCGTCGCGGTCGACTCGCGCGTCGCCGAGCTGGCGGGCTTGCTCGGACGGCCGGGCATCGTGCTGCTGCCGACGGGCGCGCACGGCCGCTGGCCCCAGACCGCCGCCGCGGCCACCCGCTCGCTGACTGTCCTGCGCCAGGAGCAGCCGGGGGACTGGGATTCTGTCTTTCGCCGGGCCGCCGACCTCTTGGCCGGGCTGCTGCGCCAGCGCAAGCCGGCGGCGCCCGCGCGGCCGCCCAAGCCCGTCGCCGATCAGGCCGCCGCCGCCCTCGCGGATGGCCATCGGCTGCACGCTGCCGGCAGCAGCGATGCGGCCGCCGATGCATGGCGTCGCGCGCTGACGACCGACCCGACGCTTGCCGCCGCCTGGGCCAATCTCGGCGTCGCGATGCGCATCGCCGAGGAACCGGAAGCGGCGATCGTCTGCTATCGCCAGGCGCTGGGGCTGGGCGGCGCGGCGGCGGGCACGCTCGGCAATCTCGGCAACGCGCTGAAGGACCTGGACCGGCTGGACGAGGCGGTCGCGGTCCATCAGAAATCCGTCGCGCTCGAGCCGCGGAAGGCCGGCGGATTCCAGAACCTCGGCATCGCGCTGCGCCAGGCCGGGCGCTACCGCGAGGCGATCGCCGCCTTCGACCGCGCGCTGGCGATCGATCCCAAGCTGCATACGGTGCGCTGGGACCAGGCGCTGGCCAAGCTGCATATCGGCGACTTCGCCGGCGGCTGGCCGCTCTACGAGTCGCGCTGGGACATCGGCGACCTGGTCATGCCCAAGCTGGCGGCGCCGCTGTGGGAGGGCGGGCCGCTGGATGGCAAAACCATCCTGCTGCACAGCGAGCAGGGCTTCGGCGACGCCATCCAGTGCGTGCGCTATGCGCAGGCGCTGAAGCAGCGCGGCGCCGCCCGCGTGCTCTTGGACTGCAAGCCGCCGCTCGTGCGCCTGTTCCAGACCGCGCCCGGCGTGGACGGGATCGTGCCGCGCGGCGCCGGCCTGCCGCCGCACGACCTGCACTGTCCGCTGAACAGCCTGCCCGGACGGTTCAGGACCAACACGACGAACATCCCCGGCGCGATCCCGTTCCTGCGCGCGCCGGCCAAGGGCGCCGACAAGTTCAAACCCTCGCTGGCGCTGGCGGGGGAGCGGCTGAAGGTCGGCATCGTCTGGTCGGGCAGCGTGACCTTCAAGGACAACCGCCACCGCGCCACCACCCTGGCGCGGTTCCTGCGGCATTTCGGCCTGGCGGAGGTCTGCCTGTTCGGCCTGCAGAAGGGGCCACCGGAGGCCGAGCTCAAGGCGCTGGGCGCCGATACCCCGCTGGTCGACCTGGCGCCGCTGATCGACGACTTCGCCGATACGGCGGCGGCGATCGGCGCGCTCGACCTGGTGCTGATGACCGACAGCTCGGTCGCGCATCTCGCCGGCGCGCTTGGCGCGCCGGTCTGGGTGCTGCTGCCCTTCCATGCCCACTGGCTGTGGCTGGAGAACGACCGCGACACGACGCCCTGGTATCCCTCGATGCGCTTCTTCCGCCAGCCCAGGCCCAACGACTGGGAGACGCCCTTCGCAAGCGCGGCGGAGGCGCTGCTCGGGCTCGCCCGCGAGAAGGGACGCAGCGCATGATCGCCACCCGGCCCGCTTCGCGCGCAGGGCATCGGCCAACGACAAGGGGAGGAGAATGAGCCGCGCCGCCACCGAACGACTGATCAACGCCTACTACGATCGTTTCAATGCGCAGGATGTGGAGGGCTTCCTGGCGCTGCTGAGCCCCGGCATCGTGCACGACATCAGCCAGGGCGGCAACGAGAAGGGCCGGGCCGCGTTCCGCGCCTTCCTGTTGCACATGAACGCCTGCTACCGCGAGCGGGTGGGAAACCTGGCAGTGATGACCTCGCCGGACGGCAGGCGCGCGGCGGCGGAATTCGATCTGGCCGGCACCTATCTGAGGACGGACGGCAAGCTGCCAACGGCCAAGGGCCAACGCTACCGCCTGCGCGTGGGCGCGTTCTTCGTCGTCCGGCGCGGGCGCATCGCGCGGGTGTCCAACCACTACAACATGCGCGACTGGCTGCGGCAGGTCGGCGCAAGGTGAGCCTGCGGATCGTCCGGCTGCGCGGGGCGGAGATCGCCGCCCGCCAGGACGACCTGGCGCGGTTGCGCATCGAGGTGTTCCGCGACTGGCCCTATCTCTACGACGGCGACCGGGAATACGAGAAGGCTTACATCCGCACCTATGTCGACGCGCCCGATTCGGTGCTGATCGCGGCGTTCGACGGCGAGCGCGTGGTCGGCGCATCCACCGCCCTGCCGATGACGCAGGCGATGGACGCCTGCGCCGAGCCGTTCATCGCCGCCGGCTACGACCTCGACCGCATCTTCTACTTCGGCGAATCGGTGCTGCTGAAGCCCTACCGCGGTCGGGGCGTGGGCGTGCGCTTCTTCGAGGCGCGCGAGTCGGCGGCGCTCGCCCATCCGGGAATCGACATCACCGCGTTCTGCGCCGTCGAGCGTCCGTCGGACCATCCGCTACGGCCCAAGGACTACGTGCCGCTCGACGCGTTCTGGGGCCGGCGCGGCTACGTCAAGCATCGCGCGCTGGTGGCGCGGTTCCGCTGGTGCGACATCGACCAGGAACGCGACACCGACAAGAGCCTGTCCTTCTGGTTGAAGCGCCATTCACGGGGCTGACAGTTTTTGCGCGATTCCGGCGGGTTTTGACAAAATCTGCCGGTGCGGCGTAGCCTTGGCGGCGGGGGAGTGCAAACGCCATGGCGGGCGCAACCGAGGCGCAACGCGAATCCGGCCGCGATCTGATCCCGGCGCAGCGCCGCGCGCTGATTCTCGATCTGATCCGCGACGGCAACGGCGCGTCGATCGCGCTGCTGGCCGAGCGTCTCGACGCGTCGGAATCGACCGTGCGCCGCGACCTCGACTACCTGACCGAGCAGGGTTACATCGAACGCAGCCATGGCGGCGCCATGGTCAAGGGCGCGGCCAACACGACCTTCGAGCCGCAATACGAGATCGGCTCGCGCACCCAGCACGCCGAGAAGGCGGCGATCGGCGCGGCGGCCGCGGCGCTGGTCGCGCCCGGACAAAGCGTGATCTTCGACTCTTCGTCGACCGTCCTCGAGGCCGCGCGCGCCGTGGCCCAGCGCGCGCCGCGCATCACCGCCGTCACCAACGACCTCAACATCGCCGCCGCCCTCGCGGGGCAGAGCGCAATCCGCCTGATCGTGCCGGGCGGCACGCTGCGGCCCGGGTCCTTCACCCTGGTCGGCGAGCCGGGCGCGGATTTCCTGGCGGGGCTGCATGTCGACCTCGCCTTCATCGGCATCCAGGCCCTGTCGGGGCTGCGGCTGGCGGATTCGTCGATCGAGATCGCGGCGATGAAGCGGCGCATGATCGACGCGGCGCGCGAGGTCGTGCTGCTGGCGGATTCCTCGAAGTTCCAGGAGACCTCGTTCCGCGAGGTCTGCGGCGTCGAGCGCATGGCGCGGCTCGTCACCGACGCCCGGCTGGCCGCGCGCGAACGCAAGGCGTTGGAGAAAGCCGGCGTGGCGGTGACGGCGATCGCCGCGGAGTCGCGTCGATGAGCCCGTTCGTCGCCGCATCGGCGGTCGCCTTGGCGCGCGCGGCGCTGCCGGTCGGCGTGATCGCCGACGATCTCACCGGCGCGCTGGACGCGGCGGCGCCTTTCGCGCGGCGCGATGCGCCGGTCGCCGTCCTCCGCCGGATCGCGCAGCCGACCGGCTCCTTCGCGCTGGACGCCGGCACGCGCGGCGCCAGCGAGGCCGCGGCCGAAGCCGCGGCCGGGCAATCCGCCCGGCTGCTGCGCGGGATGCGCACGGCTTTCCGCAAGATCGACTCGCTGCTGCGCGGCTGGCCGGCCGCCGAGATCGCCGCCACCGCCAGGGCGGGCCGCTTCGCCAGCGTCGTCGTCGCGCCCGCGTTCCCGGCCCAAGGGCGGATTACCCTGCAAGGCCGGCAATACGTGCGCCATGTCGACGATACCTACCGGCTGGTCGATGTCGACCTGCGGCTCGAACTTGCCGCGCGCGGCATGCCCGTGCGGGCGCAGCCGGAGATCGGGGCGATGGAAGGGGTGGGCGTTTTCCTGTGCGATGCGGAAGAAGACGCCGATCTCGGCGCGATCGCCACCGCCCGCGAGCGACTCAAGCCGCCGGTGCTCTGGTGCGGCAGCAGCGGGCTCGCACGCGCGCTCGCCGGCATGGTGCGGACGGTCGCGACGCCAACCGGCCCCTATCTCGGCGTTGTCGGCAGCCGGCACGACGTCAGCCACGCGCAGGCCGAGATGCTGCGCAGCCGCGACCCCGGCGCCGTCGTCGAGCTTGTGGATCGGGCGCATGTCGACGCGGCCGTCGGGCTGGCGCGGGCGCGGATCGAGCGCGGATTGTCGGTTCTTGTCGCGCTGCGCCTGCCGCCGCTGCCGCCTGCCTCGGCGGCCGAGGTGCTGGGCGCGCTTGCGCGCGCGCTGGCCGGCCTCCGGCCCGCGGCCCTCTTTGCCAGCGGCGGGGACACGCTGGCCGCGCTGCGCGATGCGGCCGGCGCGACGCAGCTGGAGGTGATCGGCGAGGCCGCCGCCGGCATTCCCGTGTCGCGCCTGGTGGACGGACGCTGGAATGCCATGCCGGTGGTGTCGAAGTCCGGCGCGTTCGCCGCCGCCGAGACAATGGCGCAGATTTTCGTAGCACCGAAGGAGAAACGACGTGCCCGCGCGTAGGCCCCGCATTGCATTGACGATGGGCGACCCCGCCGGGGTCGGCCCGGAACTATGTCTGAAGGCGACCGCGCGGCTGGCGCCCCGGGTCAGGGCGGGAGAGCTGGAGCTGGTCACGATCGGCACCGCCGCCGCGATCGACGCGGCGCGCGAGCGCCTGATCGCCAGGGGCCAGCGCCGCTTCGCGCCCAGGCTGGAGTTGATCGAGGCGACGCCGAGCCAGGGCCCGGTGAAGCCGGGCGAGACCAGCGCGGAGGCCGGGCGCCAGGCCTTCCGCGCCATCGAGACCGCGATCGGCATGGCGATGAAGGGCGAGATCGACGCCATCGCCACCGCGCCGATCAGCAAGGAGGCGATCAACGCCGCCGGCTTCCACTATGCGGGCCACACCGAGATTCTGGCGGACCTGACCGGCAGCAAGGGCTCGGTGCTGATGCTGGTGCACGACCGGCTGCGCGTCAGTCACGTCTCGGCGCACGTGCCGCTGTCCAAGGCTTCGTCCCTGGTGACGCCCGAGCGCCTGACCTACGTGATCGAGCTGACTCATGACGCCTTGCGCCGCCTGGGCTTCCGGAAGCCGAAGCTCGGCATCGCGGCGCTCAACCCGCACGCCGGCGAGGGCGGGATGTTCGGGCGCGAGGACATCGACATCGTGGCGCCGGTGATCGAGCGGTTTCGCGCCAAGGGAATGAACATCACCGGCCCCGTGCCGGGAGACACGGTATTCGTGAAGCATCTCGGCGGACAGTTCGACGGCGTCGTCGCGATGTTCCACGACCAGGGCCATGTCGCGGTCAAGCTGCTGGGGTTCAAGATCGACCGCCGTACCGGAAAATGGGTAGGCTTGAGCGGCGTCAACATCACGCTCGGCCTGCCGATCGTGCGCACCTCCGTCGACCACGGCACGGCGTTCGACATCGCCGGCAAGGGCATCGCCAATCCGCAGAGCATGATGGAGGCGATCGACCTTGGCATGCGCCTGGCTGCGGCGCGCCGCACCGGGAAGGGAAGGAACAGATCCGCATGACTACGCGCTACGTCGCCCCGGAGCAGTTGCGCCAGGGCGTGCGGGCGATCTTTGCCCGCGCCGGCAGCGACGCGGGCGAGGCGAAGGCGGTCGGCGATCACCTGGTCGAGGCCAACCTGGTGGGCCACGATTCCCACGGCGTGATCCGCGTCGCCAAGTATATCGGCTGGCTCAAGGACGGCATGGTGCTGGCCAACCGGCGCATGAAGGTGCTGCGCGACGACGGCGTGCTGCTGATGCTCGACGGCCAGTTCGGCTATGGCCAGGCGATCGCGCTGGAAGCGATGCGCGCGGGCATCGCCAAGGCCAAGAAGCACGGCGTGGCCCTGGTGGCCCTGCGCAACGCGGGGCATCTCGGCCGCATCGGCGCCTGGGCCGAGATGGCGGCGGCCGAGGGCCTGGTGTCGCTGCACTTCGTCAACACCTCGGGATTCGGCATGCTGGTGGCGCCCTATGGCGGCAGCGACCGGCGGCTATCGGCAAATCCGATCGCCGCCGGCGCGCCGGTCAAGGGCGGTGCGCCGGTGATCCTGGACATGTCGACCTGCATCATCGCCGAGGGCAAGATCCAGGTCGCGCGCAACAGGAAGGAGAAGCTGCCGGAGGGCGCGGTGCTGGACGGCAAGGGCCGGCCCACGCGCGAGCCCGAGGAATTCTACGCCCAACCGCCCGGGGCGATCCTGCCGAGCGCCGGCCACAAGGGGGCGGGCCTGTCGGTGATCTGCGAGGTGCTGGCCGGCGCCTTGACCGGCGGCGGGTCGACCCATCCCGAAAATCCGACGGCCAAGCGCCTGGTCAACAACATGCTATCGATCCTGATCGACGCGGACGGCGTGGCGGGGGGATCGGCTTTCGCGGCGGACATTGCGCGCCTGACCGCATGGATAAAGGCATCGCCGCCGATCGCCCAGGGCGGCGAGGTGCTGCTGCCCGGCGAGATCGAGCGCCGCGTTCGCGCGGAGCGCGAGAAGAACGGGATACCGCTGGACGACGCGACCCGCGCGCAGATCGCCAAGGCCGCCGCCGATGTCGGCCTGCCGGCAGGCGAGATCGAAAAAGCGATCGGCTAGGACCGACGAGGGGGACGGCAGATGCAGGACAATCCGGTGCGCGCCAAGCTGGCGAAGGGCGGCACGGCCTTCGGCCAGATGGCGTTCGAGTTCTTCACCCCCGGCCTATGCCAGATCATGGCCAATGCCGGGGCGGAGTTCGTGATCCTGGACACCGAGCACAGCGGCGTCGGGATCGAGACCATCAAGAGCCAGGTCGCCTATGCGCGCGGCACCGGGCTGGTGCCGATCGTGCGCGTCACCGGCACGCACTACCACCTGATCGCGCCGATGCTGGACGCCGGGGTGCGCGGCATCATGGTGCCGATGGTCGAGACGGCCGAGCAGGCACGCAAGATCGCGTCGTGGTGCCGCTATCGCCCGCAGGGCGTGCGCGGGCTTGCCTTCGGCATGCCGCACGACGACTACGCGGGCGGAAGCCACATCCCGAAGATGAAGGCGGCGAACGAGCGCACCCTGGTGATCGCGCTGATCGAGACCGTGGCGGGCATCGAGAACGTCGAGGCCATCGTCGCGACCCCGGGCATCGATGTCGGCTGGATGGGGCACTACGACCTGACCAACTCGATGGGCATCGATGGTCAGTTCGACCATCCGCGCTACAAGGCGGCGGCGAAGAAGCTGGCCAAGGTCTGCGCCAAGAACGGCAAGCCGGCGGGCTTCCTGTGCGGCGACGTCAAGACGGGCAGGCAATACCTGCGATGGGGCTATCGCATGCTGTGCTACGGCACGGACATCGCGGTCTACCAGCAGGCGCTGGCCGCCGGCATCGCCGGGCTGAAAGGGAAATAGGGATTCGGCCGCAGGGCCGATGCGGCGCTCGCCCGACCGGGATCGAGACCGGGGGCGAAGGCCGGTACAGGGGATCAAGACAACAACCGTGGAGGAAACGATCATGACGTTCACGACCCGATTGCTGGCCGCCGCCATGGCGACGGCATTGGCGCTGGGACTGGGCGCGGGGGCGGCCGACGCCCAGGCGCTCGACCGCATCCTGAAGGAGAAGAAGATCCGCATCACGGCGCAGGTCGACTCCGCGCCGTTCGGCATCCTCGACAAGGACAACAAGCCCACGGGCTCGGAGATCGAGACCGCGCGCCAGCTCGCCAAGGACCTCGGCGTCGAGCTGGAACTGGTGCAGGTTTCGGGCGCCCAGCGCATCCCGGCGCTGCTGTCGGACCGCGCCGACCTCGCGATCTCCTCGCTGTCGATCACGGCCGAGCGGGCGAAGTCGGTCTGGTTCTCCAGCCCGCACGGCGCGCTGTCGATCGTCATCGGCGGGCCGAAGAGCGTGAACATCAAGAGCGCGGCCGACCTGGCCGGCAAGAAGATCGGCATGAGCCGCGCCACGCTGGAAGAGCATGAAGTGCCAAAAATCGCCCCGCCCGGCACCAACATCGTCTTCTTCGACGAGCACGCCGCCACCCAGCAGGCCCTGCTGACGGGCCAGGTGGACGCCATCGGCTCGGCGGCTTTCCTGATCAACGATCTGGCCAAGAAGGCGCCGGACAAGCAGCTCGAGGTGAAGTTCACGGTGGTCACGGCCTTCTATGGCATCGCCGTGAAGCCGGGCAATCTCGACCTGCTGCAATGGGTCAACACCTGGGTGTTCGTGAACAAGCACAACGGCGTGCTGGCCCGCATCTACGAGCAGCAGACGGGCGTGAAGCTGGTCGACCTGCCGGCGATGTGAGCGCGCCGCGATCGGCAATACGCACGATGCCCCCCACCCCAACCCTCCCCCACGAAGGGGGGAGGGGGAAGCGGATATGTCTCGATGTCAGCCCCCTCCCCCTTGATGGGGGAGGGACGGGGTGGGGGTGCCACGCGCGCGGCTGTCGCGCCGGCAGGCGCGCGTGACCTACGTCTTCCAATTCGGCATCGTCTTCGACCGGTTCGGCGAGCTGCTCCAGGGCGCGCTGCTGACCGTCCGCCTGTCGGCCCTCGCCATGGTGCTGGGGCTGTCGGTCGCGATCGTCTGCGCCTTCCTGCGCACCGCCGGCCCGCGGCCGGTACGCTGGGTCGTCGGCGCCTATGTCGAGGCGATGCGCAACACGCCGTTCCTGGTCCAGATCTACGTGATCTTCTTCTCGCTGCCCTCGCTCGGCGTCCGGTTCGAGGCCAACGAGGCGGCGCTGGTGGCGATGGTGGTGAACCTGGGCGCCTATGCCACCGAGATCGTGCGCGCCGGCGTGCAGTCCGTGCCGGTAGGCCAGATCGAGGCGGGGCGCGCCCTGGGCCTCACGCGGGTGCAGGTCTATCGCCTGATCGTGCTGTTTCCGGCGCTGAAGGCAGTGTTCCCGGCGCTCGCCAGCCAGTTCATTCTGCTGCTGCTGGGCTCCTCGGTCGTCTCGGCGATCTCGGCCAAGGAGCTGACGGCGATCGCCAATACGCTGCAGTCCACCACCTTCCGCGCGTTCGAGGTCTATATCGTCGTCACGGTCCTCTACCTCGGCATCGCGGTGGCGTTCCGCGCCATGTTCGCGGCGATCTACTGGTACGTCTTCGTGCGCGGGCGGGCGTGAGCCGTGCGCACGTTCTCCACCAACGAGTTCCTGTTCCTGCTGGGCGCGATGCGCTGGACGGTCGTGCTGTCGCTGATCGCCTTCGCGCTGGGCGGGCTGGTCGGCGGCACGGTCGCGATCCTGCGCGTGTCGCATCATCCGCCGGTGCGCCTGCTCGCGAGCGGCTACATCCAGTTGTTCCAGGGCACGCCGCTCCTGATGCAGCTTTTCCTCGTCTATTACGGCCTGGGTCTGTTCGGACTCCGGCTCGACGCCTGGACCGCGGTGGTGATCGCCTACGCCGCCTATGCCGGCGCGTTCCTAGGCGAGATCTGGCGTGGCTGCATCCAGGCGATCCCGCGCACGCAGTGGGAAGCCTCGGCATCGCTCGCGCTCAGCTATCCGCAGCAGCTCCGCTACGTCGTCCTGCCCCAGGCGGTTCGCATCGCCATTCCGCCCACGGTGGGATTCCTGGTCCAGCTCGTGAAGGCGACGGCGGTCGCATCGATTATCGGTTTCGTGGAGCTGACGCGCGCCGGGCAGCTCATGAGCAACGCCACCTTCCAGCCGACGATCGTCTATCCGCTCGTGGCGGCGCTCTATTTCACGCTGTGCTGGCCGCTGTCGCTGTGGGCGCAGCGCCTCGAGAAGCGTTTTCGCGTCGGCGCGGCGATCGGCCGCACGAAATGACCGGAAGGAACGAAGGACCATGACGAAACCGAAGATCGGCTTCATCGGCGTCGGCCTGATGGGCCATGGCGCGGCCAAGAACATCCTGGAGAAGGGCTATGGGCTGACCGTGCTCGGCAATCGCAACCGCCAGCCGGTCGACGACCTGGTGAAGCGCGGCGCCAAGGAAGGCACGAGCCCCGCCGCCCTGGCGCGCGACAGCGACGTCCTGTTCACCTGCGTGCCCTCCTCGGTCGAGGTCGAGGCGCTGGTGTTCGGCGCCGGCGGCATCCTTGAAGGCGCGCATCCCGGTCTGATCGTAGTCGACAGCACGACCGCCGATCCGAACTCGACCCGGAAGATCGGGGCGGCGCTGAAGGAGAAGGGGGCGCGCATGGCCGACGCGCCGCTCGGCCGCTCGCCGAAGGAGGCCGAGGCCGGCACGCTCAGCACCTATGTCGGCGGCGACCCGGATGTCGTCGCCGCGATCAGGCCGGTGCAGCAATGCTTCGCCGACACGATCGTCGAGGTCGGCGCGCTCGGCGCCGGGCACACGCTGAAGCTGATCAACAACTTCATGTCGATCGGCAATTGCGCGATCATCGCCGAGGCGGCGACGACCGCGGCCAAGATGGGCGTCGACATGCGCAAGTTCCACGCCGTCATCTCGGCCGGCGGCGCCAACAGCAAGATGTTCCAGATGGTGGCGCCCTGGCTGCTGGAGGGCGACGACAGCCACCTGAAAGGGCCGCTGCGCATCGCCGGCAAGGACCTGCGCTTCTACAACAAGCTGGCCGAGCAGGCGCAGGTCGCCTCGTTCATCGGCCAGGCGGTGAACCAGTGGCTGCAGCTCTGCAACGCGCGCGGCCATG